>NZ_JBEXVL010000022.1:0-96515 GCF_040638805.1 Streptomyces sp. NPDC005925 | reverse complement strand
TGCCGTGCGGCTGCTCGGGGGTGCCCTCCGAGCGGGGGAAGAACTCGTACCAGGAACCGAACAACGCCCGCTCCCGCTCCACCAGCAACGGCAGCGGCTCGGACGCCGTGACCAGGTCCCGCAGCGGGTGCCGGGCCAGCACCGCGTCCACCTCGGGGGTCAGCGCCGCCGCCAGACGGGACGCCGGAGGGCGTGACACGTCGCGGAGCGCCGCCACGGCGGCCGACAGGACCGCGCGGTCCGAGGCCCCGCGACCGGTGCCCCGCGGGACCGCCTCGGCGGCCCGCTCGTACAGCCGCGCCCCCTCCTCCAGGACCAGATCCGTGTCCAGACCGGCCGGGATCTTGATCCCCGCGCGGTGCCGCCAGGTCGTCACCGGGTCGCCCCACCCCTCCACGGTGTACGTCCACAGGCCCGGCTCGCCGGCCGTGACCGTGGCGCCCCAGCGGTCGGTGCCCGGGGCCGACTCACGCATCGGCGTCCACGGGCCGGGCCGGCCGTCCGGGCCGGTGAGCACGACGTTCGCCGCGACCGCGTCGTGCCCCTCGCGGAACACGGTCGCCGAGATCTCGAACGACTCGCCGGTGACCGCCTTCGCGGGGCGGCGGCCGTGCTGCACCACCGGGCGGACGTCCAGGACGGGGATGCGGCCCACGGCGGTGCGGGGGACCGGGGCCGGTGGCCCGGCCGGGGCGGCCGGCGCCCCGGGCGGGTCCGGCCGCCGGCCGGACGGGGTGGCCGCCCGGCCGTTCTCGGGGGCGGGGGTGGTGCCGCGTCGCGGCGGCGCGTGGTGCTTGGCGGGCATGACCGCTCCTGTCCGCGTCAAACGAGGGTGGGTGGGCGGATGGCTGTGGGGAGGTGGGTCCTGCGGTGGTCGGTGGCGGGGTCGTCGGGTGGTACCTGCTGGGTTTCCCGGCGGGGCCTTCCCACCCCTGCCGAGTGGGCATTCCGGCACTTTGTTAACTACTCACGCGTATGTCCACACCGGAGACCCGCCCGGTTCCGGACACGGGGAGCCACTCCCCGCGTGCCCGGTCCGGACCCGCGGGGGGAGCGGATCCCGCGCCCCTCGTGCGCCGGGTTCGACCCTTACGGCCTGCCCCGGTTCCCGTGTCGGCGGCGTCCGCGCCGGTACTGTCGGGCGGGACGCAGACCACGCCCTCTCCAACGCGCCGAGGTGGAATGTGAAGGCGATCCGCCGGTTCACTGTCCGTCCCGTCCTCCCCGAACCCCTCCGGCCCCTCAGCGATCTGGCGCGTAATCTGCGCTGGTCCTGGCACGCGGAGACCCGCGAACTGTTCCGGTCCGTCGACCCCGAGCGGTGGGACGGCGACCCCGTGCGGCTCCTGGGCGGCGTGTCGCCGGGCCGGCTCGCCGAACTGGCCGGGGACCCCGGCTTCCTCCAGCGGCTCACCGCCGTCGCCGACGACCTGCGCGCCTACGTCGGCGGCGCCCGCTGGTACCAGGAGCAGTCCGGCGACCTCCCCGCCGCCGTCGCCTACTTCTCGCCCGAGTTCGGGATCACCGCCGCCCTGCCCCAGTACTCCGGAGGCCTCGGCATCCTCGCCGGCGACCATCTGAAGGCCGCCAGCGATCTCGGCGTGCCGCTCGTCGGGGTGGGGCTGCTGTACCGGCACGGGTACTTCCGGCAGTCGCTGTCCCGGGACGGCTGGCAGCAGGAGCACTACCCCGTCCTCGACCCCCACGAGCTGCCGCTCACCCAGGTCGAGGAGGCCGACGGCACGCCCGCGCGGGTCGTCCTCGCCCTGCCCGGCGGGCGATCCCTGCGGGCCAGGATCTGGCTGGCCCAGGTCGGCCGGGTCCCGCTGCTGATGCTGGACTCCGACGTCGAGGAAAACGACCTCGGCGAACGCGGCGTCACCGACCGGCTCTACGGCGGCAGCAGCGAGCACCGGCTGCTGCAGGAGATGCTGCTCGGCATGGGAGGTGTGCGGGCCGTGCGGACGTACTGCCGGCTCACCGGGCACCCCGAACCCGAGGTGTTCCACACCAACGAGGGCCACGCCGGATTCCTCGGGCTCGAACGCATCGCCGAGCTGTGCGGCACAGGGCTGGACTTCGACGCCGCGCTGGAGGCCGTGCGGGCCGGGACCGTGTTCACCACGCACACGCCCGTGGCGGCCGGCATCGACCGGTTCGACCGGGAACTGGTCGCCCGGCACTTCGGGCCGCAGGCCGAACTGCCCCGCCTCGACGTCGAGCGCATCCTGCGGCTCGGCACGGAGACCTACCCGGGCGGCCGTCCGGACCTGTTCAACATGGCCGTCATGGGCCTGCGCCTCGGGCAGCGCGCCAACGGCGTGTCGCTGCTGCACGGCAAGGTCAGCCGCGAGATGTTCGCGGGGCTGTGGCCGGGCTTCGCCCCCGAGGAGGTGCCGATCACCTCCGTGACCAACGGAGTCCACGCCCCCACCTGGGTGGCGCCCGAGGTGTTCCGGCTCGGCGCCCGGCAGATCGGCGACCGGCGCGCCGAGGAGGCCCTCACCGTCGGCGACATCGACCGGTGGGACTCCGTCGCCGACATCGCCGACCAGGACATCTGGGACCTGCGGCGGTGCCTGCGCGAGCAACTCGTCCAGGAGGTGCGGCGGCGGCTGCGCGCCTCCTGGCGGCAGCGGGGCGCCGGGTCCGCCGAGCTGGGATGGATCGACGGGGTGCTCGACCCCGACGTGCTGACCATCGGATTCGCCCGGCGGGTGCCGTCGTACAAGCGGCTGACGCTGATGCTGCGGGACCGGGACCGGCTGACGGGGCTGCTGCTGCATCCCGAGCGGCCCGTGCAGGTCGTCGTCGCCGGGAAGGCGCACCCCGCCGACGAGGGCGGCAAGCGGCTCATCCAGCAACTGGTGCGGTTCGCCGACGACCCGCGCGTACGGCACCGGATCGTGTTCCTGCCCGACTACGGCATGGGCCTCGCCGAGAAGCTCTACCCCGGCTGCGACATCTGGCTCAACAACCCGCTCAGGCCGCTGGAGGCGTGCGGGACCAGCGGCATGAAGGCCGCGCTCAACGGCTGCCTCAACCTGTCGGTGCTCGACGGCTGGTGGGACGAGTGGTTCCAGCCCGACTTCGGCTGGGCCGTTCCCACCGCCGACGACGCGGGCACCGACCCGGACCGGCGCGACGACATGGAGGCCGACGCCCTCTACGACCTGCTGGAACAGCGGGTCGCGCCGCGCTTCTACGAACGCGGGCACAGCGGGCTGCCCGACCGCTGGATCGAGATGGTCCGCCGGACCCTGTCCCTGCTCGGACCGAAGGTGCTCGCCGGGCGCATGGTCCGCGAGTACGTCGAGCGGCTCTACGAACCCGCGGCCCGCGCCCACCGCGCCATGACCCCGGCCGCCGCCCGCGACCTCGCCGCGTGGAAGGCCCGGGTGCGCGAGGCCTGGCCCGACGTGACCGTGGACCACGTGGAGGCCTCGGCGGCCACGGACACCGCCGAACTCGGTACGACGCTCGGGCTGCGCGTGCGGGTCGGCCTCGGCGGTCTCGGCCCCGAGGACGTCGACGTGCAGGCCGTGTCCGGGCGGGTCGACTCCGAGGACCGCATCACCGACGCGAGGTCCGTGCCGCTGAAACCGTCGGGCGGCCCCGACCAGGACGGACGCCGGATGTACGAGGGCCCGCTCTCCCTGGACCGCACGGGCCCCTACGGCTACACGGTCCGCATCCTGCCGGCGCACCCCCGGCTCGCCTCCGGCGCGGAACTCGGCCTGGTGGCGGTCCCGTCGGACGACGTGGTGGACGCGGCCGGGGTGCTGATGAGGTGAGCCGGTCGCGCACCCGGCCGCCGGCCCGTGCGGTGGGCCGGCGGCCGGATGCCCGCGGCGGTGGTCAGTCCTTGACCTCCGTGGACAGCTGACGGAGCACGTTCCCGCAGCGGCGCGCGTACGCGTGCTGGAAACCGCGGGTCGCCGGGCCGCCCGCCTTCGCGTACCACTTGGCGGGGCGGCTGAACGCGGACACCGTGAGCCAGACCGTGCCGTCGCCCGTGCGGTCCACGACGAAGGCCTCCTCGCCGCTCTCCGGGTGGCCCGCCAGCGTGCCGTACGCCCAGCCGGCCCGGCGGTGTTCCTCCACCGTCCACACCACCCGGCACGGCGCCTTGATCACCCCGGCCAGGGACACGGTGACGTCGACGCCGGGCGCGGCACGGTCCGCGCTCGCGGTGATGCCGACGCCGAGCGTGCGGTGCATCTCCCAGGTGAGGACCGCCTCCGCCGCCCGGCGGAACACGTCGTGGCCCTCGCCCAGGCGCGTGCGCACGTGCAGGGAGTGGAAGCCCGGCGGGCAGAAGCCCTGCTTGCGGGTGGCGCCGACGTCGTCGTACGTGAAGGACATGAGGCCATAGCGTAGGGCGGCACCCGGAAGCGTGGTGCTCCGGGTGCCGCCCGCCGAACGCCGGGAGCGTCAGGCGACGTTCACGGCGGACCAGGCCGCCGCGACCGTCTTGTACTCGGTGCTGTCGGCGCCGTACAGGTCCGTCGCCGCCTTCAGGGTCGCCTGGCGGGCCGCCGCGTACTTCGTCGTCGACGTCATGTACGTGGTCAGCGCCTTGTACCAGATCTGCAGCGCCTTGTCCCGGCCGATGCCGGTGACCGTGGAGCCGTCGGACGTGGGCGAGTCGTACTCCACGCCGTTGACCGTCCGCTTGCCGCTGCCCTCGGACAGCAGGAAGAAGAAGTGGTTCGCGACACCGGACGAGTAGTGCACGTCCATGCCGCCCACGGACGAGGACCAGGCGTCCGCGGAGCTGCCGTCCTTGCTGGGCTTGTCCATGTACCGCAGCGGGCTGCCGTCGCCGCGGATGTCGATCTCCTCGCCGATGAGGTAGTCACCGGCGTCGGCGGGGTTGTTCGCGGCGAACTCCACGCCGGTGCCGAAGATGTCGCTGGTCGCCTCGTTCAGGCCGCCGGACTCGCCCGAGTAGTTCAGGCCCGCGGTGTTGGAGGTGACGCCGTGCGACATCTCGTGGCCGGCGACGTCGAGCGACGTGAGCGGGTGGGTGTTGCCCGAGCCGTCGCCGTACGTCATGCAGAAGCAGCTGTCGTCCCAGAACGCGTTGACGTAGCTGTTGCCGTAGTGGACCCGCGAGTAGGCGGCCTGGCCGTCGTTCTTGATGCCGCTGCGGCCGAAGGCGTTCTTGTAGAAGTCCCAGGTCATCTGGGCGCCGTAGGCGGCGTCCACGGCCGCGGTCTGGTCGCCCGGGTCGCTGGAGGCGGTGCCCGTGCCCCACGCGTCGTCCGCGTCGGTGAACAGGGTGCCCGCGCCCGAGGTGGAGCGGGCCAGGTTGGTCGTGCGGTGACCGCCGCGCCCCGCGTCGGTCAGGTTGTACTCCGAGCCCGACTGCGTGGTGCCGAGGGTGACCTCGCCGGAGTACAGGCTCTTGCCGCTGCCGGTCTCGATGCCCTGGTACGCGTAGAGCTTCTTGCCGGTGGCCGCGTCGGTGATGACGTGCAGCTCGTTCGGGGTGCCGTCGTGCTGAAGGCCCCCGACGACCGTCTCGTAGGCCAGGACGGGCTTGCCGTCGGCCGCCCAGACGACCTTGCGCGGGGCCTCGCTCGCCCCGGTGCTCTCCGAGCCGGCCTTCTTCGCGAGGGCCACGGCCTGCCGCTCGGCCTTGGCCGCCGGGACGCCGGCCTTGACGGAGGCCACCTCGACGGCGGCCTTCGTGGCCTTGGTGACGCCCTTCGTCGTACCGGACTCGGTGGTGTGGACCACGAGGTCCCCGCCGAGGACCGGCAGACCGTCGTAGGTGCGCTCGTAGCGCGTGTGGACCGTGCCGTCGGCGTCCTTCACGACGTCTCTGACGACCAGCTTCTCCTGCGCGCCGAGGCCCATCTCGCGGGCCGTCTGCGACGCGGCCTGCTGCTGCTCGCGGATGAGCGCGGTGCGCTCGGCCTTCGACAGCAGGACCGGCGCGCCCGCGAGGGCGGGCCGGGCGGTGGTGCCGGTGGCGTTCTGGGCGCTCGCGCTGGTGGTCACACCGGTGGCGAGCAGGGCGCCGGCCGCGACGGTGGTCGCGATGGCCAGCGTGATGCGCTTGTTACGCGCGTAGTGGGGGGACACACAAACTCCTTCGTGGGGGGAGATCCGGCCCGTGTGTGGGGCACCGTGCCGGAGTTGAGGGGTGAGGTTGTGCGGCGAGTGACGGAAGCCTGACATTCGCGGCACGTACATGTCATGACCCTCAAGTAACATTGGCTGAAAACAGTCGTTCTGGTGAACGGTGTGGCGATGTGAACGCGGCTGACCTCTGTAAAGCGGCAACAGCGGACGCGTAATGCTCTGGCAAAAAGCAGGCGCCGCCCCGGGGAGTTGAACCACCGGGGCGGCGCCCTGTTCCAGAGACGCTCAGCGTCTACGGCCTCACGGCCGCACTACGGCTCTGCGGTCTTCCCGGGTTACGGGAAGGTCAGCGCCCAGCCGTTGATGTAGCCCGTGTCCTGCGACGCCACGTCCTGGACCCGCAGCTTCCAGGTGCCGTTGGCGACCTCGGAGGAGGCGTTGACGAGGAAGGTCTCGTTGACGTTGTCCGCCGAGTCGGAGCCGCTGGAGTTCTTCAGGCGGTACGCGGTCCCGTCCGGGGCCACCAGGTCCACCACCAGGTCACCGCGCCAGGTGTGCACGATGTCCACCGCGACCTGGAGGTTGCTGGGCGCGTTGCCCGCGCGGCCCGACACGGTGATCGAGGACGTCACGGCCGCGCCGTTGTCCGGGATCGACACGTCGGCGGTGCTGTCGAACGTGGTGCCCGTGCTGCCGCCGGAGCGGGTGCCCACGGCGACGCCCGCCCAGGCGTCCTGCACGGCCTTGTACTCGGCGCTGCTCGTGCCGTACAGCTCACCGGCCGCCGCGAGGGTGCCGGTCCGGGCGCCCGCGTAGTTGGTGGTCGACGTGAACTTCGTGCTCAGCGCGCGGAACCAGATCTTCTCCGCCTTGGCGCGGCCGATGCCGGTGACCGGAAGGCCGTCCGCGGTGGGCGAGTTGTAGGTGACACCGTTGATGGTCTTGGTGCCGCTGCCCTCGCTCAGCATGTAGAAGAAGTGGTTCGCCGGACCGGACGAGTAGTGCACGTCGACCGAGCCGATGCCCGAGTACCAGGAGTCCTTGGACGCGCCGTCCTTGCTCGGCTTGTCCATGTAGCGCAGCGGCGTGCCGTCGCCGTTGATGTCGATCTCCTCGCCGATGAGGTAGTCACCGACGTCGGAGGCGTTGTTGGCGTAGAACTCGACACTCGTGCCGAAGATGTCGCTGGTGGCCTCGTTCAGGCCGCCGGACTCGCCCGAGTAGACCAGGCCCGCCGTGTTGGCGGTGACGCCGTGGCTCATCTCGTGACCGGCCACGTCGATCGACGTCAGCGGGTTGGCGTTGCCCGAGCCGTCGCCGTACGTCATGCAGAAGCAGCTGTCCTGCCAGAACGCGTTGACGTAATTGTTGCCGTAGTGGACCCGCGAGTAGGCGGCGGCGCCGTCACCGCGGATGCCGGTACGGCCGTGCACGTTCTTGTAGTAGTCCCAGGTCAGCGCCGCGCCGTAGTGGGCGTCGGCGCCGGCCGACTCCAGGTTGGACGGGCTGCCGTTGCCCCACACGTCGTCGGGACCGGAGAACAGCGTGCCGGTGCCCGAGGTGCCGTGGTTGAGGTTGTAGGTCTTGTGACCGCCGCGCGCACCGTCGGTCAGGTTGTACGTCGAACCCGACTGCGTGGTGGTGAGGTTGACCGTGCCGCTGTAGACCGTGTTGCCCGTCCCGGTCTCGACGGCCTCCCACTCGAACAGCTTCTTGCCCGTGGTGGCGTCCGTGACGACGTGCAGCTCCTGCGGGGTGCCGTCGTGCTGCAGGCCTCCCACGACCGTCTCGTACGCCACGACCGGCTTGCCGTCGGCCGCCCAGATCACCTTGCGGGGCGCGCGGTCGACGGCGGGGCTCTTCGCCTTCGCCGCCTTCGCCACGCCCAGCGCCTGCTGCTTGGCCTCGGCGGCGGGCAGCGCGGCCTTCGTCGTCGCCGGCTTCACGGCGGCGCGGGTGGCCTTGACGACGTCCTTCGTGACGCCCGCCTTGGAGGTCTCCACGACGAGGTCGCCGCCGAGGACGGGCAGGCCGTCGTAGGTGCGCTCGTAGCGGGTGTGCACGGTGCCGTCGCGGTCCTTGAGGACGTCACGGACGACGAGCTTCTCCTTGGCGCCGAGGCCCAGGTCGCGAGCGGCCTCCGCCTTGCCGGCGTCGGCCTGCCGGATCAGTTCCGCCCGCTGCGAGGGCGACAGCCGTACGGACTCGGAGCCCGGTGCGGCCTTCGTGGCCTGCTGGGGCGCGGCGCTGGCGGTGCCCGTCTGGACGGCCGCGGCGATCAGAGCGGCGACACCGGCCAGGGCGACGGCCGCGGTGTGGGAGGTGCGTCTGTGGGAGGACCCTGTTCTCAACACTGACTCCTTCTGCGTGGCCGCGGACTGCACGGCCAGGGGAGACCGGTCGGCTGACGAGCCGTCCGGGCACAACGAGGTGTTACGCAGAACCAAGTGCGCGAGCATCGGCCGCCGCGCAGCGCTGAACGGTGGTGCTGTGGGGTTGCTGTACAGCGGCCGGGGGAAGCGTGGCAGGAGAATCGCGGATTTGTCAGGAGCGCGTCAGCAAGTTGGCTGGAAACGGTTCGTTGACCGGGGGGTCATGTTCGCTATACGGACACGGTGTGACAGTGGGGCGGGCGGGTCCGTCCGGGGACGCGGCGCGGCGCCCCGGGCGACGCTCGTGCCGGGGCCGCGGTCGGCAGTCGAGGCCGGGTCGGGGCCGTCGGTGGGGTGCGGGGCGGGTGGTCGGAGGGCGGCGCGGGTGGTCCGGGGCCGGACGCTGGACGGTCGCTCGGGCGTGCGCGGCGGTCGGGCCCGGGCGGTCGGTCGGGGCGCGGGCCGGGTGGTCGGGCGCGGGGCGGTCGGCAGGGGCGGGTGTGGTGGTCGGGCGCGGGGCGGTCGGCCGGGTCAGGTGCCGTCGGCCGGGCGGTCTGTGGAGGGCCGGTCGGCGGGGCCGTGGTCCGCGGAGGGCCGGTCGGCGGTGGCCCGGTGCGCGGAGGCCCGGTCGGCGTGGGGGCGGTCGGTCGGGCGGTCTGCGCGGGCCGGGCCGGGGTGCGGCCGGTCGCCGTGCCAGGAGTGCCAGAGCGCGGCGTACGCGCCCCCCGCCGCCACCAGCTCGTCGTGCGTGCCCAGTTCGGTGAGCCGCCCGCCCTCCATCACCGCCACCCGGTCCGCGTCGTGCGCGGTGTGCAGCCGGTGCGCGATCGCGATGACGGTACGTCCCCCGAGTACGGCCGCCAGCGCGCGCTCCGTGTGCCGGGCGGTCGTCGGGTCCAGCAGGGCCGTCGCCTCGTCGAGGATCAGGGTGTGCGGGTCGGCCAGCACCACCCGGGCCAGGGCGAGCTGCTGGGCGGCCGAACCGTCCGGGCGGTGGCCCGGGTGCCCCCGCTGTCCCAGGGGCGTGTCCAGGCCGACGGGCAGTTCGCGCACCCAGTCCGCCGCGCCGACCGCCTCCAGCGCGGCCCACAACTCCTCGTCGCCGGCGGTCGGTTCGGCTATGCGCAGATTGTCGCGGACGGTGCCGAGGAAGACGTGGTGCTCCTGCGTGACCAGGACGACCTGGCGGCGCAGTGCCTCGGGGCCGAGGGCGACGACCGGTACGCCGCCGACCGTGACCGTGCCCGAGGTCGGCGCGTCCACCCCCGCCAGCAGCCTGCTCAGCGTGGTCTTGCCCGCCCCGGACGGCCCGACGACGGCCAGCCGCTCCCCGGGCCGCACCGTCAGATCGACCCCCCGCAGTACCTCGCCGCCCCGGTCGTAGGCGTAGCGCACACCGGTCACGTCGATGCGGTCGCCGGAGGGAAGGGGAGGCGACGCGGCGGGTGAAGTGTGCTCTCCGGCGGGGCGCGGGACGCGGGCCAGACCCTCCACGCGGGCGAACGCCGCGCCGCCGCTCTGCAGTTGCTCGACGCGCATCAGGATCTCGTCCACGGGCGCGCTCAGCTGGTGCAGATACAGGGCCGCCGCCACGACCGTGCCCGGCGACACCGCGCCCCGCGCGTGCAGCAGCCCGCCCACCAGCAGACAACCGGCCACCGGCAGGACGTACGACATCTCCACCGACGGGAAGAGCACCGAGCGCAGGAACAGCGTGCGGAAGCGGGTGCGCCGGGACGTCTCCAACGCGTCACGGCTCGCCGCGATCCGCTGCTCCCGCAGCCCGAACGCCTCGACCGTGCGGGCGCCCGACGCGGTCGCCGCGAGGATCTCCGCCACGTCCGAGGTGGCCGCGCCCTCGGCGAGGTAGCCGTCCCGGGCCCGGCGCAGATACCACCGCATGGCCATGTGAACGGGCGTGAGTCCGAGCACGCCGACCAGGCCGAGCAGCGGGTCCAGGGCGAAGACCGCGCCCATCATGAACAGCGCCTGCACGGCGTTCACGAGCAGTTCGGGGCCGCCGTCCCGCAGCGTCGTGCCGACCGCGGTCACGTCGGCGGTGCCGCGCGCCGTCAGATCTCCGGTCCCCGCCCGCTCCACCACGGACGCGGGCAGCGCCAGCGCCCGGTCCACGAACCCCTCCCGGATCCGCGCCAGCGTGCGCTCCCCGAAGCGGTGACCGACGTAACGGGCCCAGCGGGCGAGCAGCAACTGCGCCACGGTGCACAGCAGGATGGCGAGCGCCATCCGGTCCACGGCACCGACCCCGCCGCCGGCCCGCGCCTCGTCGACGATCCGCCCGAGCAGCCACGGCCCGGCCAGCCCGGCCGCCGCGGCGAGAGAGTTGAGGGCGAGGACGATGCCGAAGGCCCGCCCGTCCGCCCGCACCAACCCGACGGCGGCCCGCCGCACGTCACGGCGGGTGGCTACGGGAAGGTGGCCGGAGCCGGATGCCGCGGGGGCGTCCGCCGCGCCGAGCAGTGGGTCGTCCGGTGCGTCGGCCGGAGGGCCGTCCGTCACGGCGACCGCCGTGACGTCCGCGGTGTGGGGCGGTGCGTCGACTGTCGCGTCGGGGGGTGCGCTGACCGTTGCGGCGACCGGTGGGTCGTCCGACGGGTCGTCAGTCGTGCCGCCTGACGCGTCGTCCGTTGCATGGGGCGGTGCGTCGTCCGGCGCGCCGCCTGACGCGTCGTCCGGTGAGCCAGTCGGTGCGTCGTCCGGCGCGCCGCCTGACGCGTCGTCCGGTGAGCCAGACGGTGCCTCGGGCGGCGCGCCGGACGATGACTCGGCCGTCGCCCGGCTCAGGGGTTCGGCCGTGGCCCTCTCCTCCGGGGGTTCCGTCGCCGCCGTCGTCATCGCACCGGTCCTTCAGTCACCTGTTCACCGGCCGGCCCGGCCACCCACTCCCCGCCCGGCCCCGGCACCCGCTCCCCGTCCGGCCCCGCCGGCCCGGGCACCCTCTCGCCGTCAGTCCCGTCAGTCCCGTCGGCCCCGTCGGCCCTGTCGGCCCCGTCCGCGTCCCGCGCGACCAGCGCCCGGTAGCCCGGTTCGCGGTCCAGGAGGTCGTGATGGGCGCCCGTGGCGACCACCCTGCCCCCGTGCAGGTACGTCACCGTGTCCGCGCGGGCCAGAACCAGCGGGGACGTCGTCGTCAGCACCGTCGTACGGCCCGCACGGGCGGCCCGCAGCCGGTCGGCGACCGTGGCCTCCGTGTGGGCGTCCAGCGCCGACGTGGGTTCCACGGCCAGCAGCACCTCGGGGTCGGCGTGCAACGCCCGCGCCAGCCGCACGCGTTGGCGCTGACCGCCGGACAGGCTGCGGCCCTGGGCGTCCACCACCGAGTCGAGCCCCTCGGGCAGACCGAGGATGATGTCGTCGGCGGCAGCCGCGTGCAGGGCCCACCGCAGCGCGTCCTCACCCCGCCCGCCCGGCCCCGGCCGGCCGGCGTCCCCGTCCAGGTCTGCCGGCCATCTCCGGCCCGTGCTCACGCCCGGGCCCGTGGACGCCGCTCGGTCGGTGGTCCCGCCCGGGTCTTCCGCCCCCCAACGGCCGGCGTCCCCGTCCAGGTCTGTCGGCTGTCTCCGGTTCGTGCTCCCGCCCGGGCCCGTGGACGCCGGCCGGCCGGTGGTCCCGCCCGGGCCCGTGGACGCCGCTCGGTCGGTGGTCCCGCACGGGTCCTCCGCCCCCCACCGGCCGGCATCCTCAGCCCGCCCCTGTGGCCCCCACCGCCCTCCGACCAGCTCACGCAACGGCCCGGCGAACAGGTCGGCCTCGTGGTCGGCGACCAGGATCCGCTCCCGTACGTCGTGCAGCGCGATCTCGTCCAGGCGGAGGCCGCCCCAGGTGGCGTCCGACGGGACGTAACGGCCGAGCCGGTCGAGGACGGCCGCCGCGTCGGCCGGGTGGGCGCAGGCCAGCGCGGTCAGGCGGCCGGGCAGGACCCGCACCCCGGACTCCGGGTCGTGCAGCACGGACGGCCCGGCCGGGGCGTCACTCGTGCCGCTGTCCGCCGGGGGCTCCAGCCGCAGGAACCGTACGACGCGGCGCGCGGCCACCAGGCCGCGGCTGATCTGGTAGCCGCACTCCACCCAGAACGACACCGGGCCCACCAGCACCGCGACATAGCCGTACACCGACACCAGTTCGCCGACGCTGATCTCGCCCCGGGCCGCGAGCCGGGCCGCCGGCCAGGTCACCACGGCCAGGAACAACGTCGGCAGCCCCACGCCGAGCGCCTGCACCCAACTGGTCACCGAGCCCACCCGGTAGCCCTGTTCGCGCAGCCGCAGCGAGTCCGCGCGGAAGGCGTCGCCGACCAGGCCCTTGCCGCCGAGCGCGTTGAGGACCCGCAGCCCACCGGCCAGGTCGCCGATCCGCTCCGTCAGTACCCCCTGACGCTCCCGGTACTCGGTCTCCGCCCCCTGCAACCGGCCCAGCAGCGGCCCCACCAGCAGCACGATCACCGGGATGCCGAGCAGCACCAGCGCGGCGATCAGCGGCGACACCGGCACCAGCAGCACGGCGACCGTCAGATACGCGACGACCGAGCCCACCCCGGGGCCGACGGCCGTCAGTGCCTGGCTGATCGTCTGGACGTCACCCACGCCGATCGTGACCACCTCCCCCGCGCCCACCTGCCGCGACAGCGCGGCACCCAGCCGCACCGCGTGCCCCACGACGACCTTCACGGTGCGGAAGTTGGCGTCCATCCGCACCCGCGTCATCGTGCGGTGCCGCATGACGCCCAGCAGGGCGGACAGACCGCCGAAGGCGACCAGAGCGGCGCACCACCCGGCCAGCGCGCCCGTGTCACCCGTCTGCACGCCCTCGTCGACCGCCCGCGACATCAGGTACGGCGTCGCCGCCAGCAGCACCATCCACACACTGGCGATCAGCGCCCCCGCCGCGCTCCGCGCCCCCTGCCGCCCGACCAGCCACCACAAGTACCTCGCCCCGCCACGGCAGTCGGGCACCCCGGGATCCTCGTACGCGTCGATCCCCTTGACGCGCGTCCCGGCGCGGACCCCTCTCCCCCGCGTCCCGGCGTCCGCGGCCCCCTCGGCGCGTGTCACGCCAGGCTGTCCCGCCAGGCACGGTGCAGGTCGGCGAATCTGCCCGTGCCGGCGATGAGTCCGGCCGGCGTGCCGTCCTCGACGATCCGGCCCCGGGCCATGACCAGCACCCGGTCCGCGATCTCGACCGTGGACAGCCGGTGCGCGATGACGACCGCCGTACGGCCCTCCAGCACCGTCGCCATCGCCTGCTGCACGGCCCGCTCCCCGGGTACGTCGAGGGAACTCGTCGCCTCGTCCAGGATCAGCACCGCCGGGTCGGCGAGCAGCGCCCGTGCGAACGACACCAGTTGCCGCTGACCCGCGGAGATCCGGCCGCCGCGCTTGCGGACGTCGGTGTCGTAGCCGTCGGGCAGCGCGGCGATGAAGTCGTGCGCGCCGATCACCTTCGCGGCCAGCTCGATGTCCGCGCGGGAGGCGTCCGGGCGGCCGACGGCGATGTTCTCGGCGACCGTGCCGGAGAACAGGAACGCCTCCTGCGTCACCATCACCACCCCGCGCCGCAGCTCCGGGAAGGCCAGGTCGCGCAGGTCCACGCCGTCCAGCAGCACCCGCCCCGCGGAGGGGTCGTAGAACCGGGCGAGCAGCTTCGCCAGCGTCGACTTGCCCGCGCCGGTCGAGCCGACCACGGCGACGGTCTGCCCGGCCGGGATCGTCAGGTCGAAGCGGGGCAGCACCTCGCCGCCCGTGCGGTAGGAGAAGCCGACCGAGTCGAAGACGACCGTGCGGCCGGGCCGGTGGCTCTCCAGCGGAGGCAGCTCCTTCGGCGCCACCGGCTCCGGCACGGACGGCGTCTGCGCCAGCAGCCCCGCGATCTTCTCCAGCGACGCCGCCGCCGACTGGTACGAGTTGAGGAACATGCCGAGCCGGTCGATCGGGTCGTACAGCCGCCGCAGGTACAGCACCGCCGCCGCCAGCACACCCAGCGCCAGGGTGTCCTCCGCGACCCGGTAGGCGCCCCACAGCACGATCAGCGCGACCGTCGTGTTGGCGATCAGCCGTGAGCCGACCACGTACCGCGCCATCTCCAGCAGCGCGTCGCCGTTCGTCCGCTCGTGCCGCCGGTTCAGGACCCGGAAGTCCGCGTCGTTGACGGCCTCGCGGCGGAACGCGCGCACCGGCCGGATGCCGTTCATCGTCTCCACGAACTTCACGATCACCGCCGCGACGGCCGTGGACCGCGCCCGGTACACCTGGCCCGCGCGCCGCCGGTAGGCCCGCACCAGCAGGTACAGCGGCCCGAACGACGCCACCGCGACCGCGCCGAGGCCCAGGTCGAGCCAGAGCAGCAGCGCCGAGATGTAGACGAAGGACAGGACCACCGAGACGAGCTCCTGGAGTCCCTCGTCCAGCAGCTCGCGCAGCGACTCCACGTCCGTCGTGGCGCGGGAGATCAGCCGGCCCGAGGTGTAGCGCTCGTGGAAGTCGACGCTGAGCGCCTGGGCGTGGCGGAAGATCCGGCCGCGCAGGTCGAGCAGCACGCCCTGGCTGACGCGGGCGGTGCCCACGACGAACGCGGACTGCAGCGCGCCCGAGGCCAGCGCGCACACCAGATAGACGGCGCCCACCGCGATCAGCGGCCCCCGGTCGTGGTCGCGGAACGCCGGTACCGCCCGGTCGATGGCGTACGCCACCAGCAGCGGGCCCGCCTGCACCGCCGCCTGCTGGAGCAGCAGCAGGAGCGTGGTCACGGCGACCCGCGCCCTCATCGGCGCGAGCAGGGACCGCAGCAGCGTGCCCGTCGCGCCCGGGGGAGAGGGCAGGACGTCCTGGTCGAAGGCGTCGTCGGCGGAGACGGGGACGGAGGCGGTCGCGGACGCGGGGTCCGGCCGGTTCCCGCCGTCCCCGGTGGCGGGCGCGGGCGTCGCGGATGTCGCGGACGTCGCCGGCGTCGTCGGCACGGTCATCGCTCGGCTTTCGCTTCCTCTTCGGCGGTCACGCGTTCCTGCCCGGCCCCGGCGGCATCGCGCGCGGTGCCCTCGATGCCGGACATCAGGTGCGCGTACTCGGGGTTCGTGCGCAGCAGTTCGTGATGGGTGCCCACGGCGGTGATCCGGCCCCCGGACAGCAGGGCGACACGGTCGGCGAGCTGCACCGTGGACGGGCGGTGGGCGACGATCAGCGCGGTCGTCTCGGTGAGCACCCGGCGCAGCGCGGCCTCCACGGCGGCCTCCGTGTGCACGTCCAGCGCGGACAGCGGATCGTCCAGGACGAGGAAGGCGGGGCTGCCGACGACCGCGCGGGCCAGCGCGAGGCGCTGCCGCTGCCCGCCGGACAGGCTGAGGCCCTGTTCGCCGACCTGGGTGTCCTTGCCCTGCGGCAGGGCGTGCACGAAGTCGGCCTGGGCGACGGCGAGGGCGCGGCCGAGTTCCGGGTCGCCGGCGTCGGGGTCCGCGCCCATCAGGACGTTCTCCCCGACGGTCGCCGAGAACAGGGTCGGTTCCTCGAAGGCCACGGCGACCCTGGAGCGGAGGGTCCCGCGGGGCATGCGGGTGATGTCGACGCCGTCGAGGGTGATGCGGCCCGAGGTGGGCTCGTGGAGGCGGGGGACCAGCGCGGTGAGTGTGGTCTTGCCGCTGCCCGTCGCGCCCACCAGGGCCATGGACTCGCCGGGGCGGATGTGCAGGGTCACGCCGTTCAGGACGGGCGGGGAACCGGGTTCCGCGTCGGGGAAGCGGAAGGTGACGTCCTCGAAGCGGAGGCCGTCGGGCCGGCCCGGCCCAGTCCGGTCCGGCTCGGGCCGGTCGGGCCGGGGCCGGTCGTCCCGCACCCGCGGCGACGCCTCCGCCTGCTCCGTCTCCTCCTCCGCGTCCATCACCTCGAAGTAGCGCTGCGTCGCCGTCGCCGCCTCCTGGCTCATGGCCAGCAGGAAACCGATCGAGTCCACGGGCCAGCGCAGGGCGAGGGCCGTGGAGAGGAACGCGACCAGCGTGCCCGCGGACAGGTCGCCGTCCGCGACCTGCACGGAGCCCATCACGAGGGCCGCGCCGATGGCCAGTTCGGGCAGGGCGACGATGACGCCCCAGATCGTCGCGAGCAGGCCCGCCTTGCGCAGCTCCGTGCCGAGCAGGGTGCCCGACAGCGCGCGGAACGCCCGCGCCTGGCTGCGGTGCCGGCCGAAGCCCTTGATGACGCGGATACCGAGCACGCTCTCCTCGACGACCGTCGTCAGGTCCCCTACCTGGTCCTGCGCGAGCCGCGCCACGCGCGCGTACCGCTTCTCGAAGATCACGCAGGTGACCATCACCGGAATGGCCGGCCCGAGGATCACCAGCCCCAGCGTCCAGTCCTGCATCAGCATGATGATGACGCCGACGAGGATCGTCACGCCGTTGACCAGCAGGAACGTCAACGGGAAGGCGAGGAACATGCGCAGCAGCATCAGGTCGGTCGTCGCGCGGGACAGCAACTGCCCGGAGGGCCACCGGTCGTGGAAGGCGACGGGCAGCCGCTGGAGGTGCCGGTACAGATCGGCCCGCATCTCCGCCTCGACGTGCGACAGGGGCCGCGCCACGAGCCAGCGCCGCAGCCCGAACAGCAGTGCCTCGCCCACCCCGAGGAGCAGCAGGTACAGCGCGCCGAGCCACACGCCCGCCGGATCGCGGTCCGCGATCGGCCCGTCCACCATCCACTTCAGGACGAGCGGGATCACCAGCCCCAGGCAGGACGCGACGACGGCGATGAACGCGGCGGTGAACAGCCGCACCCGCACGGGCCGCACGTACGGCCACAGACGCAGCAGGGCACGCAGGGCGGAAGGGTCGTCGGCGGAGACGGGTTTCGTGGACATCAGCGGCGAGCCTACGGAACGCCACTGACACTGCCCACCGGGTTTTCCCCGCCCCCGCCCCGCGGTGCGCCGCCCGCCGGCCGGACATCCGCAGGTCAGCGCCCCAGAGGTCAGGCAGCCGGAGAACCGGCTCCCCCCGACGGACCGCTCACCCGGAGCAACAGCACCACCCGCCCCGGCACCGACATCACCGCGCCTCCCGGATACGTCACCCGCGGCGCCCCCTCCGTCGACGCGCTGCCTCGCGCCGCCCCTCCCCGCTCCTCCCGTGAGGTGTCCACGACCACCTCGTACCGATCCGCCCACGGTGGCCCCGGCAGCCGGAAGTCGACCGGCCGGTCCCCGGCGTGCAGGACGGCGAGGAAGCTGTCGTCCACGACGGGCTCGCCCCGTTCGTCGCGGCCCGGGATGTCCCGGCCGGACAGATACATGCCGAGCGTGGCCGCGGGGGCGTACCAGTCCCGCTCCGTCATCTCCGCGCCCCGCGGGGTGAACCAGGCCAGGTCCCGCAGCCCGTCGGCGGAGTGCGGCCGGCCCGAGAAGAACGCCCGGCGGCGCAGCACCGGATGCCGGTGGCGCAGCGCGATGAGCCGGGCGGTCAGGTCGAACAGGGCCCGCCAGCCGGGGTCGTCCAGCATGCCCCAGTCCAGCCAGCCGATCTCGTTGTCCTGGCAGTAGGCGTTGTTGTTGCCGCCCTGCGTCCGGCCCATCTCGTCGCCCGCGACCAGCATCGGCACGCCCGTGGACAGCAGCAGCGTCGTCAGCAGGTTCCGCAGCTGCCTGCGCCGCAGCGCGGCCACCGCCGGATCGTCCGTCTCGCCCTCGGCGCCGCAGTGGGACGAGCGGTTGTCGTCGGTGCCGTCCCGGTTGCCCTCGCCGTTCGCCTCGTTGTGCTTGCGCTCGTACGACACCAGGTCGCGCAGCGTGAAACCGTCGTGCGCGGTGACGAAGTTGACCGAGGCGTACGGGCGCCGCCCGCCCCACGCGTACAGGTCGCTGGAGCCGGACAGCCGGTAGCCCATCTCCCGCACGTCGGGCAGCGCGTGCCGCCAGAAATCCCGTACGGCGTCGCGGTAGCGGTCGTTCCACTCCGTCCACAGGGGAGGGAAGGCGCCCACCTGGTAGCCGCCCGAGCCGACGTCCCACGGCTCCGCGATCAGCTTCACGCGGCGCAGCACCGGGTCCTGGGCGATCACCGCGAGGAACGGCGACAGCATGTCCACGTCGTGCATCGAGCGGGCGAGCGCCGCCGCCAGGTCGAAGCGGAAGCCGTCCACGCCCATCTCGGTCACCCAGTAGCGCAGGGAGTCCGTGATCAGGCGCAGCACGTGCGGCTGCACCACGTGCAGGGTGTTGCCGCAGCCCGTGTAGTCCGCGTACCGGCGGGCGTCCGGCTGGAGCCGGTAGTAGCCGCGGTTGTCGATGCCCTTCAGCGACAGCGTGGGCCCCAGCTCGCCCGCCTCCGCCGTGTGGTTGTAGACCACGTCGAGGATGACTTCGATGCCCGCCGCGTGCAGCGCGCGCACCATCCGCCGGAACTCGCCGACCTGCTGCCCGGTGGTGCCGGACGCGGCGTACGCGGCGTGCGGCGCGAAGTAGCCGATCGAGTTGTAGCCCCAGTAGTTCCTGAGGCCCCGGCGCAGCAGGTGGTCCTCGTGCGCGAACTGGTGCACCGGCAGCAGTTCCACCGCGGTCACGCCCAGCCGCGTCAGGTGCTCGACGGCCGCCGGGTGCGCGAGTCCCGCGTACGTGCCGCGCAGCTTCTCCGGGACCCCCGGGTGGCGCATGGTGAAGCCGCGCACGTGCAGCTCGTAGATCACCGAGTCCGCCCAGGGCGTCTTCGGCCGCCGGTCGTCCCGCCACTCGTCACCGTCACCGTCGCCGGCGTCGTCGTGGACGACGACGCCCTTGGGGACGTACGGCGCGGAGTCCCGGTCGTCGCGCACGGTGTCGGCGACCTGCTGCTCGGGCCAGTCCCGTACGTGCCCGTACACCTCGGGCGGCAGCCGGAAGTCGCCGTCCACCGCGCGGGCGTACGGGTCGAGGAGCAGCTTCGCCGGGTTCCAGCGGGCGCCCGTCCACGGGTCCCAGCGGCCGTGCACCCGGTAGCCGTACCGCCGCCCCGGCAGCACGCCCGGCACGAAGCCGTGCCAGATCTCGTGCGTCAGCTCGGTCAGGCTTACCCGCGTCTCGCTGCCGTCCTCGTCGAACAGGCACAGGTCGACTGCCTCGGCGCCACCCGCCCACAGGGCGAAGTTGGTGCCCGCCGCCCCGTCCGGAGCCACCCGGTACCGGGCGCCCAGCGGGGTCGGCGCCCCGGGCCGCGCGGCCACCCCCGGAGCCCCCCGTGACGCGCGGTCCACCCCGACGGCGGGGCGCCCGGCTCCGGAGCCGTCCCCGGTGACGGGGCCCCCGGCCACCGCCTCCTGCTCGGCTGCGCTGGACACCTGTCCGCCTCCCACGGCTACGGAACGACCCGAACGGACCGCGGCGGCGCCCGGCCCGGCCCCCCGCCGTCCTCCTGCCCCTCTCGTCTTCCCCCTCGTCCTTTCCCTGCTTCCCTTCCCAGTCTGCCCACCGCACGCCTCGCACTCACGTTTCCCCCGGGCGTGGGGGCTCGTCGTGCCCCCACGTGAGGCACGTACGGTGGCACGTACCGGCGCGCGAGGTGCGAGGGCCGCACGGGCCGCCCTGCCGACGTCGGCCGGAGCCGCCGGCCGCACGGGTGGCACCCCCGGCGGCACCGCCGCGGGCGGGGCTAGCCCGCCGCCCCCGGCGAGGACATCCGGATCACGCCCGGCGCCCGTGGCCGCGGCGTCCGGCCCGGCACGGAACCGCGGGTACGGGTGCCCGACGGGCGGCGGGAGAAGGTGACCGTCGTGAAGCCTCGGGCGCCTCGGCGGCCGGAACACGAACCGGCAGGCATGGAAGGCGGGCAGCGCGGTGAAGTAGAGGGCAGGGGCCGGGACACGCCTCGCGCCGAAGTCGGTACGGAACGGTGACAGTTGCA
The DNA here is from genome assembly GCF_040638805.1 of Streptomyces sp. NPDC005925. Classification (NCBI taxonomy): domain Bacteria; kingdom Bacillati; phylum Actinomycetota; class Actinomycetes; order Kitasatosporales; family Streptomycetaceae; genus Streptomyces; species Streptomyces sp. NPDC005925. Next base: position 76,178 of record NZ_JBEXVL010000022.1, on the reverse strand, counting down.
CCACGTCAGAGCCCCTGACCATCTGGTTAATATGCGCCAAGTGCGCGCGACGCGCTTGGGGGCGGGCCCGGAGGGCCCTGCGAGGGGAGAAACAAGTGAATGTGCGACCGATACCGGGGGCCTCGGTTGACGTGCGGGGCCGACACCGGCACCGGGGCGCCACGGCGCTGATGCTCGGGACCCTGCTGCTGGCCGTCACCGCGTGCGGAGGCGGTTCGGACTCCGCCTCGGGCGGCGAGGACGGCAAGGGCTCCGCCGCGGAGAGCAAGCAGTCGGAGGCGGTCGTCACGATCGCCCCGAAGGACGGCGCGAAGTCCGTCGACACCAGCGGCGACCTCAAGATCACCGCCGCCAGGGGCAAGCTGGCCGAGGTCGAGGTCAAGACGTCCGACGGCGACAAGGTGGAGGGCGGGATATCCGGCGACGGCGCCACCTGGACGCCGTCCACCCACCTGGCCGCCGCCACCAAGTACACGGTGCACGCGGTCGCCAAGGACTCCGACGGCCGCGAGGCCGCAGCCGAGTCCGGATTCACCACCCTGACACCGAAGAACACCTTCATCGGTCACTTCACCCCCGAGGACGGCTCGACCGTCGGCGTCGGAATGCCGTTCTCCCTGAACTTCACCCGGGGCATCACCCACCCCGAGGACGTGGAGAAGGCCGTCACCATCAAGACCGAACCGGCCGTGGAGGTCGCCGGCCACTGGTTCGGAAACGACCGCCTCGACTTCCGCCCGGAGAAGTACTGGAAGCCCGGCACCGAGGTCACCGTCCGGCTCAACCTCAACGGCGTCGAGGGCCGCCCGGGCGTGTACGGCGAGCAGGCCAAGACCGTGAAGTTCACCATCGGCCGCAGCCAGGTCTCCACCGTCGACGTCAAGACGCAGAAGATGAAGGTCGTCCGCGACGGCAAGCTCGTCAAGACCATCGCGATCACCACCGGCAAGCCCGGCTACGACACGTGGAACGGCCAGATGGTCGTCAGCGAGAAGCACCCCGTGACCCGCATGAACAGTGAAACGGTCGGCTACGGCGGCGAGTACGACATCAAGGACGTCCCGCACGCCCTGCGCCTGACCACCTCCGGCACCTTCCTGCACGGCAACTACTGGGGCGGCGACGCCTTCGGCAACTACAACGCCAGCCACGGCTGCGTCGGCCTGCGCGACGTGCGCGGCGGCTGGGACAAGTCGGCGCCCGCCGCATGGTTCTTCAACAAGTCGATGATCGGCGACGTCGTCGTCGTGAAGCACTCCAAGGACAAGACCGTCGCCCCGGACAACGGCCTCAACGGCTGGAACATGTCCTGGGAGGACTGGACGTCCTGAGGCACCACGAGCATCACGAGTGACGGCGGCGGACCCGGTGTGAGCGACGGCACCGGGTCCGCCGCCGTTAGTGCCCGTTAACCTGCCTGCATGACCGTGAATCTCGAAGTCGCCGAAGGCGTCGGCACGCTCCGACTGGACCGCCCGCCGATGAACGCCCTGGACATCGCCACCCAGGACCGGCTCAAGGAACTCGCCGAGGAGGCCACGCGCCGCGACGACGTGCGCGCCGTGGTGATCTACGGCGGCGAGAAGGTGTTCGCGGCCGGCGCGGACATCAAGGAGATGCAGGTGATGGACCACGCCGCGATGGTCCTGCGCGCCCGCGCCCTGCAGGACTCCTTCACCGCCGTCGCCCGCATCCCCAAGCCGGTCGTCGCCGCCGTCACCGGCTACGCCCTCGGCGGCGGCTGCGAACTGGCGCTGTGCGCGGACTTCCGCATCGCCGCCGACAACGCCAAGCTCGGCCAGCCGGAGATCCTGCTCGGCCTGATTCCCGGCGCCGGCGGCACCCAGCGGCTCGCCCGGCTCGTCGGCCCCTCCAAGGCCAAGGACCTCATCTTCACCGGCCGGATGGTGAAGGCCGAGGAGGCGCTGACGCTCGGCCTGGTGGACCGCGTCGTCCCGGCCGCCGACGTGTACAGCGAGGCGCACGCCTGGGCCGCGAAGCTGGCGCAGGGCCCGGCCATCGCGCTGCGCGCCGCCAAGGAGGCCGTCGACACGGGCCTGGAGACGGACATCGACACCGGCCTCGCCGTGGAGCGCAACTGGTTCGCGGGCCTGTTCGCCACCGAGGACCGGGAACGCGGCATGCGCAGCTTCGTCGAAGAGGGCCCGGGCAAGGCGAAGTTCCTCTGAGAGGAGCCGGGACGACGCGGCCCGCGACCTGCGCGGAACGCGTCCGCAGTACGGGCAATTGACGCGATGTCTGATCCGGGCCCCTGGCCGGGACGCTTTGTGGCAGCCTTGACTCTGCTTCAAATCCGCCGCGTCCAGGGAGCCCGTCGATTGCCTTCATCCGAGCCGTCGCCGCAGGTCAGGCGTGATGCTCCCGTCATCGGGGTGTCGCCGGCACATGCCGGCCGACCGTCGCGAACCGGGCCGTTCCGGGCACCGTTTTCCCCCGGAACGGCCCCGGCGCCGTGCCCGGGCGGCCAAGATGGGGGCATGGCGGGGCTGGAGGGCGGGCAACACCCGCCGGGAGGTGTACGCGCGGCCGTGCGCTGGTCGCCCGCGGTCGAGGACGAACACGGATTGATGGCCCTGGAGCGGTACGGCAACCCCGCCGAGCGGGAGGTGTCGCTGCCGTCCCTTCCCGAATCCGCCGCCACGGCCCGCCGCCTCGCCCAGGTCGTCGTCCTGCGCCACTGGGGGCTCACCCCCAAGCTGGCGGAGAACGCCGTCCTGCTGGTCTCCGAGCTCGTCGGCAACGCCGTGCGGCACACCGGCGCCCGGATCTTCGGGCTCCGTTTGAGGCGCCGCCCCGCCTGGGTGAGGTTCGAGGTGCGTGACCCCTCCCGGGGCCTGCCCTGCCTGATGCCGGTACAGGAGATGGACGTCAGTGGCCGCGGCCTGTTCCTCGTCGACAAGCTGTCGGACCGCTGGGGCGTCGACCTGCTGGCGCGCGGCAAGACGACATGGTTCGAGATGAGGGTCGCCGACCGGTGAGAACGCCGACGGGCGTGCCGCCACCCGGACCCCGCCCCCGCCACGTCGCGTCGGCCGGTTAATCTGACCTGCGACAAGCAGGACGAGCACTGATCACAGCATGGAATGAGGGGCGGACCGGTGGCCGACATCGAGGAAGCGCGCAAGCAGTTCGAGCGGATCGATCTGGACGGGGACGGCCTCATCACCGCCGCGGAGTTCAAGACCGCCCTGGCGCGGCAGGGCGACTGGAACGTCACCGAGTCGGTCGCCCAGGCCATCATCAACAGCCGCGACCTGAACGGCGACAAGGTCATGTCGTTCGACGAGTTCTGGGCGTTCCTGAACAAGTGACCGCCCGGGCGGCCACGCCCGCGAGCGAACCGCCGAAGGGGCGCCGCCTCCCCAGCCACGGGAGCCGGCGCCCCTTCGGCGTGCCCGGCCCGTCCGCCCGCCTCCGGACGTCAGGCCTTCTTCGCCCACTCGCGCAGGGCGGCCCGGCTCTCGAAGTCGGCCACGTTCTTGTCGAGCGGAGTGTCGGTGTACTGGTGGAAGCGCCACTTGGCCTTGATACGGGGCTTGCCCGCGGCGACGTAGTCGGCGATCCAGAGGGCGTCACCGGCGTACGAGGTGGTGTCGACGTTCAGCCAGAAATGGCGGTTGCAGTAGAGCACCACCCGGTGGTTCGGGCGGAGTTCCCCGAGCTTCCTGATGAAACGGTCCTTCTCGGCGTTGCTCGCGTGCGTGCCCTCGCTGTTCGTCTCCCAGTCGACGGCGAGGACGTCGCCGGCCTTCTCCGGGGCCCTGCTCAGGAAGTACTCGGCCTGGGCCGTGAGGTTGCCCGGCCACAGGAAGTGGTAGAAGCCGACGACGAGTCCGGCGTCACGGGCCCTCTTCGTCTGGGCCGCGAGTCTCGGGTTGACGTAGCTGCGGCCCTCCGTCGCCTTCACGAAGACGAAGGACAGGCCGTCGGTGTCGTAGGAGGAGGACTGGTAGGCGCTCACGTCTATGCCGCGCAGCATGGGGACTCCCTTGCAGTGACGGTGGGGGGAGGGCGGGGAGGGATGCCGGGTTGTGTTATGCCCCAGACTGGCACAGCTGATCCCACGACCGGTCGAAAATGTCGACTCCGGTCACCGGGCGGGCAGTCGGGCCCCGCTGCGGGCACGGTCCTTCCCCTCGCGGGTCCGGATTGCGCCGGTGCCCGGCCGGCACGCAGTGCGGGCACGGAGCACCGGGGGAGTTCCGCGGGAACCGCCGAGCGAGCCGGCCCCCTCGGCTGCCGGGAGCGTTCGGCCGGGCGTGCCGTCCGGAGCGGGCGGAGAGACGGGCGGACCGGTGTCCCCCCGGCCCATGTCCCCGCCGGCCGGGTCCTCAGCACTCGATGATGTTCACCGCGAGCCCGCCCCGGGCCGTCTCCTTGTACTTGACCGACATGTCCGCGCCCGTGTCCCGCATCGTCTTGATGACCTTGTCCAGGGACACCTTGTGGGAACCGTCGCCGCGCATGGCCATCCGGGCGGCGGTCACGGCCTTCACCGCGGCCATGCCGTTGCGCTCGATGCAGGGGATCTGGACGAGACCGCCGACCGGGTCGCAGGTCAGGCCCAGGTTGTGCTCCATGCCGATCTCCGCGGCGTTCTCCACCTGCTCCGGGGAGCCGCCGAGGACCTCCGCGAGCGCGCCCGCCGCCATCGAGCAGGCGGAGCCGACCTCGCCCTGGCAGCCGACCTCGGCGCCGGAGATCGAGGCGTTCTCCTTGAACAGCATGCCGATCGCGCCGGCCGCCAGCAGGAAGCGGACCACGCCCTCCTCGTCGGCGCCGGGCACGAAGTTGATGTAGTAGTGCAGGACGGCCGGGATGATGCCGGCCGCGCCGTTCGTCGGGGCGGTCACCACGCGGCCGCCGGCCGCGTTCTCCTCGTTCACGGCCATCGCGTACAGCGTGATCCACTCCATCGAGAGGGCCTTCGGGTCGCCCTCGGAGCGCAGCTTGCGCGCGGTGTTCGCGGCGCGGCGGCGCACCTTGAGGCCGCCGGGCAGGATGCCCTCGCGGGTCATGCCGCGCTTCACGCAGGCCTGCATGACCCGCCAGATCTCCAGCAGGCCGTCATGGATCTCGTCCTCGGTGCGCCAGGCCCGCTCGTTCTCCAGCATCAGCGCGGAGATGGACAGGCCGGTCTCCCGGGTCAGGCGCAGCAGTTCGTCGCCGGTGCGGAATGGATACTTCAGAGCGGTGTCGTCGAGCTTGATCCGGTCGGCGCCCATCGCCTCCTCGTCGACGACGAAGCCGCCGCCCACCGAGTAGTACGTCTTCGACAGCAGCTCGCTCCCGGAGGCGTCGTACGCCCACAGGGTCATGCCGTTGGCGTGGTACGGCAGTGCCTCGCGGCGGTGCAGGACCATGTCGTCGTCGTAGGAGAAGGCGATCTCGTGGTTGCCGAGAAGACGCAGCCGGCCGGCCGCCCTGATCTTCTCGACGCGTTCGTCGGCCGACTCGACGTCGACCGTGCGGGGCGAGTCGCCCTCCAGGCCGAGCAGGACGGCCTTGGGCGTGCCGTGGCCGTGTCCGGTCGCGCCGAGGGAGCCGTACAGCTCGGCGCGCACCGAGGCGACCGCGTCGAGCAGCCCCTCGTTGCGCAGCCGTCGGGCGAACATGCGCGCTGCCCGCATGGGCCCCACCGTGTGGGAGCTCGACGGGCCGATGCCGATCGAGAACAGGTCGAAGACCGAGACGGCCACGGGGAACTCCTTGCAGGGGTGGTGCGGGGTGCTGCGGGGGTCGTGCGGGGGTCCGGGCGCCGCGCGCGCCGTGGTGCGCGCGGCGCCCGGACCCCGGGGGGCTCTACGTGTTCAGCCCGGGGTACAGCGGGTGCTTTTCGGCCAGCGCCACCACGCGTGCCTTCAGCGCCTCAGCGTCGTACGACGGCTTCAGCGCCTCCGCGATCACGTCCGCGACCTCGGTGAAGTCCTCGGCGGTGAAGCCGCGGGTGGCGAGGGCGGGCGTGCCGATCCGCAGGCCGGACGTCACCATCGGCGGGCGCGGGTCGTTCGGGATGGCGTTGCGGTTGACGGTGATGCCGAGTTCGTGGAGCCGGTCCTCGGCCTGCCGGCCGTCCAGCTCGGAGTCGCGCAGGTCCACCAGGACCAGGTGCACCTCCGTGCCGCCGGACAGGACGTCCACGCCCACCGCCCGCACGTCGTCCTTCACCAGACGCTCGGCGAGGATGCGGGCGCCTTCCAGCGTACGACGCTGGCGCTCCTTGAACTCCTCGGTGGCGGCGACCTTGAACGCGACGGCCTTGGCGGCGATCACGTGCTCGAGCGGACCGCCCTGCTGACCGGGGAAGACCGCCGAGTTGATCTTCTTGGCGAGTTCGGCGGTGGACAGGATCACACCGCCGCGCGGGCCGCCCAGCGTCTTGTGGGTCGTGGTGGTGACCACGTGCGCGTGCGGCACCGGGTTCGGGTGCAGCCCGGCCGCGACGAGCCCGGCGAAGTGCGCCATGTCGACCATGAGGTACGCGCCGACCTCGTCGGCGATCCGGCGGAACGCGGCGAAGTCGAGCTGCCGCGGGTAGGCCGACCAGCCGGCGACGATCAGCTTCGGCATGGTCTCCTTGGCGAGGCGCTCGACCTCGGCCATGTCGACCCGGCCGTCGTCGCCCACGTGGTAGGCGACGACGTCGTACAGCTTGCCGGAGAAGTTGATCTTCATGCCGTGGGTCAGGTGCCCGCCGTGCGCCAGGTTCAGACCCATGATCCTGTCGCCCGGCTTGAGCAGCGCGAACATCGCGGCGGCGTTGGCCTGGGCGCCCGAATGCGGCTGCACGTTGGCGTGCTCGGCGCCGAAGAGGGCCTTCACACGGTCGATGGCGATCTGCTCGACCACGTCGACGTGCTCGCAGCCGCCGTAGTAGCGGCGGCCGGGGTAGCCCTCGGCGTACTTGTTGGTGAGGACCGTGCCCTGTGCCTCCATGACGGCGACCGGAGCGAAGTTCTCGGAGGCGATCATCTCGAGGGTGGACTGCTGGCGGTCCAGCTCGGCGTCGACCGCGGCGGCCACGTCCGGGTCGAGCTCGTGCAGGGGCGTGTTCAGGAGCGACATCGGTGCTACGACCTCTCAGCCGGCGGAAAAGGCGGTGTACTCGTCGGCCGAGAGCAGGTCGGCGGGCTCCTCGGAGAAGCGCACCTTGAACAGCCAGCCACCCTCGAAGGGCGCGGAGTTCACCAGCGACGGGTCCTGGACGACGTCCTCGTTGACCTCGGTGACCTCGCCGGTCACGGGGGAGTACAGGTCGGAGACCGACTTGGTCGACTCCAGCTCGCCGCAGGTCTCGCCCGCGGCCAGGGTGTCACCTGCCTCGGGGAGCTGGACGAACACGACGTCGCCGAGCGCGTTCGCCGCGTGCTCCGTGATGCCGACCGTCGCGACGCCGTCCTCGGCGACCGACAGCCACTCGTGCTCCTTGCTGTAGCGCAGCTGCTGGGGGTTGCTCATGGCCTGAATTCTCCTGTACGCGAGGGAGTGCTGCTGAATGAGGTACTGATGGGCCGCTGGTGAACAGCGGAAAGGTACGCGAGGTCACGCCCGCCCCGCCTGCCGGAGCACCGGACGGTCACGCCCGCCCCGCCTGCCTGGCGGACGGCCGCACCCCGCCGGGCACCCGGACCGTCTCGGCGGAAACCTCCGGTGCCCGCACGGCGCGTGCCGCCGACGCTCGCAGAGGGTGCTACTTCTGTCGCTTGTAGAAGGGCAGCGCCACGACCTCGTACGGCTCGTGACTGCCGCGGATGTCCACGCCGACCCCGGCCGTGCCCGGCGCCGCGTGCGCCGCGTCGACGTACGCCATCGCGATCGGCCTGCCGAGGGTGGGGGAGGGCGCGCCGGAGGTGACCTCGCCGATCACCTCGCCGGCGGCGACCACGGCGTACCCGGCGCGCGGGACGCGGCGGCCCTCGGCGATCAGGCCGACCAGGACGCGCGGCGGGCGGGAGGCGGCGCGCTCCGCGGCATCGGCCAGCGCCGCGCGGCCCACGAAGTCGCCCTCCTTCTCGAACTTCACCACCCGGCCCAGCCCCGCGTCGAACGGGGTCAGGGAGGTCGTCAGCTCGTGCCCGTACAGCGGCATGCCGGCCTCCAGGCGCAGCGTGTCGCGGCAGGACAGTCCGCACGGCACCAGGCCTGCGCCCTCGCCGGCCTTGGTCAGCGCCTCCCACAGCTCCACGGCGCGCTCCGGCTTCACGAACAGTTCGAAGCCGTCCTCGCCGGTGTAGCCGGTGCGCGCGATCAGCGCCGGGACGCCCGCGACCGTGCCGGGCAGCCCGGCGTAGTACTTCAGGCCGTCGAGGTCGGCGTCGGTCAGGCTCTGGAGGATGCCGGGGGACTCGGGGCCCTGCACGGCGAGCAGCGCGTAGCCGTCCCGGTCGTCGCGCACCTCGGCGTCGAAGCCGGCCGCGCGCTCCACCAGCGCGTCCAGCACGACCTGGGCGTTGGAGGCGTTCGCCACCACCATGTACTCGGTCTGAGCGAGCCGGTACACGATCAGGTCGTCCAGGATGCCGCCGTCGGCCCGGCAGATCATGGTGTAGCGGGCGCGGCCCACGCCGACGGAGGCGATGTTGCCGACGAGGGCGAAGTTCAGCAGTGCGGCGGCCTGCGGGCCGGTCACCGTGATCTCGCCCATGTGCGAGAGGTCGAACAGGCCGGCCCGGGTGCGCACCGCGTTGTGCTCGTCGCGCTCGGAGCCGTAGCGCAGGGGCATGTCCCAGCCGGCGAAGTCGGTCATGGTGGCGCCGAGCGAGCGGTGCAGAGCATCCAGCGCGGTACGGCGAGGTTCGTTACTGCTCATCGGGCGGTCGTCTCCAAGGGGCACCAAGGGCATGACAGGGGGATGTTCCTCCCCATCTGTCATCGGAACCTGAGAGGTTCGCCATGACCTGCCCGGGAAAGGGAAGAACATGGCTTGCACCTTGGGTGGAGCCACTGACACAGCGGCCCGCTTTTCAGATGTGCCTCGCCCGCGCGGTAACGGGGCCTGAGAGATTCAAGGGAGGGACTTGCTCCTTCGGCGCCCCGGCAGTGCCGGAGACTCTCCCGCGCGGATTCAAGCGGCCGGTATGCAGTTGGCGGCCACATCATTGCACGCCGGGCCGACTCGCCGACAGGCTGCGCTTGTCACCGGCTTGTGGCAGTAAGCGGACAGAAAAGCAGGACCGTCTGAATTGCCTATTCTTTACAATCGTCGGGGACGGGACTGACGTACCCGACCCCAGGGGGGACGATCACGGTGAACAGGACCACGGCGTACGCCACGACCTCGGGCATCGCGCTGCCCAAGCAGGCCGCCGCTTCGGCCCGGGGGGCGTGCGGGCCGCAGCCCGCGGCCACGGTCCGCGATCTGCGAGACCGCGGCGGGCGCAGTCCGCGCGCCCTGCTCTTCGGGCCCCGCGACCTCGTCGTGGTCACCGGACTGCCCGGCAGCGGCAAGTCCACGCTGATGCGCCGTGCCGTGCCCGGCAGACGCGTCGACTCCCAGGACACCCGCGACCGCTGGGACCGCCGCATGCCGCGCCTGCTGCCGTACGCCCTCTACCGCCCGCTGGTGCGCCTCGCGCACTACGCCGGGCTGCGGCGCGCGCTGCGCTCCGGCGAGGGCGTCGTCGTGCACGACTGCGGCACCCAGGCCTGGGTCCGCCGCTGGCTGGCCCGCGAGGCGCGCCGCCGGGACGGCAGGCTGCACCTGCTGCTGCTCGACGCCACGCCCGAGGAGGCGCTGGCCGGCCAGCGCGACCGCGGACGTGGCGTCTCGCGCTACGCCTTCCGCAGGCACCGCACGGCCACCACCCGGCTGCTGCGGGCCATCACCGAGGGCGACCTGCCGGCCGGCTGCGGCTCGGCGATCCTCGTGGACCGGGACGCGGCGAACGCGCTGCGCCGGATCGGCTTCCCGGACTGACCGCACCGGGCCGGGCACCCGTTAGCCTTTTCAGCCACAGCAGCGGTACCAGTCAGGCGGTAGGCACATGGACTTCCCGGCGGAATTCTCCGCGGACTTCCCGGCGCAGGCACACCCCCACCAGCACGGTGGATGGCCCGGCAACGAACTGGAGGAGGTGCTCTCCGCCTCCCTCGGCGTCCCCTCGGCCGGCGGCCGGATCGTCGAGGCGCTCGGCCGCAGCTTCGTCTGGGTCCCGCTGCCGGGCGGCGGCGGCCCGCACAGCGGCCCCCTCGACCTGCCCACGCTGGACATCGGCGGCCAGGTCTACGTGCCGGTGTTCAGCTCCGAGGAACAGTTCCGTCAGGTGGTCGGCGCCCACATGTCGTTCGCTGTCGCGCCCGCCGTGGAGTTCGCGCGCGGCCTGCCCCCGCAGGCGGGCATCGCCGTCAACCCGGGTGGTGTGGTCGGCATACCGCTGCCGCCGCCCGCGGTCGCCGAGCTGTGCCGGGCCGGGCGCACCCCGCTGGACGGGGCCGCGAGCGGCGGCCGGGTCCGGCTGTTCGAGCCGGACTGGCAGGACGACCCGGTCGACTTCCTGTCCGCGGCCGGCGCCGAGTTCGAGGGCATCGGCGTGGTCCGCACCGCCCGCCGCTGCCTCGCCGCCATCGAGACGGCCGAGCCGGTCATGTTCGTCGGCGTCGAACTCTCCCGGTCGGAGGGCGACCTGCGGGCCCTGCCCATGGACGCCCTCGGAAGGGCGCTGGGCGCCTCCCCCGTCAAGTGGCCCGTCAACCTGGTCCTCCTCGACGTCGCCCAGGACCCGGTCGGCGACTGGCTGCGCGAGAAGGTCCGGCCCTTCTACCAGCGGGACACGTGACGCCGCCGCCGCGGCGCTCCCGCGCAGCACTGCTCTCCCGCACCGGCATCCGCCACACTTAATCTGGTTTCATAACCCACGGCACTTTTCCGAAGGGGCACAAAGTGAGCGCGAGCGGCACAGCCGCGGCCGGACAGGTCGAGCACATGCTGCGACAGGTCACGCCCGGGCGCTACGACGCGTACGAGGCGCTGCTCCGCGCGCTCGCGAGCCCGTCCTCCGGCCAGGTCTGGATGCTGCTGTGGCACGGCCAGGCAGGCTCCCCGGACGCCCAGTACGGGAACATGGAGGTCGACGGCCAGGGCTACGCGCCCTGCGTGACCTCCGCCCAGGAGCTGTCGGCGAGCGGCTGGAGCCGGTCGTACGAGGTGGTCGACGGCCTCGAGGTGGCCCGCGCGCTCTACCCGGACCACTTCGGCCTGTGGATCAACCCGCATGCCCCCGGCGGCGGCGTCGGCGTCCCCTGGCTCGACCTGCGCCGCATCGCCACCGGCCTGGACCGGCAGCCCGCCGGCCCGCTGAGGCTGTCCGAACCGGCCATCGAGATCCCGCAGTTCTACGCCCTGATCGCACAGAACGCCCACCGCACCCCGGCCGTCCGCTCGCTGCGCCGCGCCTGGGTGCAGCCGGCGCTCGGCGCGCCGTACCTCGCCATCGGCCTCGACGTGTACGACACGAGGCCGCCTTCCGTGGACGCGGTGCGCGCGATGATGCAGCAGTCGATCGGCGCGGTCCCGGAGGGCCTGCCGGTGTCGACGGTCGCGCTGTCCGACGAGCACGACCCGGTGGCGATGTGGCTGCGCGTGAACGCCCGGCCGTTCTACGACCGCGAGGCCCACGCGGCCCCGGCTCAGGCACCCGCCGCGGGGTACGGCTTCCCCCCGGCGCAGGGCCCCTACTGATCCGCGACTGATCCCGCCCCACCGATCCGCCCGCATCCCGAGCGGTCTGTTCGGTCGGCCCGATTCTCCGCGCGTAGAGAAGCGGAGTAGGTTCTAAAGTGTCCTAAATGTCCCATTGTGGTGGCGTCCGGCAGGAGCAACCCTGCGTTCGGATAGCGGAACCGCCCGGCCAGCATCACGGTTGCGCATCCATTCGCCGTCAAGGCTGGCAACAAAACGCCGAAGCGTTGAAGACTCCCGCACCAGGGGGGTTCGCCCCTGCGTACGACTGTGTTCGACGGACTGAATCGCCGCCACAGCGGCACATGCGGGCCGGTCACCGCCGGTTGAGAGGGGTCCCTGCCATGACGGCGCCATTGCACGACACTGCTGCGGAAGCGGTGCCGACAGCTCCGGTCGATCCCGCCGGACCGGGCGCGAAAAAGGTGGAAGGCCGTTCCCTCAAGCAGATCGCCTGGAGCCGTCTGAAGCAGGACAAGGTCGCGCTCGCGGGCGGCATCACGGTGGTGGTGCTCGTGCTGATCGCCGTCTTCGCCCCACTGATCGTCTCGCTGCTCGGACACCCCCCGAACGAGTTCCACCAGGAGGAACTGGACCCGCTGACCAACCTGCCGCAGGGCAACTGGGGCGGCATGAGCGGTGACTTCCTCTTCGGCGTCGAACCCAACAAGGGCCGCGACGTCTTCAGCCGTATCGTCTACGGCGCCCGCATCTCGCTCCTCGTCGCCTTCCTCGCCGCCGTGGTCGCGGTGGTGCTCGGCACCCTCTTCGGCATCGTCGCCGGCTACTTCGGCGGCTGGGTCGACGCCACGATCAGCCGCGTCATGGACGTGCTGCTCTCCTTCCCGCAGCTGCTCTTCATCATCTCCCTGATCTCGGTCCTCCCGGACGACCTGCTGGGCCTGACCGGCTCGGGCGTGCGGATCGCCGTACTCGTCGCGGTCATCGGTTTCTTCGGGTGGCCCTACGTCGGCCGGATCGTCCGCGGACAGACGCTCAGCCTCCGTGAGCGCGAGTACATCGAGGCCGCCCGCAGCCTCGGCGGCGGCAGGCGGCACATCCTCTTCAGGGAACTGCTGCCCAACCTGGTCGCCCCGATCATGGTCTACGCGACGCTGATGATCCCCACCAACATCCTCACGGAGGCGGCGCTCAGCTTCCTCGGTGCCGGTGTGCGGCCGCCGACGGCCTCGTGGGGCGGCATGCTGCGCGACGCCCTGCAGACGTATGAGCACGACCCGATGTTCATGGTCTTCCCCGGTGCGACGATCTTCATCACCGTCCTGGCCTTCAACCTCTTCGGCGACGGCCTGCGGGACGCTCTCGATCCCAAGGGGACCCGATAACCCACGACTCGCCCCTGCCGCACCGTCAGGTGGCTCTTCCCATGGTTCTCCGGCACAGGACCGGAACCGCGACTCTCGGAGGTTACGAGAAAATGCCCACAGGTTCCCCGAAGCGGCGGCTCGCTGCTGGCGCAGCCCTCGTTGTCGCGGCGCTGGTGACCACCACGGCGTGCGGCGGCGGAGACGGTGACGACAACAGCGACAAGGGTGCCGGCTACAACGCGGCGCTGAACAAGGTTGTCAACGCGTCCGCCAAAAAGGGCGGCACGCTGAAGTTCGTCGGCAAGCAGGACTTCGACTCCCTCGACCCGCAGCGTACGTACTACGGCATGACCTGGGACTTCATGCGGTTCTTCACCCGCACCCTGATCACCTACGACACCAAGCCCGGAGAGGCGTCGAACAAGCTGGTCGGCGACCTGGCCACCGGCCCCGGCGAGGTCTCGCCCGACGGCAAGACCTACACGTACAAGCTGCGTGACGGCCTCACCTGGGAGGACGGCTCCGCGCTGACCTCCAAGGACATCAAGTACGGCATCGAGCGCATCTGGGCGACCGACACCATCACCGGCGGCCCGGCGTACCTCAAGCAGACGCTCGACCCCAAGGGCGAGTACAAGGGCCCGTACAAGGACAAGTCCGCGGACAAGCTGGGTCTGAAGGCGATCGAGACGCCCGACGACAAGACCATCGTCTTCAAGCTGCCCAAGCCCAACGGTGACTTCGAGCAGTTCCTCGCCATGCCCACCGGTGCCCCGGCGAAGCAGAGCAAGGACACCGGCGCCAAGTACACGCAGCGCCCGTTCTCCTCCGGCCCGTACAAGATCCAGTCGCGCAAGGCGAACAAGAGCCTCGTGCTCGTGCGCAACACCGCCTGGAAGAAGGAGTCGGACCCGCTGCGTTCGGCCCTGCCGGACAAGATCACCGTGACGATCTCCGCCAACCTGGAGGAGAACGACAAGCGGCTGATGGAGGGCGACTACGACCTCGACGTCAACGGCACCGGCATGACCCAGTCGGGCCGCGTCACCGCCGTGCAGGACCACAAAGCGAACGTGGACAACATGCGGACGTCCTTCGTGCGCTACGTGGCCCTCGTCCACGCGACGAAGCCCTTCGACAACGCCCACTGCCGCAAGGCCGTCTTCTACGCCACCGACTTCGCCGGTCTGCAGCAGACCCGCGGTGGCGCCGTCGCCGGCGGTGACATCGCCAACTCCGTCTTCCCGAAGGCGATCCCCGGCTACAGCGACTACGACCCGTACGGCGTCGTCGCCCGCAAGGGCAAGCCGGACCCGGCCAAGGCCAAGGCCGAGCTGAAGGAGTGCGGCAAGCCGTCCGGCTTCTCCGCCAAGCTCACCGCCCGCACCAACCAGCCCGGCGAGGTCGCCGCGGCCGAGGCCCTGCAGGAGCAGCTCGGCAAGGTCGGCATCAAGGTCGAGGTCGACCCGATCGACGGCGCCCAGTCCTCCAGCATCACCGGCTCGCCGAAGGTCGTGAAGGAGCGTGGCTACGGCCTGACCATGGCCGGCTGGGGCCCCGACTTCCCGACCGGCCAGGGCTACGCGCAGCCGCTGTTCGACAGCCGCTTCATCTTCGAGAACGGCAACTACAACGAGTCGCAGGTCGACGACCCGGAGATCGACAAGATCTTCGACGCCGCTATCGCGACCACCGACAAGGCCGAGGCCACGAAGCTGTACGAGCAGCTGAACAAGCGCCTGCTCGACAACGCCGACTGGATGCCGTTCATCTACGAGAAGAACATCTCGTGGCGCGGCAGCCGGCTGACGAACGTCTACTCCTCCGCCGCGTACAACGGCCGGTACGACTACGTGTCGCTGGGCGTCGAGAAGTAGTCGCCGGGCAACCGCAGCTGAACGATTCCTTGCCGCCCACTCCCGCCAGTCCGAAGGGCAGGTGATGGCTCTGGTGGTGGCCGGGGACCTCCCACGAGGGGGCCCCGGTCACCGCCGGGCCGCGCACAGTGCTTGCTTATCTCATCCGGCGTCTGGTCGCCGTTGTCATCATGGTGCTCGTCGTACTGCTTGCGACGTTCACCGTCTTCTACATGCTGCCCAAGTGGGCGGGACAGGACATCGCCGTCCTCTTCGCCGGCAAGGCGACCGGCGCCGAGCAGGTCGAGGGCATCCGCACCAAGCTGGGCCTGGACGATCCGTTGTTCATCCAGTTCTGGGACTTCGTCAAGGGCATTCCGCTGGGCCGGGACTACGCCAACGGCAGTGACGTCACGCACTGCCCGGCGCCCTGCTTCGGCTACTCCTTCGTCACGGAGGAGCCGGTCTGGAACACCCTCCAGGAGACCCTGCCGGTCACCGCCGCGCTCGCCGCCGGTGCCTGCGTGCTCTGGCTGGTCGGCGGCGTTGCCACCGGTGTCGTCTCCGCACTCAAACGGGGCTCCGTCTGGGACCGCACCGCCATGATCGGCGCCCTCGCCGGCGTCTCCCTGCCGATCTTCTTCACCGGCATGGTGGCGATGGGCATCTTCGTGCACAGCCTCGGCTGGGTGCACATCAAGGACAACCTCAGCACCGACGACAACATCGGGGTCTGGTTCGAGACCCTGCTGCTGCCCTGGATCGTGCTCGCGCTGCTGAACGCGGCGATGTACGCCCGCCTCACCCGTGCCACGATGCTCGACGTGCTCGGCGAGGACTACATCCGCACCGCCCGGGCCAAGGGGCTCGGGGAGGGCACGGTCATCACCCGGCACGCGCTGCGCTCCGCGATGACACCGATCCTGACCGTCTTCGGTCTCGACATCGGCGTGCTGCTCGGAGGCGCCGTCCTGACCGAGTCCACGTTCAACCTCCCGGGCCTCGGCCTCGCCGCGGTGCAGGCCATCAGCAGCAAGGACCTGCCCGTGATCCTCGGGGTGACCCTGTTCGCGGCCCTCGCGATCGCCGTCGCCAACCTCGTCGTGGACCTGCTGTACGCCGTCATCGACCCGCGAGTGAGGCTGGGATGACCGAACTGCACAAGACCGGGGCGGCCGTGGGACAACCTGTGTCCGGCCGCCCCGCGCCCACCGCCTTCCTCGAGGTGCGCGACCTCAAGGTGCACTTCCCGACCGACGACGGCCTGGTCAAGTCCGTCGACGGGCTCAGCTTCCAGCTGGAGAAGGGCAAGACCCTCGGCATCGTGGGCGAGTCCGGCTCCGGCAAGTCGGTGACCTCGCTCGGCATCATGGGCCTGCACACCACCGGCCAGTACGGCAAGCGCAAGGCGCAGATCTCCGGCGAGATCTGGCTGGACGGCACCGAACTGCTGACCGCCGACCCGGCTCACGTGCGCAAGCTGCGCGGCCGGGAGATGGCGATGATCTTCCAGGATCCGCTGTCGGCGCTGCACCCGTACTACACGATCGGCGCGCAGATCGTGGAGGCGTACCGCATCCACCACGACGTCGACAAGAAGACCGCCAGGCGGCGCGCGGTGGAGATGCTCGACCGGGTCGGCATCCCGCAGCCCGACAAGCGCGTCGACAGCTATCCGCACGAGTTCTCCGGCGGCATGCGCCAGCGCGCGATGATCGCGATGTCGCTGGTGAACAACCCCGAACTGCTCATCGCGGACGAGCCGACCACCGCCCTGGACGTCACCGTCCAGGCGCAGATCCTGGACCTGATCCGCGACCTGCAGAAGGAGTTCGGCTCCGCGGTCATCATCATCACCCACGACCTGGGTGTCGTCGCCGAACTGGCCGACGACCTCCTGGTGATGTACGGCGGCCGCTGCGTCGAGCGGGGCCCGGCGGAGCAGGTCTTCTACGAGCCGCGCCACCCCTACACCTGGGGCCTGCTCGGCTCGATGCCGCGACTGGACCGCGAGCAGCAGGACCGGCTCATCCCGGTCAAGGGCTCCCCGCCCTCGCTGATCAACATCCCGTCGGGCTGCGCGTTCAACCCGCGCTGCCCCTACGCGGACGTACCGAAGGACGACATCACCCGCACGGTCCGACCCGAGCTGACCGAGGTCGGCAGCCGGCACTGGGCCGCCTGCCACATGAGCACGGAGCAGCGGGAGCGTATCTGGACCGAAGAGATTGCGCCGAAGCTGTGAGCGAGAACTCCAAGGACACGGACGTGACCACTCCCGCGCCGGGCGACGGTGCCACCGTCACCAAGGACGCCGCCCCCGGCGAGGTCCTGCTGAAGGTGACCGGCCTCCAGAAGCACTTCCCGATCCGCAAGGGCCTGCTCCAGCGGCAGGCGGGCGCGGTGCGCGCGGTCGACGGCATCGACTTCGAGGTCAGGTCGGGCGAGACCCTGGGCGTCGTGGGCGAGTCGGGCTGCGGCAAGTCCACGATGGGCCGGCTCATCACCCGGCTGCTCGAACCGACCGCCGGCAAGGTCGAGTTCCAGGGCAAGGACATCACGCACCTCAACGTCAGCGGCATGCGCCCGCTGCGCCGCGACGTGCAGATGATCTTCCAGGACCCGTACTCGTCGCTGAACCCCCGGCACACCATCGGCACGATCGTCGGTGCTCCCTTCAGGCTCCAGGGCGTCGAGCCCGAGGGCGGCGTGAAGAAGGAAGTGCAGCGGCTGCTGGCGGTGGTGGGGCTCAACCCCGAGCACTACAACCGCTACCCGCACGAGTTCTCCGGAGGTCAGCGCCAGCGCATCGGCATAGCCCGCGCGCTCGCACTCAACCCGAGGCTGGTCGTGGCGGACGAGCCGGTGTCGGCCCTGGACGTGTCGATCCAGGCGCAGGTCGTGAACCTGCTGGACGACCTCCAGCAGGAGCTCGGCCTGACGTACGTGATCATCGCGCACGACCTCTCCGTCGTCCGGCACGTCTCGGACCGCATCGCGGTGATGTACCTCGGCAAGATCGTCGAACTGGCCGACCGCGACTTGCTGTACCGGGCGCCCATGCACCCGTACACGAAGGCCCTGATGTCGGCGGTGCCGATCCCGGACCCGCGGCGCAAGGCGGCCAAGAGCGAGCGCATCCTGCTCAGGGGCGACGTGCCCTCGCCGATCTCCCCGCCGAGCGGCTGCCGCTTCCACACCCGGTGCTGGAAGGCCACGGAGATCTGCCGTACGACGGAGCCGCCGCTGCTGGAACTGCGTCCGGGCCAGCAGGTCGCCTGCCACCACCCGGAGAACTTCGCGGACCAGGCACCGCAGGACACGGTGCTGCTGTCGGCCGCGAAGGAGGCCGTCGAGCTGGTCGGCGGTGCGGTGCTGGAGGAGTCGGCGAAGACGTCGACGGCGGTGCCGTCCGGGGCGGCCACGCCAGAGGGCCCGCCGATCGGGGAGGCCCCTTCGAAGGAGACCCCCTCCAACGACGCTCTTGCCACCGAGTAGTAAGCCCAAACGCGACCCCCGCCTTGCAATGTAAGGCGGGGGTTTGCCTTTGGGTGAGAATGGCAAGGTGTTCGAGCAAATCTTCAGCCCCTCCGTCCAGCACACCCTCGACCTGGTGGGCATCTTCGTCTTCGCGATCTCCGGCGCCCTGCTGGCCGTCCGGAAGAACTTCGACGTCTTCGGCATCGCCGTCCTCGCCGAGGTCACCGCGCTGGGCGGCGGCCTGTTCCGCGACCTGGTCATCGGGGCCGTGCCGCCCGCCGCCTTCACGGACCTCGGGTATTTCCTCACCCCGCTGTTCGCCGCCGCCCTGGTCTTCTTCCTGCACCCGCAGGTGGAGCGCACCCAGGTCGCGGTGAACGTCTTCGACGCGGCCGGTCTCGGCCTGTTCTGCGTCGCGGGCACGACGAAGGCGTACGAGTACGGGCTCGGCCTGACCGCCTCCGCCTGCCTCGGCCTCGCCACGGCGGTGGGCGGCGGTGTGCTGCGGGACGTGCTCGCCAACGAGGTGCCGTCCCTGCTGCGCTGGGACCGCGACCTGTACGCGGTCCCGGCGATCGTCGGCGCCGCGGCGGCGGCGCTCTGCCTGCGCCACGACGCGCTCACCCCGGTCACCAGCGGCCTCGCCGTCGTCACGGCGTTCGTCCTGCGCCTGCTCGCGATGCGCTACCACTGGCGCGCGCCGCGGGCCTGGAACCGCAGGTCGACGGTGCGCGAGGAGGACCGCACGGCGTCGTCGTACACCTGACGGTGCCGTTCACGTGGCCGTCATCGCGGAAAGCTACCGCTTAGTAGTTTGTTGTTGTACCGTACCGGCATGGCTCAGGCATCCCAGGCGACCATCGGCAGCAGCGAGTTCGACCGCGACACCGCCGTCACCCGGCGCGCGGAAGGCGTCTACGACATCGACCTGTCCGCCGGCTGGACGATCATCAACGCCGTCAACGGCGGTTACCTGCTGGCCGTCCTGGGCCGCGCCCTCTCGGACGCGCTGCCGCACGCCGACCCGTTCACCATCTCCGCGCACTATCTCACCGCCTCGCAGCCGGGCCCGGCGGTCGTGCGCACGGAGACCGTCCGCTCCGGCCGCACCCTCTCCACCGGCCAGGCCTCGCTCCTCCAGTACGACGCCGAGGGCAACGAGGTCGAACGGATCCGCGTCCTCGCCTCGTACGGCGACCTCGACGCGCTCCCCGACGACGTCCGTACGTCGGCCCGGCCGCCCGCGATCCCGCCGGTCGACCAGTGCTTCGGCCCCGAGGACGGCCCGGCGCCCGTGCCCGGCAGTTCCGCCATCACCGACCGGCTGACGATCAAGCTGGACCCGGCCACCCTCGGCTGGGCGCTCGGGCAGCCGTCCGGCAAGGGCGAGATGCGCGCCTGGTTCGGCCTCAAGGACGGCCGGGACGCCGACCCCTTCTCCCTGCTCCTCGCGGTGGACGCGCTGCCGCCCACCGCCTTCGAGCTGGGGCTCTCCGGCTGGGTGCCGACGGTCGAGCTGACCGTGCACGTGCGGTGCCGGCCGGCGCCGGGCCCGCTGCGGGTGTCGGTCGCCACGCGCAACCTCGCAGGCGGCTTCCTGGAGGAGGACGCCGAGGTCTGGGACAGCGCCGACCGTTTGGTGGCCCAGTCCCGGCAGCTGGCGCGGGTGCGGCTCGGCTGAGGCCGCCCCTCCGGGCCCGCCAGGGCTCGGCTCGCCCGTTTCCGGGGGCCGTCGCCCCACCGCCGGTGCCACTCTCCCCGGCCCACTCGGTGCCTTTCGGGCCGGCGGTCGGTGTCAGTCCGGCCAGTGCCGGCGGCCGATGCTGATCAGGCGCAGCCGGCGGGCGGCGAGCCGCGTGACGTGCTCCCGTTCCAGTGCCTCGCGCGCCTCCAGGAGCAGGGACGCCGTGCTGAGCATCTGGTCGACGTAGAGCTGCGCGAGCATCAGCAGGTCGTCCTCGCTCCAGTCCTGCGACACCGGGTCCCTGGCCAGCTCGGCCCTCACCTCGTCGGCGAACCGCGCCAGCTGGGCCCGGATGGCCTCCCGTACCGGCTGCACCCCGCCGTGCCGTTCGCGCGCCACGAACCGGACGTGGGCCGGGTGGGCGGCCACATGGCCGGCGATGAGCCCCAGGGCGCGGTCGATGCGTCCGTCGCTGTCGCCCGTGGCGGCCACGGCCGTACGGATCATCGGGTGCAGGCTGCCCAGCGCCTCGTCGACCAGCGCCACACCGAGGTCCGCCGTGGAGCGGAAGTGCCGGTAGAAGGCGGTCGGGGCGACGCCGACGGCCCGCGTGACCTCGCGCAGCCCCAGGCTGCTCAGGCTCTGGTCCTCCAGCAGCTCCAGCGCGGCGTCCAGCAGGGCCTGTCGGGTTTTCTGCTTCTGGGCGTGCCGCACGCCGCGGGTGTGACTCATGACACCAGTCAACAACTGTTCTCCGGAAGGGGAAAGTCGCACCGCGCGTTAGACTGAGTAGTCAGTGAACAACTGTACCTATGCGAGTTCACCCGACTGAAGGGGGATTCCTCCATGCTGTTCCTCGTCGCCGCTCTCCTGCTGCTGGGCGTCGTGATGGGCACCGTCGCCCACGTGCCCCTGTCGTTCACCGCCGTCGCCGCCGTCGTGATCGCCGCGTGGCTGGGCGTCTTCGCCCTGCGCGAGCACCACGCCCGTCGCCGCGGCACCACCGCCGGCTGATCCTCCCGCCCGACCCGGACCTCACACGTCCGGCCGGTCCTCACGCGACACGCGACACCGTCGGGCCGCCCACGGCCCGTACGGCCCGATCCTGTACGTCCCACCCGCATCGACTGCCGGGAGCTGACACCCTCATGCATCTGACCGCACCGGCCTCGCACCGGACCGGCATCCGGGACACCGACGGCATGGCCGTCGCGTCCTTCGTGCTCGGCCTGCTCGGCCTCCTCGTCCTCAACCTCTTCCTCGGGCCGATCGCCATCGCCCTCGCCGCCGTCGCCCTGTGGCGCGGCACCCCCCGTCGCGGCAGGGCCCTGCTCGGCCTCGGTCTCGGCGTCGCCGACCTCGTCGTCCTGGCGGTGGCCATGCAGGCCGACAACACCATCTCGTGGAGCTTCTAGGACAACGGGTCCCCCGAGGGCGGTTCGCGGGCGGTCAGAAGGCGGTCCGGGGGCGGGTGTGAGGGGAAGGGGCACGCACCTCGGGCCGCGCGGAGCAGCCCCGTAGAATCGGGCTCACCATGGCTTACCTCGACCACGCCGCGACCACCCCGATGCTTCCCGAGGCAGCCGAGGCGCTCACCGCGCACCTCAGCGTCACCGGCAACGCCTCCTCCCTCCACGCGGCCGGCCGCCGCGCGCGGCGCACCGTCGAGGAGGCCAGGGAAACCCTCGCCGACGCCCTCGGCGCCCGCCCCAGCGAAATCGTCTTCACCTCCGGCGGCACCGAGGCCGACAACCTCGCGGTCAAGGGCCTGTACTGGGCCCGCCGCGACGCCGACCCGGCCCGCACCCGCGTCCTCGCCAGCCCCGTCGAGCACCACGCCGTCCTCGACGCCGTGCACTGGCTCGGCGAACACGAGGGCGCCACCGTCGAGTACCTGCCCGTCGACCCCCACGGCCGCGTCCACCCCGACGCGCTGCGCAAGGCCATCGCCCGGGACCCCGACGACGTCGCCCTCGCCACCGTCATGTGGGCCAACAACGAGATCGGCACGATCATGCCGGTCCGTGAACTCGCCGACGTGGCCGCCGAGTTCGGTGTCCCGCTGCACTCCGACGCCGTGCAGGCCGTCGGGCAGCTGCCCGTCGACTTCGCGGCCTCCGGCCTCGCCGCGATGACCGTGTCCGGGCACAAGATCGGCGGACCGTACGGCATCGGCGCGCTGCTCCTCGGCCGCGCGTACACGCCCGTCCCCGTGCTGCACGGCGGCGGGCAGGAGCGGCACGTGCGCTCCGGCACTCTCGACGTGCCCGCGATCGCGTCCTTCGCGGTCGCCGGGCGGCTGGCCGCCGAGCAGCGCCCGTGGTTCGCCCGCGAGATCGGCGCCCTGCGCGACGCCCTCGTCACCGCCGTCCGGGCCGCCGTGCCCGGCGCGATCCTCGGCGGCGACCCGGAGGACCGCCTCCCGGCCAACGCGCACTTCACGTTCCCCGGCTGCGAGGGCGACTCACTGCTGCTCCTGCTCGACGCCCAGGGCATCGCCTGCTCCACCGGCTCGGCCTGCACCGCGGGGGTCGCCCAGCCCAGCCACGTCCTGCTCGCCACCGGCACCGACCCGGACCTGGCCCGTGGCACCCTGCGCTTCTCCCTCGGCCACACCTCCACGCAGGCCGATGTCGAGGCGCTCGCCAAGGCCATCGGACCTGCGGTGGAGCGGGCGAGGGCGGCGGGGCTGACGTAGCCCCGCCGCGGGCCGACGCGGGAGACCGCCTCCGTACGGGGGACCGCGCGGGTCACTTCACGGCGGTGCCCGCCCGTCGCACCAGCTTCATGTAGCGGTTCCAGTCCCAGTGCGGGCCCGGGTCCGTGTGGTCCGTGCCCGGGACCTCCACGTGGCCGATGATGTGCTCCCGGTCCACGGGTATGCCGTACCGGGCGCAGATCCGGGCCGTGAGGCGGGCCGACGCCTCGTACATCGCGTCCGTGAAGTCCTGCGGGCGGTCCACGAAGCCCTCGTGCTCGATGCCGACACTGCGCTCGTTGTAGTCGCGGGCGCCCGCGTGGAACGCCACGTCCAGCTCGCGGATCATCTGCGTGACACCGCCGTCCTTCCCGACGATGTAGTGCGTGGCGGCCTGGTGCCCCGGGTCCCGGAACGCCTGCACCGCGCTGTCCAGGCTGCCCTGCGTGACATGGACGACCACCATGTCGACGCGGTAGTCGTCGGGCCGGTCCGCGCGCCGCCAGTTCGCCTCCGACGCCGCCAGCCAGCGCGCACCCCGGAAGTCCACCTCGCCCGCCTTGCGGGGCTTCTCCACGCCCGGCGTCCGCCACCACAGCCGGGACAGCTCGTCCCGCGCCAGCACCGCCGTACCGACGGCCGCCGCCGCGCCGCCGACGATCAGCGCGCGCCGCCCGATGCGCCGGTCGGTGTCCCTCGGTGTTCGATTCGCCCCCATGTGCTCGTGAACGGATACCCGGGGGCCCTGGTTCCCGCGCCCCCGTACCCTGGAGGGGCTATGACTGACACCCCGCAGCGCACCCGACCCCTCCGTGTCCTCGCCGCCATGTCCGGCGGTGTCGACTCAGCCGTCGCCGCGGCCCGCGCGGCCGAGGCGGGCCACGACGTGACCGGCGTCCACCTCGCCCTCTCGGCGAACCCGCAGTCGTTCCGCACGGGCGCACGCGGGTGTTGCACCATCGAGGACTCGCGCGACGCCCGCCGCGCCGCGGACGTCATCGGCATCCCGTTCTACGTGTGGGACCTCGCCGACCGCTTCCGCGAGGACGTGGTCGAGGACTTCGTCGCCGAGTACGAGGCCGGTCGCACGCCGAACCCGTGCCTGCGCTGCAACGAGAAGATCAAGTTCGCCGCGCTGCTGGACAAGGCGCTGGCGCTGGGCTTCGACGCCGTCTGCACCGGCCACTACGCCCGGGTCGTCGTGACCGGGGACGGCACGCGCGAGCTGCACCGCGCCTCCGACATGGCCAAGGACCAGTCGTACGTGCTCGGTGTGCTGGACGACCGGCAGCTCGCCCACGCGATGTTCCCGCTCGGCGACACGGTCACCACCAAGGACGAGATCCGCGCGGAGGCCGAGCGGCGCGGCCTGGCCGTCGCCAGGAAGCCCGACTCGCACGACATCTGCTTCATCGCCGACGGCGACACCCAGGGCTTCCTCGCGAACCGCCTCGGAAAGGCCGAGGGCCACATCGTCGACGAGTCCGGCGCGAGACTGGGCACGCACGAGGGCGCGTACGGTTTCACCATCGGCCAGCGCAAGGGGCTCCGGATCGGCACGCCCGCCCCCGACGGCAAGCCGCGCTACGTGCTGGACATCTCGCCCGTCGACAACACCGTGACGGTCGGCCCGGCGGCCGCGCTGGACGTCACCGCGCTGACCGCCATCAGGCCCCGCTGGTGCGGCGCCGCCCCGAGCGGCCCCGGCACCTACACGGCCCAGCTGCGCGCCCACGGCGACGAGACGCCGGTGACCGCCGAGCCGGTCGACGGCGAGCTCAGGGTCCGCTTCACCGAGCCCGTGCGCGGCGTCGCCCCCGGCCAGGCGATCGTCCTGTACGACGGCACGCGCGTGGTGGGCTCCGCGACGATCGCCTCGACGGTACGGGCGACGGCGGCCCCGGCGGCGCCCGGCGTGGCCTGAGCGGGCGCGACCCGCGTGCGGCACCGTCCGGGCGGCAGGCCTTGCGGTAGGGGTCCGGGCGGCCGGCCTTCCGGCACGGTGTGGGCGGGCCATGCGGCGAAGGGGCCGGTCACGGCGCGAAGAACTCCGCCAGCACCGGCGCCAGGACGTTCGGGTCGACCATGTGGGTCTGGCCCTCCAGCGTGCGGTACGTGCCCCCCGCCGCCGCGTCCGCGACCGCCGCGGCGGCCTCCCGCATCCACGCCGGGCTCGCCCCGCCTGCCAGCGACAGCACCGGCACGGTGAGCGCGGCCAGCGTCTCGCGCGGGACGCCGCCGTCGCCCATGCACGCGTCGTCGTAGGCGAGGGTCGGCGCGATCGCCTCCATCGCGGCCCACATCGGGGACTGCCGCGCGCCCCGGATCATCTCCTCGGCGAGGCCGGTGAGCCGCAGAAAGTGCTCCACCGCGTCCCCGCGGCGGCCCAGTGCCAGTGCCCCGGTCAGACGAGCGGTGTACTCCCGCCGCTGCCGCACACCGTCCTCGTCCGTCGCGTACGGCACCTCGTACACGGCGGCCCGTCGCACCGGCAGGCCGCCCGCCACCGCCCGCAGGACGAGCGCGCCGCCCGACGAGACGCCGTACAGCGACGCCTCCCCGCCCACCGCGTCGATCAGCGCCGCCAGGTCCTCCACCTCGCGGCGCACCTCGTACGGCTGCGTGTCGCCGCTCTCGCCGCGACCCCGGCGGTCGTGCACGACGACGGTGAAGTCCCGCGAGAGCGGCCCGGCCAGCGGCGCCACTGTGGCGCCCGTCGACATCGCACCGCTGACGAGGATCACCACGGGACCCCGGCCGGTGCTCTCGTACGCGAGGGGCGTGCCGTCCTGGGAAAGGATCTTCTTGTCCATGCCTGTGCAGACTGCCCTACGGCTCGGGATTCATCGCGCGCGACACCGCGGCCGTCAGCCGACCTCCACCTCGTAGAAGCACAAGTGGTCCTTGATGCCGGACACGGCCGGTTTCGGCTCCGGGTACGCCCACACGAGGTCCGGAGCGTCCGGCAGGGACCAGTAGGACGCGGTGCCCTTGAAGGGGCAGTACGTGCGTGTGCCGGACGGCGTCAGCAGGTCCAGGCGTACGTCGGCGGGCGGCAGGTAGTAGCGGTCCGGGCAGCCCGTCTCGCGCAGGAGCAGTGCGCTGTCGCTGTCCGCGAGGACCTGACCGTCGCGCACCACGCGCACGTGCCGGTCGCTCTTGTCCACGGTGATCCGGTGGCCTTCGGTCACGATCGACCCTCCTTGGGTAGCCGAGTCCTTCGATACAGCGCACCCTGAAGCGGAGTTCTTCCCGGTTCGTCCCGCAGGAGGGCACCATGGCGACCACCCGGCCGGCCAGGAACCGCAGCAGCCTCGCCCACCAGGCGCGCTACGCACTGTCCCACCCGGACAGGGTTCCCGCACACCTCCGGCGCGTGGCGCGCGACACGTGGCTGCGGCTCAGGCACCGCGACCACATCGCGTACTACCGCGCGGTCATGGCCTCGGACACCGCCCGCGACCCCCGGGCCGCCGTCGGCCACCATCCGTCCGCCGAGTCCTGGGAGCGCATCGGCCGTATGCAGTTCGACTACCTGCTGCGTCACGGGCTCCGGCCCCACCACCGGATGCTCGACATCGGCTGCGGCAACCTGCGGGCCGGGCGGCTGTTCATCGGCCACCTGGACACCGGCAACTACTACGGCATCGACATATCCCCGGCCATCCTGCTCGCCGCCCAGGACACCCTCGTACGGGAGGGACTCCAGGCCGGGCTGCCGCACCTGATGCTCGCGGACGACCTCACCTTCGCGTTCCTGCCCGACGGGCACTTCGACGTCGTGCACGCGCACAGCGTCTTCTCGCACTCGCCCCGGCACGTCGTCGAGGAGTGCTTCGCGCACGTCGGCCGCATCCTGGCGCCCGGAGGCTTCTTCGACCTCACCTTCGACCGCACGGAGGGCCGGGAGCACCAGGTGCTGCACGAGGACTTCTACTACCGCACGGAGACGCTGGTGGAGCTGGCCGCCCGGTACGGCCTGAGCGCCCGCCTCATGGCCGACTGGGAGGAACTGCCGCACGGGCAGTCCAAACTCCGGGTGACGGCGACGGCCGTGCCGGAGGCGGCGCGTACCGTGACGCCATGAACATCTGCGTCTTCCTCTCCGCCGCCGACCTCGACGACCGGTACACCCGCCCCGCGCGGGAGTTCGCGAAGCTGCTCGGCAAGGGCGGGCACACGCTGGTGTGGGGCGGTTCCGACACGGGCCTGATGAAGGTCGTCGCGGACGGCGTGCAGGAGGCCGGCGGGCGGCTGACGGGCGTCTCCGTGGAGTTCCTGGCGGCCAGGGCACGGCCGGGCGTCGACGCGATGGTCGTCGCCAAGGACCTCGCCGAACGCAAGAAGCTGCTGCTGGAGAAGGCCGACGCCGTGGTGATCATGGTGGGCGGCACGGGCACGCTCGACGAGGCCACCGAAATCCTGGAACTGAAGAAGCACGGCCACACCGACAAGCCGGTCGTGCTGCTCAACACGGCGGGCTTCTACGACGGCCTCAAGGAGCAGTTCCGGCGCATGGAGGACGAGGGCTTCCTGCCCCGTCCCCTGGCCGAGCTGGTGTTCTTCGCCGAGGAGCCGGCCGGGGCGCTGGCCCACCTGGAGGAGAGCCGGGGAATCGCCTGAACGGCGAGGGTGCGAGCATGGCGGGCATGGCTACACATGTGATCACCGGGGCCGGTTCCGGCATCGGCGCGGCCGTCGCCCGCCGGCTGCACGCGCGCGGGGACGACCTCGTGCTGCACGCGCGCGACGCGGGCCGCGCGAAGGAACTGGCAGCGGAGTTTCCCGGGGCGCGGACCCTGGTCGGCGACCTGTCCGACCCCGACCGGCTGAGCTGGGCGTTCTCCCACCAGACGCTGCCCGGGCAGGTGGACACGCTGCTGCACATCGCGGGCGTGGTCGACCTCGGACCGGTCGGCGAGCTGACCCCCAAGACCTGGCGGCACCAGCTCAACGTCAACCTCGTCGCGCCCGCCGAACTGACCCGGCTGTTCCTGCCGCAGCTGCGGACGTCGCGCGGGCACGTGGTGTTCGTGAACTCGGGCGCGGGGCTCAACGCCCACGCGGACTGGGCGGCGTACGCGGCCTCCAAGCACGGCCTGAAGGCGCTGGCCGACTCCCTGCGGCACGAGGAGCACGGCAACGGCGTCCGCGTCACGTCGGTGTACCCGGGCCGGACCGCCAGCCCCATGCAGGCCAAGGTGCACCAGCAGGAGGGCAAGGAGTACGACGCGTCGAAGTGGATCGACCCCGAGTCGGTCGCGACGGCCGTGGTCATGGCGGTCGACCTGCCCCGGGACGCGGAGGTCAACGACCTGACGGTACGGCCGGGACGCTGACGGGACGCCGGCCCCGGGGAGCGGCGCGCCGCCCCGTGCGGGCGCCGGCCCCGCGAGCCGCACGGGGAGGGCGGCGAGTCGTCGAGGGGGTGCGCCGCCGCACGAGGACCACGGCGCGTCGGCAGAAGGGCGGGCGGCCGGGCGGCTCCGGCCGCGCGGTGCGGCGAACCGTAGGCTTTCCCCGTGAACGACGTGAGCGACAACCAGCACTTCGGCGGGGCCACCGGTATCGGCTCCCTGCCCGGAGGTGACGTCCGCGAGGCCGTCAAAACCGTGACCGGGACCTTCGAGGACTTCCCGTTCCTGCCCGAACTGCCCGGCCGGGGCCCCGGCGCCGACATGCTCGGGCGGACCGCCGGGATGCTCGTGGAGCTGTACGCGCGCGTCGAGCCCAGCGGCTGGCGGCTGGGGGACCGGCCCGGCCGCGACACCAAGCGGGCCAGGGGCTGGCTGGTGGAGGACCTCGACGCGCTGGAGGAGTTCACCCAGGGCTACGAGGGCCCGCTGAAGGTACAGGCCGCCGGGCCGTGGACACTCGCCGCCGGCCTGGAGCTGAGGAACGGCGAGGCCGCCCTCTCCGACCCCGGCGCCACCCGCGACCTCACCGCGTCCCTCGCCGAGGGCCTGCGCCTGCACCTCGCCGAGCTGCGCCGCCGCGTACCCGGCGCGCAGGTGGTGCTCCAGCTGGACGAGCCGTCCCTCACCGCTGTCCTGCTCGGCCGGGTCAGGTCGGCCAGTGGCTACCGCACCCACCGGGCCGTGGACCGGCAGGTGGTGGAGGCCGCGCTGCGGGACATCGTCGCGGTGCACGAGGGCGGCCCGGTCGCGGTGCACTCGTGCGCGCCCGACGTTCCGTTCGCGCTGCTGCGCCGGGCGGGCGTGGCGGCGGTCTCCTTCGACTTCGCGCTGCTCACCGAGCGTGACGACGACGCGATCGGTGAGGCCGTCGAGGGCGGCATCCGGCTGTTCGCCGGTGTCGTGCCGGGCACGGACGGCCCGTTGTCAGACCCTGCCGGTAGCGTCATGGGTGTCAGGACGCTGTGGCGCAGGCTGGGGCTGCATCCGGGGCTTCTCGCGGACGCCGTCACGGTCACGCCGTCGTGCGGACTCGCGGGCGCGTCCCCCGAGTACGCGCGCCGGGTGCTCGCCCACTGCGCCCGGGCGGCGAGATCCCTCGCGGACAACCCGGAGTAACGGAGGACAACACGGTGGCCGGCGACAAGCAAGCGGAAACCACGGCGGTGCCCGCCGAGGCGCGGGAGCGGCACGCCCAGCTCGCCGAGCAGATCGAAGAGCACCGCTTCCGGTACTACGTGAAGGACGCTCCGGTCGTCAGCGACGCGGAGTTCGACCAGCTCCTGAAGTCCCTGGAGGCGCTGGAGGAGCAGTATCCGGAGCTGCGCACACCGGACTCGCCGACGCAGAAGGTCGCCGGGTCCTACGAGACGGAGTTCACTGCCGTCGAGCACCGGCAGCGGATGCTGTCGCTGGACAACACGTACAACGACGAGGAGCTCGCCGCCTGGGCCGACCGCATCGCCCGCGAACTGGGCGAGCAGGAATATCACTTCCTGTGCGAGCTGAAGGTCGACGGGCTCGCCGTCAACCTCACCTACGAGCACGGCCGCCTCACGCGCGCGGCCACCCGCGGCGACGGCCGCACCGGCGAGGACATCACGCCCAACGTCCGCACCATCGCGGAGATCCCGGACCGCCTGCGGGGCGACCACGTCCCCGACCTCGTGGAGATCCGCGGCGAGGTCTTCTTCCCGATGGAGAAGTTCGAGGAGCTCAACCGCCGCCTGGTCGAGGCCGGCGACAAGCCCTTCGCCAACCCGCGCAACGCGGCGGCCGGTTCGCTGCGCCAGAAGGACCCGCGCGTCACCGCCACCCGCCCGCTGCACATGGTCGTGCACGGCATCGGGGCCCTGGAGGGCTTCACCGGCATGACCCGCCTGTCCGGGGCCTACGACCTGCTCAAGACCTGGGGCCTGCCCACCTCCCGGCACAACAAGGTGGTCGACGGCCTCGACGGCGTCCGGGAGTTCATCGCCCACTACGGCGAGAACCGCCACTCGGTGGAGCACGAGATCGACGGCGTCGTCGTCAAACTCGACCAGATCCCGCTCCAGGGCCGCCTGGGCTCCACGTCCCGCGCGCCGCGCTGGGCCATCGCGTACAAGTACGCGCCGGAAGAGGTCAACACCAAGCTCATCAACATCCGGGTGGGCGTGGGGCGCACGGGCCGCGTCACGCCGTACGCGCAGGTCGAGCCGGTCACGGTGGCCGGCTCCGAGGTCGAGTTCGCCACCCTGCACAACCAGGACGTGGTGAAGGCCAAGGGCGTGCTCATCGGTGACACGGTGGTGCTGCGCAAGGCCGGTGACGTCATCCCGGAGATCCTCGGCCCGGTGGCCGACCTGCGCGACGGCAGCGAGCGCGAGTTCGTGATGCCGTCCGAGTGCCCCGAGTGCGGTACGCCGCTGAAGGCGATGAAGGAGGGCGACGTCGACCTGCGCTGCCCCAACGCCCGCACCTGCCCGGCGCAGTTGCGGGAGCGACTGTTCTACCTCGCCGGCCGCAGGTCGTTCGACATCGAGCACTTCGGCTACGTGGCCGCCGCCGCGCTCACCCGGCCGCTGGAGCCGGCCGAACCGCCGCTGAAGGACGAGGGCGACCTGTTCGACCTCACCGTCGAGCAGTTGCTGCCCATCAGGGCGTACGTCCTCGACCAGGACAGCGGACTGCCCAAGCGCGACCCGAAGACCGGCGAGGAGAAGGTCGCCACGGTCTTCGCCAACCAGCAGGGCGAGCCGAAGAAGAACGCGCTCGCGATGCTGGAGAACATTGCAGCCGCGAAGGAACGCCCGCTCGCCCGGATCCTCACCGGACTGTCCGTCCGGCACGTCGGACCGGTCGCCGCGGAGGCGCTGGCGCGGGAGTTCCGGTCCATCGACCGTATCGAACAGGCCAGCGAAGAAGAGCTCGTCGCGGTGGACGGGGTGGGCGAAATCGTGGCGAAAGCCCTCAAGGAGTGGTTCGCCGAGGACTGGCACCAGGAGATCATCCGCAAGTGGAAGGCCGCCGGCGTCCGCATGCAGGAGGAGCACTCCGGGGAGGACGAGGGCCCTCGCCCCCTGGAGGGGCTCACCGTTGTCGTCACCGGCACTCTCGAACGCTTCACGCGCGACGGCGCCAAGGACGCCCTGCAGGCCAGAGGTGCCAAAGTGACCGGATCGGTGTCGAAGAAGACGTCATTCGTCGTGGTGGGTGACAGCCCTGGATCGAAATACGACAAGGCGATGCAGCTCAAGGTTCCGGTTCTGAACGAGGACGGCTTCGAAGTCCTGCTGGAACACGGGCCGGAGGCCGCCGCCGGCGTCGCGCTTTCGGCCGAGGAGTAGCGGTTGGGGAACTCCCGTTGAGCGCATATCAGATGCATAAGGGTGGCGGGGGTGCATTCGGGCAACCGTCGACGACCGCTGCCCCTGAAAGCCTTTCGCGGCCTACTGTTGAGATGTGCGCCCGCCGTGCCCAGTTGCGGTCGGGGCATCCCCGTGCTGCCGAAGCGCCGGGGGCAGGAATTCCAGCGCGGAGCCGTTGACGGTTGTCGGGCGCAGGGCCGCGTGGCGTGGGCACCGCCGGCTGTGAGAGGGACGGGAATGGAACCGAGCGAGAGCGCCCCCCCGGACTCACGGCTGCGTCTGCGCCGCGTGGCGGACGCGTGGCGGACGCGCCGCCGGGCAGCGCGGCCCCCGGAACGCGGCGACGCGGAGGGCCCTGCCGGCACGAAGGCACAGGGCGTTGCCGAGGCCCACGGCGAGACCCGCGACGACGCGGAGACGCGGGCTGCCGGACACCTGGGCCATGCCGCCGGGCACGCCGACCCCGCCGCCGGACATCCCGGCGCTGCCGACCCCGCGGGCGGACACCCCGGGTTCGCCGCCCGGTTCCGCGTCCGCGCCGCGAAGCTCCGCCACCGTGCCGCCCGGCGCCAGGGCCACACCGCCGGGCACTCCGGTAACGAGCAAGGGACGGACGTGCGCGGAGTCGCCCACCCGACCGCCTACCCCGCCACCGGGCACACCTCCGGCCTGCTCGGCGCCGAGCGGGAACGGCGCTGGTCCTGGCCCGCGTTGCCCGCGGCGGTCGTCGCGGCGGCCGGGCTCCTGCTGGGCGCCGGCTTCTACCGCGCGCTCGCCGGCGGGCACGCCCTCTTCCCGTCCGGCACGGCCGGCTGGTCCCTGGCCCTGCTGACCGGCATCGTCGTCGGCCACCTCGTCATGCTCGGCCGCTCCCGCTGGTGGGGCGGCACCGGCTCCGGCGCCGCCCTGACCCTCGCCGTACTGCTGCTGTACGGCTGGGTGTCGGCCGGCATGGTCAGTTTCACCGTCGTCGTCCTGGTCGGCATCGCCCGCCGGGGCCGCTGGCGGCAGGGCGTGCTGCACGGCTCGGTGGACATCCTCGGCATCGGCGCGGGCGCCCTCGTGCCGGCCGCCTACGGTTCCGTGCCGTCCGTCGAGGACCCCTGGGTCCCGGACAGCTGGACCCTCTCCGCGGTGCCCCGGGTGATCCTGATCGCGGTCGCCTACCTCGCGGTCACCCGGCTGCTGCTGTGGTACCTGCACGCCCCCCGCCGCGGACTGCCCACCGCCGTGCGCACGGCCCTGGTCAGACACGGACTGGTCGCCGTCGCACTGCTCGGCATCGCCCCCCTCGTCTGCGTCGTCGCCGTCGCGCGGCCGGTGCTGCTGCCGCTGTTCGCCATCCCGCTGATCGCCCTCGACTCCACCCTGTGGATAGCCCGCGCCCGGGCCGAGGAGCAGCTGCGCGACCCGCTGACCGGGCTGCCCAACCGGCAGTGGCTGCTGGAGCGCATCTGGACCGCGCTGGACGACGCCGAGCGCATCGACGCCCGCGCCGCCCTCATACTGATCGACCTCGACCGGTTCCGCTCGGTCAACGACACCCTGGGCCATCTCGCCGGTGACCGGCTGCTGTTGCAGATCGCCGACCGGCTGCGGCTCGCCCTGCCGCGCGGAGCGGAGGCGGCGCGGCTCGGGGGCGACGAGTTCGCCGTCTTACTTCCCGTCGCCGACTCCACCACGTCCGCGACCCGCGCCGCCCGCAGCCTCGTGGCGGCCCTCAGCTCACCCCTCGACCTCGACGGCCTCACGCTCGTGCTGGAGGCAAGCGCCGGGGTCGCCGTGTTCCCCGACCACGCCCTCGACGCCGAAGGGCTGCTGCGCCGCGCAGACGTGGCGATGTATCAGGCGAAGCGGGACCGCACGGGCGTCGAGGCCTACGAGTCCAAGCGCGACTCCAACACCCCCGACCGGCTCGGCCTGCTCGGCGACCTGCGCCGCGCCCTCGACGCGCACGAGGTCGAGCTGCACTACCAGCCCAAGGTCCGCTTCGACGGCCACGTCGCCGGGCTCGAGGCCCTGGTGCGGTGGGTGCACCCGGAGCGCGGCAAGGTGCCGCCGGACGAGTTCATCGCGATCGCCGAGTCGTCCGGGCTGATGCCCCACCTCACCGAGTACGTGCTGGAGACCGCCCTCGCCCAGGTGGCCCGGTGGCGCGCGCGCGGCCTGTTCGTCCCGGTCGCGGTCAACGTCTCCCCGCGCGACGTCCACACCCCGGGCTTCGCCGGCTCGGTCGCCGCCCGGCTGGCCCGGCACGGTGTCCCGGCGGGCGCGCTCCAGCTGGAGATCACCGAGCACGTCATGCTGGAGGACCCGCAGCGCGCCGCCGACACCCTCAACGCCCTGACCGGGCACGGCGTGAAGATGTCACTGGACGACTTCGGCACCGGCTACTCCTCGCTGGTGCACCTGCGGCGGCTGCCCGTCAGCGAGCTCAAGATCGACCGCTCCTTCGTGGCCCGGCTGGCCGTCGACACCGAGGACGCGGAGATCGTGCGCTGCACGGTCGACCTCGCGCACTCACTCGGTCTGCTCGTCGTCGCCGAGGGCGTCGAGGACGACGAGACCTGGGAGCGTCTGCGCGACCTCGGCTGCGACGCCGTACAGGGCTGGCTCGTCGCGGCGGCGATGCCGCCCGAGGAGACCACGGCGTGGCTGCGGGCCCGGGGCACCCGGGGCTGGCAGCGGCCCGCGGCCGCGTTGCCGGCGGCTGCGGGGGACGACCCCGGGCGCGTCGGCTAGGGTCTGTCGTTCGGGTCACCCCGGCGTCGCGGGGTCCGGCACGCACGTCTGCCGCGTTGTCGTCGGTTGCCGACGCTCCGCGTTGACGCCCTCCTCCGCCTTGCAGCCGCACGCACCAGACCCCGCTCGGGTCGGCTGCGAAGCACCGCGTCCTACAGCCGGCCTGATCCGAACGACAGACCCTAAGCCTCGCGTCGGCCGACGAGCCCTCCGCGGGGAGCTCGCGGCGTGCACCGCCGAGCGGGTCGCCGGGTGCGCCGAGGAGTGCCGGGGCGGGCCGTCGGGCGGGTGCGGGTTCGGCGTGGTTCGTCGCGCGGTCCCCGCGTGCCGAAACCCCCGGCCCTGCCGCCTGCGGGACCTCCGGCCCCGCCCGAGGCGGAACCGTTTCACGAGCACCGGTCCCGGACCCATAGGATTGGGCCAAACCACACGCACTCCACCCCAGAGGATCGCTGCATGCCTGGCATCACGCGCGAGGAGGTCGCCCACCTCGCCCGGCTGGCGCGTCTGGAGCTGAAGCCCGAAGAGCTCGACCACTTCGCGGGCCAGCTCGACGACATCATCGGCGCGGTCGCACGCGTCAGCGAGGTCGCCGACCAAGACGTACCGCCGACCTCGCACCCGCTCCCGCTGACGAATGTCATGCGCCCGGACGAGGTCCGTCCCTCGCTCACCCCCGAGCAGGCGCTCTCCGGCGCCCCGGCCCAGGAGCAGCAGCGTTTCAAGGTGCCGCAGATCCTGGGGGAGGACTAAGAAGTCATGTCGGACAACGTCAACATCATCAAGCTCACCGCCGCCGAGACCGCCGCGAGGATCGCGTCCGGCGAGCTCACGGCCGTCGAGGTCACCGAGGCGCACCTGGCCCGGATCGAGGCCGTCGACGAGAAAGTGCACGCCTTCCTGCACGTCGACCGCGAGGGCGCTCTCGCCCAGGCCCGCGCCGTGGACGAGAAGCGGGAGAGGGGCGAGAAGCTCGGCCCCCTCGCCGGCGTCCCCCTCGCACTGAAGGACCTGTTCACCACCGAAGGCATCCCGACGACCGTCGGCTCGAAGATGCTCGAGGGCTGGATCCCGCCGTACGACGCGACGCTCACCAAGCGGCTGAAGGCCGCCGACGTCGTCATCCTCGGCAAGACCAACATGGACGAGTTCGCCATGGGGTCCTCCACCGAGAACAGCGCCTACGGCCCGACCCGCAACCCCTGGGACCTGACCCGCGTCCCGGGCGGCTCCGGCGGCGGCTCGTCGGCCGCGCTCGCCGCGCACATGGCGCCACTCGCCATCGGCACCGACACCGGCGGCTCCGTCCGCCAGCCCGCCGCCGTCACCGGCACGGTCGGCGTGAAACCGACGTACGGCGCGGTCTCCCGGTACGGCATGGTCGCCTTCTCGTCCTCCCTCGACCAGGGCGGGCCCTGCGCCCGTACGGTCCTGGACGCGGCGCTGCTGCACGAGGTCATCGCCGGGCACGACCCGATGGACTCCACCTCCATCGACGAGCCCGTGCCCCCGGTCGTGGAGGCCGCGCGCAACGGCTCCGTCGAGGGCATGCGCGTCGGCGTCGTCAAGCAGTTCCGCGGCGAGGGCTACCAGGCCGGCGTCATGCAGCGCTTCGCGGAGTCCGTCGCGCTGCTCAAGGAGCTCGGCGCCGACATCGTCGAGCTGGACTGCCCGTCCTTCGACCTGGCGCTGTCGGCGTACTACCTGATCGCCCCGTCCGAGTGCTCCTCCAACCTCGCCCGCTTCGACGGCCTGCGCTACGGCCGTAGGACCGGCGACGACGGCACGCACTCCGCGGAGGAGGTCACCTCCCTGACCCGCGAGGCCGGCTTCGGCCCCGAGGTCAAGCGCCGCATCATGCTGGGCACGTATGCGCTGAGCTCCGGCTACTACGACGCCTACTACGGCAGCGCCCAGAAGGTCCGCACACTGATCAAGCAGGATTTCGACAAGGCCTTCGAACAGGTCGACGTGATCGTCTCCCCGGCGACCCCGACCACCGCCTTCGCGATCGGCGAGCGCGCCGACGACCCGATGGCGATGTACCTGGCCGACCTGTGCACCATCCCCACCAACCTGGCGGGCAACGCGGCCATGTCGCTGCCCTGCGGTCTCGCCCCGGAGGACAACCTCCCGGTCGGCCTGCAGATCATCGCCCCGGCCATGAAGGACGACAGGCTCTACAAGGTGGGCGCGGCCGTCGAGGCCGCGTTCGTGGAAAAGTGGGGCCACCCGCTGCTTGAGGAGGCTCCGTCGCTGTGAGCAAGCTGTCGAAGGCCAAGGGCTTCAAGAAGTCCAAGAACGGCCTGTACCTGTCCATGGCCACCACCGCGTTCGGCGCGATGAGCGTCGCCAAGCAGGCGAAGCTCGCCCGCACCGACGGCGACACGCTCCGCCTCGTGGACGCCGCCGTGTCCGCCGCCGCCATCGTCACCGGCCTCGCCATCCTCTACCGCGAGCTGAAGCGGCTGGGCGACGACGACGTCCTGCTGGGCTGAGAGGGAAGTTTCACCGTGACCACCACGACCGACCTGGTGTCGTACGAGGACGCGCTCGCGTCGTACGACCCCGTCATGGGCCTCGAGGTCCATGTCGAACTCGGCACCAAGACCAAGATGTTCTGCGGCTGTTCGACCTCGCTCGGCGCCGACCCGAACACCCAGACCTGCCCGGTCTGCCTCGGTATGCCGGGCGCGCTCCCGGTCGTCAACGCGACCGGCGTCGAGTCCGCCATCCGCATCGGCCTCGCGCTGCACTGCGAGATCGCCGAGTGGTGCCGCTTCGCCCGGAAGAACTACTTCTATCCGGACATGCCGAAGAACTTCCAGACCTCCCAGTACGACGAGCCGATCGCGTTCAACGGCTACCTCGACGTGCAGCTGGAGGACGGCGAGACCTTCCGCGTGGAGATCGAGCGCGCCCACATGGAGGAGGACACCGGCAAGTCGACCCACGTCGGCGGCGCGACGGGCCGTATCCACGGCGCGTCGCACTCCCTGCTCGACTACAACCGCGCCGGCATCCCGCTCATCGAGATCGTCACCAAGCCGATCGAGGGCGCAGGGGAGCGTGCTCCCGAGGTGGCGCGGGCGTACGTCCGTGAGCTGCGCGAGCTCATCCGGGCGCTCGGCGTCTCCGAGGCCCGTATGGAGATGGGCCAGATGCGCTGCGACGTCAACCTGTCGCTGCGCCCGCACGGCCGCGAGAAGTTCGGCACGCGCTCCGAGACGAAGAACGTGAACTCGCTGCGTTCCGTGGAGCGCGCGGCGCGCTTCGAGATCCAGCGTCACGCGGCCGTGCTCGACGGCGGCGGCACGATCATCCAGGAGACCCGCCACTTCCACGAGGACACCGGGTCCACGACCTCGGGCCGCGTGAAGGAGGAGGCCGAGGACTACCGGTACTTCCCGGAGCCCGACCTGGTGCCCGTCGCCCCGCCCCGGGAGTGGGTCGAGGAGATCCGCGCCTCCCTGCCCGAGCTGCCGCTGGTGCGCCGCAACCGGCTGCGCGAGGAGTGGGGCGTGTCGGGCACCGACATGCAGGCCATTCTCAACGCCGGTGCGCTGGACCTGATCGTCGCGACGATCGACGCCGGCGCCGACGCGACGTCCGCCCGCAAGTGGTGGATGGGTGAGCTGGCCCGCAGCGCCAACGAGTCCCAGAAGTCCCTGGACGAGCTGGCGATCACGCCGGAGCAGGTCGCCCGGGTCACCGAGCTGGTCACGAAGGGCGACCTCAACGACAAGCTCGCCCGCCAGGTCATCGAGGGCGTCCTCGCGGGTGAGGGCACGCCCGACGAGGTCGTGGACAAGCGCGGCCTGAAGGTCGTCTCGGACGAGGGTGCGCTCACCGCCGCCGTGGACGAGGCCATCGCCGGCAATCCGGGCGTCGCGGACAAGATCCGCGGCGGCAAGGTCGCCGCGGCCGGTGCCCTGGTCGGCGCGGTCATGAAGGCCACGCGCGGCCAGGCGGACGCGGCCCGCGTGAAGGAACTCATCCTGCAGAAGCTGGGCGTCGAGGGCTGACGGCCACGGTCACAGGCGCAGGGGGCGGCACCGGTCCGGTGCCGCCCCCTGCGGCGTCCTTGGGGGCCCGACCCGCCTGCCGCGCATCGGCGTCGAACCGCCGGAGTGCCGCGCCGCCCGTGAGAGGCTGGCGGCCCGACGGACGCCGAGGTGGCGGACGTCCTGGCGCGGGAGGATCGGCAGCGGGATGTACGCGATACCACTGGGAGCACCGGGTGACGACGGCAAACGCGTGGAACTACGGCCCCTGGAGCCGTGGCACGGCGAGGAGTTCCTCGCCCACCTGAACCGGGGCCGGGAGTTCATCAACCGGTTCATCCCCTTCGGGGCCACGGCCATGGACCTCGACGGCGCCCGGGACGTACTCCAGCGGTACGCCGACCGGCGCGCCGCCGACACCGGGTCCCTGCACGGCCTGTGGCTGGACGGCCGGCTCGTCGGGGGAGTGCTGCTGCTGAACTTCGACGCCGCGAACGGCACCTGCGAGGCGGGCTGCTGGCTGGAGCCCGCCGCCACCGGGCGCGGCCTCGTCACGCGCGCGGCGCGCGTGCTCATCGACTGGGCGATCGAGAGCCGCGGCATCCACCGCGTGGAATGGGTGGCCGCCGCCGGCAACGAGGCCAGCCTCAACGTCGCCCGGCGACTCGGTATGACCCGGGACGGTGTCCGCCGCGGCGCCCACCTCCACCACGACGTACGGCACGACCTGGAGGTGTGGTCCGTGCTCGCCCCCGAATGGCGGGAGGCACGCGCGCGTACCACGCCCGAGGGCATCCACGACGGTACCCACGACGATCATTAAGGCGACTCTCAGACTCCGTCCGTACGGTGCGGGACATGGCAACGAAGACAGTGGACGGAACCCAGGCCACCGAGGCCGACGAAGCCCCCCGGGCCGACGGGGCCGCGCAGGCCGACCAGCCCGACCCGGCCCCCGGGGCCGTGACCGACGAGGAGGCGGTGGACGTCACCGAGTCCGAGGAAGCCGAGGCCGAGACCGAGACCGGGGCCGAAGCTGAGGCCGAGGCCGAGGCGAAGGACGCGGTGGCCGGGCCCACCGGTGTCGGGCAGGGCGCCGGAGCCGTCGTCTCCGCCGCGCTGGGCGTCGTCTCGCTCACCGGAAGCTGGGTCGGCACCGTGGCCGCCGCGCGCGAGAACCTCCTCGGCCAGCTGGAGACGTCGCAGTCGGCGGGCGTGGCCAAGCAGATCCAGGCCATGTACGGCGACGCCTGGCAGGCCACCGCCCTGTGGAGCGGACTGTTCGCCCTGCTCGCGGCGCTCACCGGGGCCGCGGTGCTCGCCCGGCCCGCGTTCGGCGCGCCCGGCAGGCCCCAGGCCGGCTGGATCAAGTCGGTCGCCTGGGGTGGCGTCGCGCTCGGCGGCATCGGCCTGCTGCTGGCCGTCCTCAAGTACACCGGCGTCCTGCTCGGACTGCCGTCGGCGAGCTGACACCGCGCACGTTCCGAGGGACCTCAGCGGCTCCACCAGCACCTCAGGGAGCCGCTGAGGTCCCTCACCCGATTTCTGAGGTCACGGTGACCCCGGAAGATGCGGAAGTCGCCCGATGCGGCGGTGCGGGCCGTACGGCGAAGGTGAAGGTGCCGCCCGGCACCGGCCGGGAGGGCTACCTCTCACCCGGGGACCCGCCGTGTACGCGTACGAGATCCAGCACCGCTACCGCCTCGCCGATCTGATGTGCCGCGCCGAACACCAGCGGCGCGTCACCGCAGCCCTGCGGGCCCGCCGCGCCGCCCGCCGCGCGGCAGGGCAGCCGCCCGGCCCCGCCGGACCGGAGGAACACGGCCGCCACCGGTTCCGCCGGTGCCGGAACCGGTACCGACCCGGCTCGGCGGCGTGAACACGGGACGGGGGGCCACCCGCCCGCCGGAGGGCGCCCCCCTGCGGACGGGTGTCCTCGCCGTTCCCGCGAAGGGCAGCGCCGCCGCGAAAACTGCTGCCCCGCTGTCAGAGCCCCGTGCGATGCTCGAGTCCGTGGAGACCAGGTCCGTCAGTCCCGTGTTCGTCGGCCGCGCAGCCGAGCTGGACACCCTGCGTGACGCGCTCGCCCGCGCCGAAGGGGGCGAGCCGCAGGCCCTCCTGATCGGCGGAGAGGCAGGCGTCGGCAAGACCCGCCTGGTCGAGGAGTTCACCGCAGCCGCCGCCCGGCGCGGCGCCGTCGTCGCCGTGGGCGGCTGCGTCGGGGCCGGCGCCGACGGGCTGCCCTTCGCCCCGTTCTCCACCGCCCTGCGCGCCCTGCTCCGTGCCCTGCCCGGCCAGGTGGCCGCCGCCGCGGCCGGCCAGGAGGACGGACTCGCCCGGCTGCTTCCCGAACTCGGCACGGCCGCGGCGGGCCGCCACGACGAGGACGGCACCGCCCGCCTCTTCGGCCTGACCGCCCGTCTCCTGGAGCACCTCGCCGCCGACCGCACGGTCGTCGTCGTCCTGGAGGACCTGCACTGGGCCGACGCCTCCACCCGGCATCTGCTCGCCTACCTCTTCCGCACCCTGCGCACCGGCCGCCTCGTCGTCCTCGCCACGTACCGCGCCGACGACATCCACCGCCGCCACCCCCTCAGGCCCCTCCTCGCCGAACTGGACCGGCTGCGCACCGTACGCCGCGTCGAACTCGCCCGCTTCGACCGCGCCGAAGCCGGCCGTCAGATCGCCGGAATCCTCGACCGCGACCCCGACCCGGACCAGGCCGACGAGATCTTCGCACGCTCCGACGGCAACGCCTTCTTCGTCGAGGAACTCACCGTCGCCGCCCGCGAGGGCCGCCGCACCGGCCTCCCCGACTCCCTGCGCGACCTGCTCCTCGTCCGCGTGGAGGCGCTGCCCGAACGCGCGCGGACCGTCGCCCGGACCGTCGCCGAGGGCGGCTCCACCGTCGAGTACGCGCTGCTCGCCGCCGTCACCCGGCTCGCTGAGGACGACCTCATCGAGGCGCTGCGCTCCGGGGTCGACGCCGGCCTGCTGTCCGCCGCGCCCGCCGTCGACGGCTACCGCTTCCGGCACTCCCTGGTCCGCGAGGCCGTCCGCGACGACCTCCTGCCCGGCGAGCGCTCCCGCCTCAACCGCCGCTACGCCGAGGCCCTGGAGGCCGACCCGACGCTCGTCCCCGCCGACCAGCGCGTGATGCGCCTGGCGAGTCACTGGTACCACGCGCACGACGCCGCCAAGGCCCTCCCCGCCGTCCTCGACGCCTCGGTGGAGGCCCGCCGCAGGCACGCGTACGCGGAACAACTGCGGCTGCTGGAACGCGCGATGGACCTCTGGGACGCCGTACCCGACGACGTACGCGCCACCCTGCGCCCCGTCGACCACACCGAGGCCTACCCTCCCGCGATGCCCGGCAGGAGCGCGGGCGCCCCCGGCGACCGGGAACCGGACACCGCACCGCCCCTGCGCCGCCTCGACCTGATGGCCGAGGCCGCCGTCGCCGGACGGCTGTGCGGGGAACGCGACATCGCCCTGAAGACCACCAAGCGGGCGCTGCGCCTCCTCGCCGACGACCCCGACCCGCTGCGCGCCGCCTGGTTCTGG
This sequence comes from Streptomyces sp. NPDC005925, assembly GCF_040638805.1. Classification (NCBI taxonomy): domain Bacteria; kingdom Bacillati; phylum Actinomycetota; class Actinomycetes; order Kitasatosporales; family Streptomycetaceae; genus Streptomyces; species Streptomyces sp. NPDC005925. The sequence goes on along the minus strand of NZ_JBEXVL010000022.1, from coordinate 34,360 downwards.
ATCCAGCGCTCCCGTCTCGAGCAGGCCCTGGCCCGCGGCGACGGCCGGCAGGAGATCGGCACGGCCCAGGACCTGGTGCGCGGCCTGCCGCCCTCCGAGGTGCACGCCGAGGTGCTCGCCGTGGCGGCGGGCTGGGCCATGCTCCGCGACCCCGGCCCCGAGGCCGTCACCGCCGCCGAACGCGCCGTCGAGTACGCCCGCATGGTCGGCGCCGCCGGCATCGAGCTCAACGCGCGGCTCACCCTCGGCGGCCTCCTGGTCGACGCCGGCGACACCGAGGCCGGGCTCGCCGAGATGTACCAGGTCCGTGACCTGGCCCTCGCCCGGAACCTGCCCGCGGTCGTCGGCCGCAGCCACATCGGCCTGCCCTCCGCCCTCGAAGGCGTCGGCCGCTCCGCCGAGGCCGCCGCCCTCCTGCGCGAGGCCACCCGGCTCACCCACCGCCTGGGCCTGCGGGAGTCCGAGACCTGGGTGTGGATGAACCTCGCCGAGTCGCTGTTCTCCCTCGGCCACTGGGACGAGGCAGTCGACGCCGCCACCCGCGCCCAGAACACCGGCCGGGCGGCCGAGCCCCGCGGCGGCGGCTTCCTCCAGCACGCCGGCATCGCCCTCGCCCGCGGTGAGACCGCCGAGGCCACCCGGCTGCTCGCCGCCGCCCGCGCCGCGTACGGCACCCACGACCCGATGCCGCAGCACAGCATCCCGCAGGCCCGCGTCCGCCTCGGCATCGCCGCCGCCGAGGGCCGCTTCGCGGACGCCCGCGCCGAGGCGGGCCGCGCCCTGGACGCCGGTTTCCCGCCCGGCACCCAGCGCCACGCCTGGCCCCTGCTGCTGGCCGCCGCCACCGCCGAGGCCGACGCACGCGGACAGACGGCGGCCGGGCCGGGCCGCTCCGCACACCTCGACCGGCTGTTCCGCACCGTCAGGAACCTCACCACGGGCGTCCCGCTCTGGCTCGCCCACGAGACGTGGGTGCGTGCCGAATTGCTCCGCGCCGAGGACCGCGACACCCCCCGGCACTGGTCCGAGGCGGTCGCCGCTTTCGAACCCCTGGGCCGGCCCTACGACCTCGCCCGCGTCCGGTACCGGCTCGCCGCGTCCGTGCTGAGCACCGGCGGGGACGACGAGCGCGCCCGCGCCACCGAACTGCTCCGCCTCTCCCACGCCGTCGCCGCCCACCTGGGCGCCCGCCCGCTCGCCGACGCCACGACCCGGCTCGCCCGGCGCGCCCGGCTCACCCTGGGTCACACCGGACGGGCCGCCCCGGCCGACCCCGCCGAGGCCCTCGGCCTGACCGGCCGGGAACGGGACGTCCTGCGCCTGGTCGCCCTCGGCCGCACCAACCGCCAGATAGCGGAGGAACTCTTCATCTCCCCGAAGACCGCCAGCGTCCACGTGTCGAACATCCTGGCCAAGCTGGGCGTCACCGGACGCGGAGAAGCGGCGGCGCTGGCCCACCGCGAGGACCTGTTCCCCGAAGCGGCGGTGTCTAGCTGACCCGCAGCTCCAGAATCCGGTCGTCGCCGTCCTTGGCGTCGCCCCGCCCGTCCGTGTTGCTGGTGGTCAGCCACAGCCGGTCGGACCCCGCCGCCACCACCGTGCGCAGCCGGCCGTACCTGCCCTTCAGGAAGGCCTGCGGGTCGGCCGCGGCCTCGGTGCCCTTCAGCGGTACGCGCCACAGCCGCTCGCCCCGCAGACCCGCCATCCACACCGACCCCCCGACGAGGGCGATGCCGCTGGGGGAGGCCTCGTCGGTGCCCCACTGGGCGAGCGGGTCGTGGAGACCGGAGTCGTCCGAGCGGCCCTCCGCCTCCGGCCAGCCGTAGTTGTCGCCGGGCCTGATCGCGTTCAGCTCGTCCCAGGTGTCCTGGCCGAACTCGGCCGCGAACAGCCGCTGCCTGGCGTCCCAGGCGAGCCCCTGCACATTGCGGTGCCCGTAGGAGTACACGGGCGAGTCCGGGAACGGGTTGCCCGGGGCGGGCTCGCCCTCCGGCGTCAGCCGCAGGATCTTGCCGCCCAGGGAGTCCTTGTCCTGGGACAGGCCCGTGTCGCCGCTCTCGCCCGTGCCGGCGTACAGCATCCGGTCCGGGCCGAAGGCGATCCGGCCGCCGTTGTGGACGAAGCCCTTCGGGATGCCCCGGAACACCGTGTCGGGGGCGCCCAGTTGCTCACCGGCGGGCTTCTTCGCGTCGTACAGCACGCGCACGATGCGGTTGTCGGAGGCGGAGGTGAAGTACGCGTAGATCATGTGGTCGGCGGCGAAGCCGGGGGAGAGGGCGATGCCGAGCAGGCCGCCCTCGCCCTCCGGGGCGACGCCCGGTACTTCGCCCAGCTCGGTCTTCCTGCCCGTCTTCTCGTCGATCCGCGTGATCGTCGCGTCGTCCCGGGACGACACCAGCAGGCCGCCACCGGGGACGGGTGCGAGGCCCCAGGGGCTCTTCAGGCCGGTGGCGACGGTGCGGACCACCTTCACCGTGCCCTTCGCGGGCGGGGGCTGTTCACCGGCCGGCGTGGGCGAGGACGACGGGGCCGTCGTCGACGGAGCGCCGCTCCTGTCGCCGCCGGGTGGTCCTCCGTCGCCGGAGGAGCAGCCGGCCGTCAGCAGGAGAGCGGCGGCCAGCGCGGCCGTCGCGGCTCGACGTTGCACGATCAGGGTCCCTTCGACGCGGTGAGAACGCGGTGAGCTCTGTCCTGTCATACACCGCCCGGGCCCCCGAGGTTCCCGATCCCGGGCTCCTCGGCCCTCACCGGGCCCGGGGGTCCCGCTAGTCCCAGGACCCCTGCGCCCGCGGCAGCCCCGCCACCTCCGCCAGGTCCCGGGCGGTCAGCCGCAGGGCCGCGGCTCGCGCGTTCTGCGTGACCCAACGTTCCTGCTTGGTGCCCGGCACCGGCACCACGTGCGGGCCCTGCGCCAGGGCCCACGCCAGCGCCACCTGCGCCGGGGTCACGTCGTCGCCGTGCCGGGCCGCGACGCGGCGCAGCCCCGCCACGATCGGCTGGTTCGCGGCCATCATCTCGGCCGTGAAGCGCGGGTGCCGGGCCCGCGGGTCGTCCGGCTCGAAGCCCTCGCCGGGCGTCAGCGTGCCGGTCAGGAAGCCGTTGCCCAGCGGCATCGCGGCGAGGAAGCCGACCCCGCGCGCCTCGCACCACGGCAGCAGCGTCCCAAGCGCCTCCGGTGACCACACCGACAGCTCGGCCTGCACCGCGCTCACCGGGAACACCTGCTGCACCCGCTCCAGCTGCCGCAGCGTGCCGTCGTGGAGCCGGGCCCCCGGCCGCCGCGCCGACCGCGCACCCACCGCGCACAGCCCCAACGCCCGTACCTTCCCGGCCCGTACGAGCTCCGCCATGGCGCCCCAGGTCTCCTCGACGGGCACCTCCGGGTCGGCCCGGTGCAACTGGTAGAGGTCGATCACGTCCGTCTGCAGCCGCCGCAGCGACGCGTCGCACGCCCGCCGCACATAGCCCGGGCGGCCGTTGGCCACGATGTGCTGGTCGCCGGCCAGCAGCCCCACCTTCGTCGACACGAAGACGTCCGCCCGCCGCTCCCGCAGCACCCGCCCCAGCAGCAGCTCGTTGGTGAACGGGCCGTACATGTCCGCCGTGTCGAGCAGTGTCGAACCCAGGTCCAGCGCCCGGTGCACCGCCCTGAGCGACTCGTCGCCCCGCTGCCGCGAGCGGCTGTACGCCCAGCTCATCGGCATGCACCCGAGTCCCACGGCGCCCACCGCGAGCGCCGCCGCGCCGATCGTCCTGCGCTCCACCTGCTCGTGACCCTCCCTCTCCTGGCGCCCCCAACCTAACCTCTGCGCGTCCCGGCTCCTGACATAGCCTCCGGACATGACTGCTGACGTGTGGCTTCCCCTTCCGCCGGATGAGATCGAGGGCCTTCCCGAGGGGCCCGCCTACCGCTTCTGGGACGGCGCCGACGCGTACCCGGCCGACCCCGCCGACTGCGCCTTCTACGTCGTGCCGTACATGAAGCCGCCGGGCCTCGGGCAGCGCCCCCTGACCGCGATGCGCTCCGTCGAGGTCGTCCAGACGCTCACGGCCGGCATCGACCACGTCGAGCCGGGCCTGCGGCACCTGCGGCCGGGAGTGCGGCTGTGCAACGCGCGCGGGGTGCACGAAGCGAGCACCTCCGAGCTCGCCCTCGCTCTCATCCTGGCGTCGCTGCGCGGCATCCCCGACTACGTGCGTGCGCAGGACCGCGGCGAGTGGCTCGAGGGGTTCCGGCCCGCGCTGGCCGACCGGACCGTCCTGATCGTCGGGTACGGGTCGATCGGCGCGGCGATCGAGGACCGGCTCGTACCGTTCGAAGTGGCCCGCGTGTCGCGGGTCGCGCGCTCCGCACGCGCCACGCCGCGCGGCCCGGTGCACGGGCTCACCGACCTGCCCGCCCTGCTCCCGGAGGCCGACGTCGTCGTCCTCACCACGCCTCTCACGCAGGACACCAGGGGCCTCGCAGGGGCCGGCTTCCTCGCGCGCATGAAGGACGGCGCGCTCCTCGTGAACGTCGCGCGCGGCCCCGTCGTGGACACCAAGGCCCTGCTCGCGGAGGTGGAGAGCGGCCGGATCACCGCCGCCCTCGACGTCACGGACCCCGAACCGCTGCCCCGAGACCACCCGCTGTGGCAGTCGCCCGGTGTGCTGATCAGCCCGCACGCGGGCGGGCCCTCGTCCGCGTTCCTGCCGCGCGCCAGGCGTCTGCTGGTGGACCAGTTGACCCGGTTCGTGAACCTGGAGCCCCTGCGGAACGTGGTTCTGACGACGGGCACGGCAGGCGCGTAGGCCCGGTTCGAGTACTGTCCGCGATCCTGTGAAGGCGGTGAGTTATGCGCATACCCGCTGGTCGTCACGGAGAGTAGAGAACTTATGTCCCTGAGTGACGATACTGGTGTATCGTCCCGACAGGGGTTGCGCCGCGCACCACTCGGCGCCGGGGACGGACATTCTGGACGGTGAGGGGGGCGACGGGCGATGCACGGCCGAGGGACGAGCGATCCGATGCGAGGGGGCCGCCGACGGCGACCGTGGCGGACAGCGGCAAGCAGGCGCGGGCGTCCCGCCCCACAGGACGGCCCTCACAGCCCTCCCGACGGTCACAGCCGGTGCCGCGGGCACGACAGCCGCAGAAGGCATGCCCCACCGGCGCGCCCCGCCCGACGAGACCCGGGGCCGATGCGGACCGGGAGGTACCCGTGAGCCGGCAGCCGTACTCCGCGCCCATCCTCGACAGCGCGCTGAGCCCCCCGCCCGCCGCGCCGTCCCGCCCCTCGGGCGCCGCCCAGGGCCGGCTGGTCCACCGCCTCGCTCTCGCCCTGGTCTGCGGGGCCTACGCCCTGGGCGCCGCGCTGGGCTGGGGCTCCCGCCGACTCGCGCTGTTCATGGGCGACTTCGGGCTGAGTCTCGCCGCCGCGGCTGCCGCCGTCTCCTGCCTGGTCTTCGCCCGCGGCACAGGGGTCAGGTACCGCACGGCCTGGCTGCTGTTCGGCCTCTCCTCGGCGATGGCGTCCCTGGGCAACCTGGTCTGGGGGTGGTACGAGGTCGTTCTCGGCGTCGCCGTGCCCAGCCACTCGTACGCCGACATGTTCTTCATGTGCTTCGCGCCGCCCGCGATCGTCGGACTGCTGGTGCTCGCCAAACGGCCGGTGACCAAGGCGGGCTGGGTCTGTCTCGCCCTCGACGCCTGGCTGATCGGCGGCTCGCTGTTGACGCTGGCGTGGAGTCTCGCGCTCGCCCAGGCGGCCAAGTCCGGGGGCCCCGGCGTCGCGCACATCGCGCTGTCGCTGACGTACCCGCTGCTGGACATCGCGCTGGTCAGCCTGGTGCTCGCGCTGCACTTCCGGCGCTCCTGGGTGAACCGCGCGGTGCTCAACACGGCGATCGGCGGCCTCGGCCTGACCGTGCTGAGCGACGCCCTGTTCACCACGCCGCTGCTGCAGGACTGCTACCACTCGGGCCAGTTGCTCGACGCGGGCTGGTTCGCCGGCTCCGTGCTCCTCGCGTACGCCCCGTGGGCCGCGCCCCCGGCCGACCGGGCCCCGCACGCCGACGGGCACACCCGCGTGGTGCACGAGCACCTGCCCGGCCGTCCCGCCGCCGCGCGTTACCCGCAGCCCGGCCCCGACCCCACGCCCTACGCCGCCACCCGGCCCATCGCCGGTTCCCTGGCGGCCCTCACGCCCTACCTCGCGGCGGCCGTCTGCACCCTGGGCATCCTCTACAACGTCCTCAACGGCCGCAGCGTCGACCGCGTCGTGCTCATCACCTGTGGCACCGTGGTCCTCGCACTCGTCGTGCGGCAGGGGATCATGCTGCTCGACAACATCACCCTCACCCAGGAACTGGCGCACAAGGAGAACCACTTCCGCTCCCTGGTGCAGGGCTCCAGCGACGTCATCATGATCGCCGCCCCCAGCGGCGTCCTGCGGTACGTCTCCCCGGCCGCCGCCGGGGTCTACGGGCGGCCCGCGGAGGAACTGGTCGGCCTGGAGCTGTCGAGCCTCATCCACCCGGAGGACCTGGGCCGCGTCGTGCACGAGGTGCGCAGATTCCTCGCCGCCGGCCCGGCGGACGAACCCACCACACGCATCGAGTGCCGCTTCCGGTCCGGCGACGGCGGCTGGCTGAACGTCGAGTCGACCGTCAACCGCCACCACGGCGGCCTGATCTTCAACAGCCGCGACGTCACCGAACGCGTGCGGCTGCAGGCGCAGTTGCAGCACAACGCCGAGCACGACCCGCTGACCGACCTGCCCAACCGCACACTGTTCACCAAGCGGGTCCAGCAGGCGCTGACCGGCCGCCGGACCACCGACCGGGGCGCCGCCCTGCGCGGCACGGCCGTCCTCTTCATCGACCTGGACGGCTTCAAGGCCGTCAACGACACCATCGGCCACCAGGCCGGCGACGAGCTCCTCGTCCAGGCCGCCCGCAGGCTCCAGGAGGCCGTCCGGCAGGGCGACACCGCCTCCCGGCTCGGCGGCGACGAGTTCGCCGCACTGATCGTCGGCGACGGAGCGAGCGAGCGGGACGACCGGGAACGGCACCTGCTGGAGCTCGCCGACCGCCTCCGGCTGACGCTGTCCCAGCCGTACGTCATCGACGGCAACGACGTCTGCGTCAACGCCTCCATCGGCGTCGCCCTCGCGGAGCCGGGCACAGGCGCGGGCGAGCTGCTCCGCAACGCCGACCTCGCCATGTACCGCGCCAAGGCGGGCGGCAAGGGCCGCGTCGAGCTGTACAAACCGCAGATGCAGCAGGACGTCGTCCGCAAGGCGGAGCTGGCCACGCGCCTGCGCGCCGCGCTGCACGACGGTGAGCTCGCCCTGCTGCACCAGCCGGTGGTGTCCCTCCAGGACGGCCGGATCACCTCCGTGTGCGCCCAGGCCCGCTGGCGCTCCTCCCAGGGCGTGCTGTTCACGCCGGCCGAGTTCCTGCGGGTCGCCGAGGACAGCGACAAGACCGCCGCACTGGGCCGCCGGATGCTGGAGGAGGCCGTCGAGCAGGCCGCCGAGCGCGCCGGGACGGGCCGGTCCGTCCCCGTGGCCGTCCGGATCGGCGCCCGCCTGCTGCTGGACCGCTCCCTGCCGCTCGGCTCCATCGAGGCGCTCCTCACCCGGTACGGCCTGTCGCCCGGCTCACTGGTCGTCGAAGTCGCCGACGCCGACCCGCGCGTCGGCCTGGACGAGCTGGAGCGCCGCCTGAACACCCTCAAACGCGTCGGCGTCCGGATCGCGCTCGACGGCTTCGGCAGCGGTTACGGCACGATCACGGCCCTCCGGAGACTCCCCGTCGACCTGTTGAAACTCGACCGCACCCTGGTCGAGGGCGTCGTGGAGTCCGCCCGGCTGCACAAGATCACCAGCGGGCTGCTGCGCATCGCCACGGACCTCGGACTGCAGTCCGTGGCCGACGGGGTGGACGTGCCCGAGCAGGTCGTCGCCCTGCGCGCGATGGGCTGCACCCACGGGCAGGGCATGGCCTTCTCCGGACCGCTGGACGAATACCGGCTGCGCCGGGCCCTCGCCACGGGCCACTACCCGGTGCCGCACGGACCCGCTGAACCGGCGTACGCGGGCGGCGCCACGGCCGCGTACACGAACGGGGTGACGACCGTTCTCCGAGGCGGCACGACGTTGCGCTCACATGATGAGACGCCCGTCCCACCCACTTGACAGTGGGTGCGCGCCGGGGGGAGGGTCTGTGCCATGCGCACCCGAATTCTCGTACTTGGAAAGCGCGTCGGCTGAGCTGGTGACGTTCGGACACACCCGGAACTCCCAGCGACCTCCACCCGGCGCGCTCCCCTCGCTTGCCTTACGGCACGAGGGGTTTTTTGTTGCACAGGCACCTGCCGCACCGCACGCCTACACCGCCCGAACTTCGCAAAAACCCTCAGCATCGAGAAGAGAATGCCGATGACCGAGCAGGCCACCGGGGCCCATCACCCGCAGCCGCGGCCCCGATCCTCAGGACAGCACTCCGCCCCCGAGTACGTCACGGGCGCGCAGTCCCTCGTCCGCTCTCTCGAGGAGGTCGGCGCCGACACCGTGTTCGGCATTCCCGGCGGTGCCATCCTCCCGGCGTACGACCCGCTGATGGACTCCTCCCGGGTCCGCCACGTCCTGGTCCGGCACGAGCAGGGCGCCGGCCACGCCGCCACCGGCTACGCGCAGGCCACCGGCCGGGTCGGCGTCTGCATGGCGACCTCGGGGCCGGGCGCCACCAACCTGGTCACGCCCATCGCCGACGCCCACATGGACTCCGTGCCGCTGGTCGCGATCACCGGTCAGGTCGCCTCCAAGGCCATCGGTACCGACGCCTTCCAGGAGGCGGACATCGTCGGCATCACCATGCCGATCACCAAGCACAACTTCCTGGTCACCAGGGCCGAGGACATCCCGCGGGTCATCGCGCAGGCCTTCCACATCGCCTCCACCGGCCGGCCCGGCCCGGTCCTGGTCGACATCGCCAAGGACGCCCTCCAGGCGAAGACCACCTTCTCCTGGCCGCCCACCATGGACCTGCCCGGCTACCGGCCCGTCACCAAGCCGCACGCCAAGCAGATCCGCGAGGCGGCCAAGCTGATCACCGCGGCCCGGCGCCCCGTCCTCTACGTCGGTGGCGGTGTCCTCAAGGCCGGCGCCACCGCCGAGCTGAAGGTCCTCGCCGAACTCACCGGAGCGCCGGTCACCACCACCCTGATGGCGCTGGGCGCGTTCCCCGACAGCCACCCGCAGCACGTGGGAATGCCGGGCATGCACGGTGCGGTCACCGCCGTCACCGCGCTGCAGAAGGCCGACCTGATCGTCGCCCTCGGAGCCCGCTTCGACGACCGCGTCACCGGCAAGCTCGACAGTTTCGCCCCGCACGCCCGGATCGTCCACGCCGACATCGACCCCGCCGAGATCGGCAAGAACCGCGCCGCCGACGTGCCGATCGTCGGGGACGCCCGCGAGGTCATCGCCGACCTCGTGCAGGCGGTGCAGAAGGAGCACAACGAGGGCCACCGGGGCGACTACACCGCCTGGTGGAACGACCTCAACCGCTGGCGCGAGACCTACCCCCTCGGCTACGACCAGCCCGAGGACGGCTCCCTGTCCCCGCAGCAGGTCATCGAGCGGATCGGCCGACTCGCCCCGGAGGGCACGATCTTCGCCGCGGGTGTCGGCCAGCACCAGATGTGGGCCGCGCACTTCATCCAGTACGACCGGCCCGCCACCTGGCTCAACTCCGGTGGCGCCGGAACCATGGGCTACGCCGTCCCCGCCGCGATGGGCGCCAAGGCCGGCGCACCCGACAGGGCCGTCTGGGCGATCGACGGCGACGGCTGCTTCCAGATGACCAACCAGGAACTCACCACCTGCGCCCTGAACAACATCCCGATCAAGGTCGCCGTCATCAACAACGGCGCCCTCGGGATGGTCAGACAGTGGCAGACCCTGTTCTACAACCAGCGCTACTCCAACACGGTGCTGCACTCCGGCCCCGGCGCGGACGGCCGGCAGACGGGTTCCGGCACCCGCGTGCCGGACTTCGTGAAGCTGTCGGAGGCCATGGGCTGCCACGCGATCCGCTGTGAGGACCCGGCCGACCTCGACAAGGTCATCGAGGAGGCGAACGCGATCAACGACCGCCCGGTCGTCGTCGACTTCATCGTCCACGAGGACGCGATGGTGTGGCCGATGGTCGCCGCCGGCACCTCCAACGACGAGATCATGGCCGCCCGGGACGTCCGCCCCGACTTCGGCGACAACGAAGACGACTGAGCGAGGAAGAGCACACGAACATGTCCAAGCACACGCTCTCCGTCCTGGTGGAGAACACTCCGGGCATCCTCGCCCGCATCGCCGCCCTGTTCTCCCGGCGCGGCTTCAACATCGACTCCCTCGCGGTGGGTGTCACCGAGCACGCCGACATCTCCCGCATCACCATCGTGGTGAACGTGATCGAGGCCCTGCCGCTCGAACAGGTCACCAAGCAGCTCAACAAGCTCGTCAACGTCCTGAAGATCGTGGAACTCGAGCCGGCCCACGCCGTGCAGCGCGAACTCGTGCTGGTGAAGGTGCGCGCCGACAACGAGACGCGCTCCCAGATCGTGGAGATCGTCCAGCTGTTCCGCGCCAAGACCGTGGACGTCTCCCCGGAGGCCGTGACCATCGAGGCCACCGGATCCAGCGACAAGCTGGAGGCCATGCTCAAGATGCTGGAGCCGTACGGCATCAAGGAACTGGTCCAGTCCGGCACGATCGCGATCGGCCGCGGTGCCCGTTCGATCACGGACCGCTCGCTGCGCGCTCTCGACCGGTCGGCATAACGAAGGATACGGGCGGCCGGCGACACGCCCGCCCGTATTCCGAGACTCCGAAACCTCCCCTCCCCCCACCGTCATACGGTGGGCCGCAACACCTGCACACAAGGAGAGAACCCACAGTGGCCGAGCTGTTCTACGACGCCGACGCCGACCTGTCCATCATCCAGGGCCGCAAGGTCGCGGTCATCGGTTACGGCAGTCAGGGCCACGCCCACGCGCTGTCGCTCCGTGACTCGGGCGTCGACGTGCGCGTCGGTCTGCACGAGGGCTCCAAGTCGAAGGCGAAGGCCGAGGAGCAGGGGCTGCGCGTGGTGAGCCCGTCCGAGGCCGCCGCCGAGGCCGACGTCATCATGATCCTCGTCCCGGACCCCATCCAGGCCCAGGTCTACGAGGAGCACATCGCCCCGAACCTGTCCGACGGCGACGCCCTGTTCTTCGGCCACGGCCTGAACATCCGCTTCGGCTTCATCAAGCCCCCGGCCGGCGTGGACGTCTGCATGGTCGCCCCGAAGGGCCCGGGCCACCTGGTCCGCCGCCAGTACGAGGAGGGCCGCGGCGTGCCCTGCATCGCCGCCGTCGAGCAGGACTCCACGGGCAGCGCCTTCGCGCTGGCCCTGTCGTACGCGAAGGGCATCGGCGGCACCCGCGCCGGCGTCATCAAGACGACCTTCACCGAGGAGACCGAGACCGACCTCTTCGGTGAGCAGGCCGTGCTGTGCGGCGGCACCGCCGCGCTGGTCAAGGCGGGCTTCGAGACGCTGACCGAGGCGGGCTACCAGCCGGAGATCGCCTACTTCGAGTGCCTGCACGAGCTGAAGCTGATCGTGGACCTCATGTACGAGGGCGGCCTGGAGAAGATGCGCTGGTCGATCTCCGAGACCGCCGAGTGGGGCGACTACGTCACCGGCCCGCGCATCATCACGGACGCCACCAAGGCCGAGATGAAGAAGGTCCTCGCCGAGATCCAGGACGGCACGTTCGCCCAGGCCTGGATGGACGAGTACCACGGCGGTCTGAAGAAGTACAACGAGTACAAGACGCAGGACTCCGAGCACCTGCTGGAGACCACCGGCAAGGAGCTGCGCAAGCTCATGAGCTGGGTCGACGAGGAGGCGTAGGCCGCCTGCCCGTGCGGGCCGGAACCGAGCGTTCCGGCCCGCACGGCGAACCTCGGGTAACGTCGGCGAAAAGGCGTTGTCCCACCCGCCCGGAGCATGGGCGGGTGATCTTCCGAAGCGGCGTGGGACGCCCTCGGCGCCACTACACTGCTGCTCCATACGCGTTAGGCCCACAGCGTCGTGCGTCTTCCACGCGGCTAGCACTTCTTCACCGCCTGCGGCCGTCGGGACGGCCGTCCGCACTGGACTTGTGAGGACACACGTGAGCTCGAAACCCGTCGTACTCATCGCCGAAGAGCTGTCGCCCGCCACCGTGGACGCGCTCGGGCCGGACTTCGAGATCCGCCACTGCAACGGCGCCGACCGGGGCGAGCTGCTCCCGGCCATCGCCGACGTGGACGCGATCCTGGTCCGCTCGGCCACCAAGGTCGACGCCGAGGCGATCACCGCGGCGCGCAAGCTGAAGGTCGTCGCACGGGCCGGCGTCGGCCTCGACAACGTCGACGTCTCCGCCGCCACCAAGGCCGGTGTGATGGTCGTCAACGCCCCCACCTCCAACATCGTCACCGCGGCCGAGCTGGCCTGCGGCCTGCTCGTCGCCACCGCCCGCAACATCCCGCAGGCCAATGCCGCGCTGAAGAACGGCGAGTGGAAGCGCAGCAAGTACACGGGCGTGGAGCTGGCGGAGAAGACGCTCGGCGTCGTCGGCCTGGGCCGCATCGGCGCGCTCGTCGCGCAGCGCATGTCCGCCTTCGGCATGAAGGTCGTCGCCTACGACCCCTACGTGCAGCCCGCGCGGGCCGCGCAGATGGGCGTCAAGGTGGTCTCCCTCGACGAGCTGCTCGAGGTCTCCGACTTCATCACCGTCCACCTGCCCAAGACTCCCGAGACCCTCGGCCTGATCGGCGACGAGGCGCTGCGCAAGGTCAAGCCGAGCGTCCGCATCGTGAACGCCGCCCGCGGCGGCATCGTCGACGAGGAGGCGCTGTACTCGGCGCTCAAGGAGGGCCGCGTCGCCGGCGCCGGTCTCGACGTCTACGCCAAGGAGCCGTGCACGGACTCGCCGCTGTTCGAGTTCGACCAGGTCGTCGCCACCCCGCACCTCGGCGCCTCCACCGACGAGGCGCAGGAGAAGGCCGGCATCGCCGTCGCCAGGTCGGTGCGCCTCGCGCTCGCCGGTGAGCTGGTCCCGGACGCGGTGAACGTCCAGGGCGGCGTCATCGCCGAGGACGTCAAGCCGGGCCTGCCGCTCGCCGAGCGCCTCGGCCGCATCTTCACCGCGCTCGCCGGCGAGGTCGCGGTCCGCCTCGACGTCGAGGTGTACGGCGAGATCACCCAGCACGATGTGAAGGTGCTGGAGCTGTCCGCCCTCAAGGGTGTCTTCGAGGACGTCGTCGCCGAGACGGTGTCGTACGTCAACGCCCCGCTGTTCGCTCAGGAGCGGGGCGTCGAGGTGCGGCTGACGACCAGCTCGGAGTCCCCGGAGCACCGCAACGTCGTCACCGTGCGCGGCACCCTCGCGGACGGCGAGGAGGTGTCGGTCTCCGGCACGCTGTCCGGCCCGAAGAACCTGCAGAAGGTCGTCGCCATCGGGGAGTACGACGTCGACCTCGCGCTCGCCGACCACATGGTGGTCCTGCGGTACGAGGACCGTCCCGGTGTCGTCGGCACGGTCGGCCGCATCCTCGGCGAGTCGGGCATCAACATCGCCGGCATGCAGGTCGCCCGCGCCGCGGTGGGCGGCGAGGCGCTGGCGGTGCTGACGGTGGACGACACGGTGGACGCGCCGGTGCTGGCCGAGGTCGCGGCGGAGATCGGCGCGAGGTCGGCCCGCTCGGTCAACCTGGTCTGAGACAGCGCGGTCCCCGGGGCGCCCCGGCCCCCCGGGGACCGCTCGCCGGCGGTCTCGTCCTCGCATGCCGGACGGGCTGGGATCCCTGGTCTCAGCCCGTCCGGCGCAGTGCGTTCGCCCCCAGCGACGCCGCGCCCACCAGTACCACCACCCCCGCGACGGCCGCCGCGTGCATGCCGGAGGTGAACGCCTCCCGGGCCGCCGTCGCCAGGGCGTCTCCCGCGCGCCCCGGCAGGTCGCCGGCCGTGGCCAGTGCGCCGCCCAGCGTCTCGCGGGCCGTCCGCGGTGCTGCCGCCGGCATCTCGTGGCGGTAGACGGCCGTACCGACGGAACCGAGGAACGCCATGCTCAGCGCGCCGCCGAACTCCGTGCCGGTCTCCAGCAGTGACGAGGCCGCGCCCGCCTTCTCCACCGGGGCCGCGCTCAGGGCCAGGTCGGCCAGCTGCGACATGACGGCCACGACCCCGGAGGCCAGCACGCCGCACGCGGTCAGCAGCAGCCACAGGGAGTCCGTGCCGGTCAGCGACAGCAGGGCGTAGCCGCTCGCCGTGGTCGCGAAGCCGCCCGCGACGACATGGGCCCGGGCCGCGCCCCGCTGCACGAGCCATGCCGTGAACGGGCCGGCGAAGCCGATGAACACCGACGGCAGCAGACTCCACAGCGCGGCCTCCAGCGGGCCCTTGCCCAGCACCGACTGGATGTACTGGGTCGTGAAGTACGCCGAGCCCATCATCCCGAACGCGGCGACCGTGTTGAGGACGACCGCCGGGGTGAAGCCGGGGGCGCGGAACAGGTCCGGCGGGATCAGCGGGTGCGCGGCCGTGCGCTGCCGGTGCACGAACAGCGCGGCGAACAGCAGGCCGAGGGTCACGGCCAGCACGTACCGCACGTTCCAGCCCTCGGACGGGATCTCCTTGAGGCCGTAGACGACGGGCAGGACGGCGGCCAGCGAGAGGGGCACGCTGAGCACGTCGAAGCGGCCCGGCGCGGGGTCGCGGGACTCCGGCAGCAACACCGGCCCGAGCAGCAGGAGCAGCATCATCGCGGGCAGGTTGACCAGGAACACCGAGCCCCACCAGAAGCGCTCGACGAGGACGCCGCTCATCACCGAGCCGAGCGCGATGCCCGCCGTCATCACCCCGGACCACAGGCCGATGGCCTTCGCGCGCTGCGCGGGGTCGGTGAACATGGTGCGGACCAGCGCCATCGTCGTCGGCATCAGGGTCGCGCCGCCGAGGCCCAGTACGGCGCGGGCCGCGATCAGTGTCTCGGCGCTCTGCGCGTACGCCGCGAGGACGGAGGCCGCGCCGAAGGCGGCGGCGCCGGTCAGCAGCAGCCGGCGGCGGCCGAAGCGGTCGCCGAGCGAGCCCATCGTCATCAGCAGACCGGCCAGGACGAAGCCGTAGACGTCGAAGATCCACAGTTGCTGGGTGCCGGTCGGGGCCAGGTCGGCGCTGATCGCCGGGATCGCGAAGTAGAGGACGGAGACGTCCATGGAGACCAGCAGCAGCGGCAGCATCAGCACGGCCAGAGCCGTCCATTCGCGGCGGCCCGCGCGGGCGGTGGGGCCCGGCGGGTGTGTCGTCGAGTTCGTCATGACCGCGAATGTACGCGCGTATAAAACGCATGTCTAGGACAGTTGTGTAAGTCGCTTGTCTGGGACGCCTGTACAAGCCTGGGTAGGGTGACCTCATGGGACACCGTGAGGATCTGCTCGAGGGCGCGAAGCGCTGCCTGCTGGCCAAGGGCTTCCTGGGCACGACCGCCCGCGACGTCGTCAAGGAGTCGGGCACCAACCTGGCGTCCATCGGATACCACTACGGGTCCAAGGACGCGCTGCTCGCGCAGGCCTATGTGGCGCTGATCGCGGAGGTGGGCGACGCGTTCGAGGGCGGCGGGAACGTGGAGGGCACCGAGCCCGGGTCGCTGGAGAGGTTCGAGCAGGTGTGGTCGAACATCGTCGCCACCATGCAGGGGCCCGGCTCGGTCTGGCGCCTGAGCATGGAAGTCCTCGCCGTCGGCGACCGGCTGCCCGAGGTGCGCGCCCATCTGGCCGTGGCGCAGCGGGAGGCCGGGCGCGGGCTGGTCCCCCTGCTCATGGGCGGGCGCGAGGAGGACGTGTCCGACGAGAGCGCGGACACCCTCGGCATGTTCTACGTGACCCTGATGACCGGGCTCATCGCGCAGTGGACCTTCGACCCGGACAGCGCGCCCGGCGGGCCGCAGCTCACCGAGGGCCTGCGCCGCGTGATCGAGGCGGCGGGCCGGGGCTGAAGGTCGTCCCGCTCCGGGCGGCGCGCCGGCGGCCGGAGCCCGCCCGCGCCGTCGTCCTCACAGCCGCCGCGACTTCAGCGCCATGTGCAGCAGCAGGCGGTCCTCGCCGTCGTCCAGGTCCAGGCCCGTGAGCTTCTCGACGCGGGACAGGCGGTAGTACAGGGTCTGCCGGTGGATGCCCAGTTCGGCGGCGGTGCGCCCGGCCTGGCCCGCCCGGTCGAGGTAGACCTCGGCGGTGCGGGCCAGCTCGCGGTGGGCGGGGGCGAGGAGCGGGCGCACCGAGGGGTCCTGGGCGGAGCCCCGGGGAAGGGCCGTGAGCAGGCGGAACGGGCCGATCGACGCCCAGTCGGCGACCGGGCCGAGCCGGGGTTCGGCGAGCGCGGCGCGGGCCGCGGCCGACGCCTCCCGCCAGGCCGCGTTCAGGTCCCCGAGCCCCGAGCGGGCCGCACCGGTGCCGGCGGCCGCGACGCGTGCGGCGCCCCCGGTCCCGGTGGCCGCGCGCGCCCGCTCCAGCAGCCGTACGGCCGCCGCGGTCGCCGGGGCGGTGACGTCCGCCGAGCGCAGCCGGACCAGCAGCGCGAGGCAGACCTCCGTCGCGCCCCACGGCACCGTGCACAGCGCCGTCGCGCCCTGGACCGTACGGACCGAGGGGGCGTCGTCGGGGTCGGCCGACGGCCAGGGGGCCACGCAGACCACCGTGTGCAGGGCGTCGGCGCGGGCGCCGAGCACGGCGCGCAGCTCGGCGACCGCCATGTCGCGCTGCCAGTCGCGCTCGGCGGTCAGCACCGCGCGCAGTTCGCGGGTCAGGTCGGCGCCGTGCTGGGCCTCGTCCGCGAGCAGTGCCCCGATCCGGGCCGCCACCCGCATGGCCGCCGTGAGCTGCGGCTCGCCGGGGCCGGGATCGCCGTCCAGCAGCCAGACGTAGCCGAGGACGACGCCCCGGTGGCGTACCGGCAGGCAGATGCGGCCCCGGTAGACGCCGGCTTCGGTGCCCGGCGGGATGCGGACCGGGCCCGTCGCCCGCGTGATGCCGAAGCCCTCGAACCAGGCGCGGACCGCGGCCGTGGAGCGGCGGGTCAGGATCGAGCGGGTGCGGACCGGGTCCAGGGCGGACGGATCGAGGTCCCCCTCGTCGTCGTACGTGCCGAAGGCGATGAGCTCGAAGTCGCGGTTCTCCAGCGTCGCCGGGGCGCCGAGCAGCTCGGAGATCTCGTCCACCAGCTCCTGGTAGTCACTCCTGTGTTCGGACGTCACCCGGGCATTGTGCCGCATCGCCCCCCGGTATTCAGACATCTGTCTGAGATCTGTGGGACGGATGCGTGACAGCTGTCGATGGCCCACGATCGGAGGGATCCTTAGGTTTCACGGTGGTTCTCCGTGCCGTTCCCGGATCGTCGGGCCGCGGCCGTCCCGATGTCTGTGGAGGTGCCCCGTGCTGGGTCCCGTGATTCTCGCCGCGTCGCGCAGTGACCGGATGCGACGCCTGGTCTCGGCGGCCCCCGTGACCAAACAGGTCGTGAACCGTTTCATCCCCGGCGAGACCGTCGGCGCGATCCTGCCGGTGATCGAGGACCTCGCGGGCAACGGCCTGGAGCTGACGATGGACGTCGTCGGCGAGGACATCACCACCCCCGCGCAGGCAGGCGCGGCCCGCGAGGCCTACCTGGAGCTGATCGACCGGCTGAAGCCGCTGGAGCTCGGCCCGCGCGCGGAGATGTCCGTGAAGCTGTCGATGTTCGGGCAGGCGCTGGACGGCGGGCACGAACTGGCCCTCGAGAACGTCCGCCCGGTCGTCGAGGCCGCCGCGGACATCGGCACCACGGTCACCCTGGACGCCGAGGACCACACCACCCTCGACTCGATGTTCGCGATCCACGAGGAGCTGCGGAAGGACTTCCCGCAGACCGGCTGCGTCATCCAGGCGTACCTCTTCCGCACCGAGGCCGACGCCCGCCGACTCGCCGCGAGCGGCAGCCGGGTCCGGCTCGTGAAGGGCGCGTACAAGGAGCCCGCCGAGGTCGCGTACCAGGACAGGCACGAGATCGACAAGGCGTACGTCCGTATCCTCCGGACGCTGATGACGGGCGACGGGTATCCGATGATCGGATCGCACGACCCGCGCCTCATCGCCGTCGCCCAGGACCTCGCCCGGTCCGCAGGGCGCACACTGGACGAGTACGAGTTCCAGATGCTCTACGGCATCCGCAGCGACGAGCACCTGCGGCTGGCCGCCGAGGGCCACCGCATGCGCGTCTACACCGCCTACGGCACCGACTGGTACGGCTATTTCATGCGAAGGCTTGCGGAGAAGCCCGCGAACCTGCGGTTCTTCCTCCGTTCGATGGTCAGCAAGGGCTGAGCCTCATCCACCCGCTCCCACCCGCTCAACAAGGAGTTACGGAACTTATGGACGCTGTGACCCAGGTCCCCACCCCCGTCAACGAGCCGGTGCACGGCTACGCCCCCGGCTCGCCCGAGCGGGCCCGGCTGGAGGCCAGGCTCAAGGAACTGGCCGAGAACCCGGTCGACCTGCCCTGCACCATCGGCGGCGAGCGGCGGATGGGCGGCGGCGAGGCCTTCCAGGTCGTCCAGCCGCACCACCACGAGGCCGTCCTCGGCACCTTCCGCCACGCCACGCAGGCGGACGCCCAGGACGCGATCGACGCCGCCCTGGCCGCCGCTCCCGCCTGGCGCGCGATGGCCTTCGACGACCGTGCGGCGATCATCCTGCGCGCCGCCGAGCTGCTCGCCGGCCCGTGGCGCGAGACCATCGCCGCCGCCACCATGCTCGGCCAGTCCAAGACCGTCCAGCAGGCCGAGATCGACTCGCCCTGCGAGCTGGTCGACTTCTGGCGCTTCAACGTCCACTACGCGCGCGGGATCCTCGCCGAGCAGCCCCCGGCCAACTCCCCGGGTGTGTGGAACCGTCTCGACCACCGCCCGCTGGAGGGCTTCGTCTACGCGATCACGCCGTTCAACTTCTCGGCGATCGCGGCCAACCTGCCGACCGCGCCCGCGCTGATGGGCAACGTCGTGGTGTGGAAGCCGTCCCCGACGCAGACCCTCGCCGCCGTGCTGCTCATGCAGCTGCTGGAGGAGGCCGGTCTGCCGAAGGGCGTCATCAACCTCGTCACCGGTGACGGCATCGAGGTCTCCAAGGTCGCGCTCGAGCACCGCGACCTCGCGGGCATCCACTTCACGGGATCGACCAAGACCTTCCAGTACCTGTGGAAGACCGTCGGCAGCAACATCGAGAAGTACCGCACCTATCCGCGCATGGTGGGGGAGACCGGCGGCAAGGACTTCCTCGTCGCGCACCCGTCCGCCGACCGCGCGGTGCTGAAGACGGCGCTGACCCGCGGTGCCTTCGAGTACCAGGGCCAGAAGTGCAGCGCGACCTCCCGCGCCTACGTGCCCGCCTCCCTCTGGAACTCCGGGTTCAAGGAGGAGTTCGCCGCCGAGGTCGACGGCATCACGATCGGCGACGTCACCGACCTGTCGAACTTCATGGGCGCCGTCATCGACGACCGCTCCTTCGCCAAGAACAAGGCCGCCATCGACCGCGCCGAGGAGGACCCGGCCTGCACGATCGTCGCGGGCGGCTCCTACGACGACTCGGTGGGCTGGTTCGTCCGCCCGACCGTCATCGAGTGCAGCGACCCGGAGAACGAGGTGTTCCGCACCGAGTACTTCGGCCCGATCCTCGCCGTGCACGTCTACGACGACGAGAAGTACGACGAGATGCTGACCCAGATGGAGTCGGTGTCGGACTACGCGCTGACCGGCTCGGTCATCGCGAACGACCGCGCCGCCGCCGCGTACACGATGGAGAAGCTGCGCTACGCGGCCGGCAACTTCTACATCAACGACAAGTCGACCGGCGCCGTCGTCGGCCAGCAGCCCTTCGGCGGCGGCCGGGCCTCCGGCACCAACGACAAGGCCGGGGCCCCGCAGAACCTGATGCGCTGGACCCTGACCCGCGCCATCAAGGAGACGCTGGTCCCGCCGACCGACTACCCGTACCCGCACATGGGCTGACACCCCCGCTCGACCTTCCGGGTCGCCCTTCCCAGCCCCCGGTTCCTGGCCGCAGCCAGGGGCCGGGGGCGTTTCTCTGCGCCCCCTGCGCCGCCGGGGCGCGGTGATGCTGCGGCGCGGTGGCGGCGCGGTGGCACGGTGGCGGCGATATTCACCGGATTGAGTGATTTCGGAGGGTGGCCGTCTCAGATAGTAGGAAGTCCCACTAGTTGTGGAGACAGCGGCGCGGTCCTCACCTACTTTTGTAGGAGCCGAACGTCTCGCTCGATCAAGCGAATGGCGGTCGTGAGCGCGCCCCGTGCAGGCCACCCCTGCGGCACGGCTCCCCGCCCCACCCGGCGTCTCGTCATCCCTTCAGCGCCTCTGAGCGCTCCGTTGATCTCGAAGGAGTCGATTCCGCATGGCCGAGACGACCGTCCGCCGCCGAGTCCGCCACGTGTCCCGCACGAGTGAGTCCGACCGCAAGAACGCCGCCGCCGCCCTCCAGCGCGCCCTCGACCGCAGGGACAACGGCGGCTCCACCGGGCACTGAGCCCGGCCGGGCCTCGCGCCCGGGCAGGGTCCCCGGGGGGTGCGGCGCGGGCGCGGTCTCAGCCGCCGCGCCGCACCTCGAAGTGGTCGACGCGCTCGCCGCCCGGCGTCAGCGCCGACACCAGCAGCCGCGGCCTCGCCCCGGCCCGCACCTCCACCCGGAGCAGGGAGAAGCCGCGGTAGCGCACCCGCGACCACC
This sequence comes from Streptomyces sp. NPDC005925, assembly GCF_040638805.1. Classification (NCBI taxonomy): domain Bacteria; kingdom Bacillati; phylum Actinomycetota; class Actinomycetes; order Kitasatosporales; family Streptomycetaceae; genus Streptomyces; species Streptomyces sp. NPDC005925. Next base: position 13,529 of record NZ_JBEXVL010000022.1, on the reverse strand, counting down.
CGACGGTCTCCGGCTTCCTTCCGCCCGACGTCGTCCAGCGGAAGGTGTCGACCGGCTCGTGCGGGGCGACGTTGCCCTCGTAGCTCTCCTTCACGCCGTCCGGGAAGCCGTACAGGTCCCGGCCGCCGCCGCCCGCCGTGACGTACACGGTCCCGTCCCGCGCCGGATCGGTCGACCCGCCGACGGGCACCGCCCTGACGGCCTCGCCGTCCCGGATCGCGTCGGTCCGCTCGTACACGTGGTTGTGGCCGTTGATCACCAGGTCCACCTGGTGCGTGGCGAACAGCGGCAGCCATGCGGCGCGTACCCCGCCGTCGGAGGCGTGTGTCGACGTCGAGTGGGCGCAGTGGTGGAAGAAGACGACCACGAAGTCGATGTCCCGCGCCGCCCGCAGTTCCTTGAGCGTGCGCTCCAGCCAGGCCGTCTGCCGGCCGTCCGAGTGCCCGAGGTTGGCCGGCAGCTCGTACGACACGTCGTTCGCGTCCAGTGCCACGACGCCGACACCGCCGTACCGGAACGTGTACGCCCCCGGTGTGCCGCGCGGGTCGAAGCCGCTGTCGGGCAGGGAGAACCGGGCGAGCTGGCCGCCGTAGCCGTCCGGCGAGTACCACGCCTCCATGTCGTGGTTGCCGGTCGTCACCATCCACGGCACGGACCGCGCGACCGGCTCGGTCTGCCGCAGGTACCGGTCCCACTCGGAGGCGTCGAACAGGTCGGACTTCCGTCCCCTGCCCGTGTCGTCGGCGTAGCAGATGTCGCCCGCGTGCAGATGGAAGGCGGGGTTCTGGCGCAGCAGCAGCCGGTCGTTGGCCGCGGCCCCGTCGCCGACGCCCTGGTCCCCGAACGCGGTGAACACGAAGCTCTCCGGCGGGGTCGCGGGAGCGGTGCGGAAGGACGCGACCGTCGGGCGGAGGCCGTGCGCGGCCGGGTCGAAGCCGTCGTGGCCGACGCCGTAGTAGTACGTCGTGCCGGGTCGCAGCCCGTCCAGGGCCGCGTGCGGGTAGTACTGCTCGGCCGGCGGGCGCACCCCCGCCAGCTCCGGGGTGCGCAGGTCGCGGACCTCCGCCGGAATCCGCCGGTCCAGATCGTCGGGGCGCAGGCCCACCCGGACGTACGGCCGGCGCACCGCGAACGGCACCTGCCAGGAGATCCGCATCTGCGACGTCGGGTCGGCGCCGAAGGCGAGGTGCCGGCCGAAGGGCGCGACCGCCGATCCGGACACCCCCGACATCGCGGAGTGCGAGGGGCTCGCGTCGTCCTTCGTCGATCGTCCGCCGGCGCAGCCGCCCGTCAGCAGCCCGCCCGCCACCGCGCCCGCCGTCACCAGCGTGCGGCGCCGGGACAGGCGCAGGCGCAGATACTCGTGCTGCTCCGCCATGCTCATGCGGGCGGCGAGCGTGGGCGGGATGCCGAAATCCGGAATGTCCATGGCCGTGAGCTTCGCAGCCCTGCCCGGCCCCGGCCCCGCGCCGGGGTGAACGGCGCGCGACCTCCCGGAGATGTCACCCGAACGGACGTGTCCGCATCGCGGACGCCCCATGTCATTCCATGGGACGAGGCGTAGGGTGCCCGCATGTCTCGCAGCATCAATCTCGCAGTGATTCCCGGTGACGGCATCGGCCAGGAGGTCGTGACCGAAGGCCTGAAGGTCCTTTCGGCCGTCCTTCCGCAGGAAGTGAAGCTGGAGACCAAGGAGTACGACTTCGGCGCCCGGCGCTACCACGCCACCGGTGAGACCCTCACCGACGCCGACCTCGACGCCCTGAAGCAGCACGACGCCATCCTGCTCGGCGCGATCGGCGACCCGTCCGTGCCGTCCGGCGTCCTGGAGCGCGGTTTCCTCCTCAGGCTCCGATTCGCCTTCGACCACCACGTCAACCTGCGGCCGTCGAAGCTGCTGCCCGGCGTGGACACCCCCCTCAAGGGCGAGCCCGCCATCGACTTCGTCGTCGTGCGCGAGGGAACCGAGGGCCCCTACACCGGCAACGGCGGCACCATCCGCAAGGGCACCGAGCACGAGGTCGCCACCGAGGTCTCCGTCAACACGGCCTACGGTGTCGAGCGCGTCGTCCGCGACGCCTTCGCACGAGCCCAGGCCCGCCCGCGCAAGAAGCTGGCGCTGATCCACAAGAACAACGTGCTGACCTTCGCGGGCCACCTGTGGACGAACATCTTCAACACGGTGGCCGAGGAGTTCCCCGACGTCACCACCGAGTACATGCACGTGGACGCGGCGACGATCTTCCTGGTCACCCAGCCCGAGCGGTTCGACGTGATCGTCACCGACAACCTCTTCGGCGACATCGTCACCGACCTCGCCGCGGCCGTCTCCGGCGGCATCGGCGTCGCGGCCAGCGGGAACATCAACCCGAGCCGCGACTTCCCGTCCATGTTCGAGCCCGTCCACGGCTCGGCCCCGGACATCGCGGGCCAGGGCAAGGCCGACCCCACCGCCACGGTGCTCTCGGTCGCCCTGCTGCTGCGCCACCTCGGCCTGGACGCCGAGGCGACCCGCATCGAGGACGCCGTCGCCACCGACCTCTCCGCACGTGTCGGGCAGCCCGCCCGCAGCACTTCGGAGATCGGCGACGCGCTCGCCGTACGAGTAGCCGGCTGACCCCGCCGCACTCGATCACCTCGAAGCCGCCGGGTCACCCGTACCCGGCGGCTTTCGCATGTTCGCCGCCGGGTGGGAACATCGACCCCTGGGCCGCATTCACGCCAATTTCTTCCTCGGTATCCGCTTGCGATAATCGGACGCGGAGCCGCGGAATGAGGGAAAGCTCGGACGCTCCAGGGGGTGTCCGGCACATGAGCGTGGGAGAAGGAGCGGTGTCTGGTGCGTGCGATCGCAAGGTGCCGAAGCGCCCTGGTGGCAGAGCCACTCGGGTGTTCCGGCAGCGCCGCGAGCGTGCGCGCCCCGCACCGTGACCCCGCGGGCATGTGTCACCGACACCCTGGCACGGGCCACTGGCAGTGCAGGCGTGAGCGCGGCCCGTCACTACAACCGGTGAAGGACATCAACCCATGACGACGCCCACGATCGAGCTCAAGCCCTCCGCCAGCCCACTGGCCGACGCCGAGCGCGAGGCGATCCTCGCCAGCCCCGGCTTCGGCCGCCACTTCACCGACCACATGGTGACGATCAAGTGGACCGAGGGCCGTGGCTGGCACGACGCGCAGCTCGTCCCGTACGCGCCGATCTCCCTCGATCCCGCCACCACGGTGCTGCACTACGCGCAGGAGATCTTCGAAGGCCTGAAGGCCTACCGCCGGCCCGACGGGTCGGTCGCCACCTTCCGCCCCGAGAAGAACGCCGAGCGTTTCCAGCGTTCCGCGCGGCGTCTGGCCATGCCCGAGCTGCCGGTGGAGACGTTCCTCGCCGCGTGCGACGCCCTCGTCCAGCAGGACAAGGCGTGGGTCCCGGCGCACGGCGGCGAGGAGTCCCTCTACCTGCGTCCGTTCATGATCGCCACCGAGGTCGGCCTCGGGGTGAAGCCCGCGAGCGAGTACCTGTTCCTCGTGATCGCCTCGCCGGCCGGCGCCTACTTCCCCGGCGGACTCAAGCCGGTCTCCATCTGGGTTTCCGAGGACCGCGTCCGGGCCGTCCCGGGAGGCATGGGCGACGCCAAGACCGGCGGCAACTACGCGGCGTCCCTGCTCGCCCAGGCCGAGGCGGCCCGCAAGGGCTGCGACCAGGTCTGCTACCTCGACGCCGTGGAGCACCAGTGGGTCGAGGAGCTGGGCGGGATGAACCTGTACTTCGTGTACGGCGACAAGATCGTCACCCCGACCCTCAGCGGCTCCATCCTGGAGGGCGTCACCCGCGACTCCCTGCTCACCGTCGCCCGCGACCTCGGCTACGAGGCCGTGGAGGAGCGCGTCTGCGTCGAGCAGTGGCAGCGCGACACGGAGAACGGCACCCTCACCGAGGTCTTCGCCTGCGGCACGGCCGCCGTCATCACCCCGATCGGCACGGTCAAGCGGGCCGGCGCCGAGTGGCAGCAGAGCGGCGGCGAGTCCGGCCCGGTCACGCAGCGCCTGCGCCGGACCCTGCTCGACATCCAGCGCGGCACGGCCGAGGACACCCACGGCTGGATGCACAGGCTGGGCTGAGCCGGCACCCGCCACAACGCCGCGTCTCACACCCCGGACCGGCCGGCCGGCGTCGCCCTCGGGTTCCGGGTCCCCGAGCCCGAGGGCGACGACGACCCGGGGCGACAGCGGGAGCGGCACCGGGAAAGGGCCGGATCTGCGCGATCGGGCGGGCGGGGAGCCCCGGCATTCTCGACGGCGTGGACGTCGTTGCCGGCGCACGGACGTACACCTCCGCGCCCTCCGTCCACGGCGCCATCGAGCTCGGCGGCACCGGCCGGGAGCAGGTCCTCGGGCATGTCCGCGGGTTCCCGGCGGAGAACCCGGACACGCACCCGTGAGCCTGCGCGGCCCGCATCCTGAGACAGCGGAGGGCCACAGTCCCTTCTGTGCCAGACTGCCCCCGTGCTCTCGTTCGCCATGATTATTGGCAGCAGGCGCGCCGGTCCGCAGTGACCGCCACGTACGACCAGGTACGGGCGGACACCGTCGTCCTCGACCCGCGCGCAGACCTCTCGCACCCGCGAGGGGTTTTTCGCTTTTCCGGCCCACCCGCACCCGGAGGCGAGAGCGTGAGGGACCATGTGAGGGCGGTGGAGCCGGTCATTCCGGTACGACCGAGATCCCATCCTCAGGAGCCTTGACGATCATGACCGCACCCAGCGAGCTCGACGATTCCTTCCACGTCTTCGACACCACGCTGCGCGACGGCGCGCAGCGTGAGGGCATCCACCTCACCGTCGCGGACAAGCTGGCCATCGCCCGGCACCTGGACGACTTCGGCGTGGGCTTCATCGAGGGCGGCTGGCCCGGCGCCAACCCGCGCGACACCGAGTTCTTCGCCCGCGCCCGGCAGGAGATCGAGTTCCGGCACGCCAAGCTGGTCGCGTTCGGAGCCACCCGCCGCCCCGGCGGCAGGGCGAGCGCAGACCCGCAGGTCAGGGCGCTCCTGGAGTCCGGCGCCGAGGTGATCACGCTGGTCGCCAAGTCGCACGACCGGCACGTCGAGCTCGCGCTGCGCACCACCCTGGACGAGAACCTCGCCATGGTCCGGGACACCGTCTCCCACCTGCGCGAACAGGGCCGCCGCGTGTTCGTCGACTGCGAGCACTTCTTCGACGGCTACCGCGCCAACCCCGAGTACGCCAAGGCCGTCGTCCGCGCCGCCTCCGAGGCCGGCGCCGACGTCGCCGTCCTGTGCGACACCAACGGCGGCATGCTCCCCGCCCAGATCCAGGCCGTCGTCTCCACCGTCCTCGCCGACACCGGCGCACGGCTCGGCATCCACGCCCAGGACGACACCGGCTGCGCCGTCGCCAACACCCTGGCCGCCGTGGACGCGGGCGCCACCCATGTGCAGTGCACGGCCAACGGCTACGGTGAGCGCGTCGGCAACGCCAACCTCTTCCCCGTCGTCGCGGCCCTGGAGCTCAAGTACGGCAAGCGGGTCCTGCCCGAGGGCCGGCTGCGCGAGACGACCCGCATCTCGCACGCGATCGCCGAGGTCGTGAACCTCACCCCCTCCACCCACCAGCCCTACGTCGGCCTCTCGGCCTTCGCGCACAAGGCCGGACTGCACGCCTCCGCCATCAAGGTCGACCCGGACCTGTACCAGCACATCGACCCCGAGCAGGTCGGCAACACCATGCGGATGCTGGTCTCCGACATGGCGGGCCGAGCCTCCATCGAGCTCAAGGGCAAGGAACTCGGCGTCGACCTCGGCGACGACCGCGAACTCGTCGGCCGGGTCGTGGAGCGCGTCAAGGAACGCGAGCTGAAGGGCTACACCTACGAGGCCGCCGACGCGAGTTTCGAGCTGCTGCTGCGCACCGAGGCCGAGGGCAGGCCGCTGACGTACTTCCAGGTCGAGTCCTGGCGCGCGATCGCCGAGGACCGGCCCGACGGCAGCCACGCCAACGAGGCCACCGTGAAGCTCTTCGCCAAGGGCGAGCGGATCGTCGCCACCGCCGAGGGCAACGGCCCGGTCAACGCCCTGGACCGGGCGCTGCGCGTCGCCCTGGAGAAGATCTACCCGCAGCTCGCCAGGCTGGAGCTGGTCGACTACAAGGTCCGCATCCTGGAGGGCAAGCACGGCACCCACTCCACCACCCGCGTGCTGATCTCCACGACCGACGGCACGGGAGAGTGGTCCACGGTGGGCGTCGCGGAGAACGTCATCGCCGCGAGCTGGCAGGCCCTGGAGGACGCCTACACGTACGGCCTGCTGCGGGCGGGCGTGGAGCCCGCCGCGTAGGGCACGTGCGGAGCCGGCCGCGTGACGCGACCGGCTCCACGTCCCTCACCGCGGGGGTTCTACTGCAGGTGCCACTTCTGGTTGGCGGCTCCCGTGCAGCTCCAGATCTGCGCGCGGGCGCCGTTCGCCGACGAGTTGTCGGTGACGTCCAGGCACTTGTCCGCGGCGAGGTTCACCACGTCACCGGTCGCCGAGTTGTACGACCACCGCTGGGCGCCCGAGCCGTTGCAGTCGTAGAGCTGTACCTTCGCGCCGTCCGCCGTGGAGCCGTCCGTCACGTCCAGGCACTTGCCGAGGGACTGGACCGAGCCGTCCGCCTGGACGGTCCACTGCTGGGCCGCCGAGCTGTTGCAGTCGTAGAGCTGCACGGCCGTGTTGTTCGCGGACGAACCCCCGGCCACGTCCAGGCACTTGCCGGCCAGGCCGACGAAGGCGCCCGTGCGGGCCCCGCCGCCGGACTGCGTGCCCGACCAGGTGAACGTCGCCGACGTCTTGCCCGGCAGGGAGTACGTGGCGTGCTGGCCGCCCCAGTTGATCGTGACGGTCTTGGCGCCGGAGGCGTCGTTGTACGCGATCAGCGCCTTGGAGCCGTCCGGGTTGCGCCACGCCACGTTCGGCACCGACGACGAGGCCGTGGAGGCGATGCGCTGCGCGCCCGGCTTCACGAACTTCGTCAGGTGGCCCATCGTGTAGTACTCGACGGTGAAGTCGACCTGGCCGTGCCGGCTGTCGCCGTTGTGCACGGTGATCAGACCGTCGCAGGTGCCGCAGCCGCCGTTGTGCGGACCGCGGTTCTGGTCCACCGCGAGGGACCACTTGGTCACCGACTTCGCCCAGTTGCGGGTGTAGTCGATGATGTTCATCATGTCCTCGCGCTGCTGGTTCGCGATCCACGTGCCGCCCGAGTGCTCGGTGCCGAACGCGTCCAGCTGCGGGTACTGGTTGTGCACGGTCGTCTGCTTGGCGATGTCGCCGCCGTAGCCGTGCCAGGCGATCCCGCCGAAGTTCGGGTGCGAGCGCACCGCCGCGTCGTCCACGGTCTGCGCCGCGTACGCGTCGTAGGTGTCCCAGTTCCAGTCGTGCGCCAGCACCTTCGTGGACAGGCCGGCCGCCTGGAGTTTCGGCAGCAGCTCGTTCTTGGTGAAGTAGGCGAGCCCGGAGCCGTTCCAGCTCATCGAGGGATAGCCCGAGCAGCACGTCGGCTCGTTCTGCGCCGTGACGTACGCGACCGGGACGCCCTGGTCCCGGTAGGCCTGGAGGTACTTCACGAAGTACTGCGCGTACGTGCCGTAGTGCTCGGCCTTCAGCCAGCCGCCGTTGAGCTGCCCGTTGTCCTTCATCCAGGCCGGGGCGGTCCACGGCGAGGCCATCACGGTCAGGCCCGGGTTCAGCTGCCGTGCCTGCTTCGTCAGCGGCACGACGTCTTCCAGATCGTGTGCGATCGTGAATTCGGAGAGGTCCGCGTCGGTCTGCCCGGCCGGCATGTCGTCGTACGTGTAGCCGAACCGCGCGAGGTCCGAGCCGCCCATCGGGTTGCGCAGGAACGACAGGCCGATGCCGTCCGTCGGCGAGAACAGCTTGCGCATCGTCGCGTCACGGGTGGCCTGCGACAGCGCGCCGCTGCCGTCCATCAGCCAGGCCGCGGTGTCCGTGAAGGACGCGCCGCCCCCGGTGAAGCTCTGATAGCGGGTGTTCTCGTCGACGGTGATGTTCTCGCCACCGCTGCCCGAACCGGACTGGAACGCGACCGGGGCCTGCGCCTGAAGGCCCCGCACCACGTGCCGCCCGCCGCTGTCGTCCGTCGTGGTGAGCCAGGGGGTGACCTGCTCGCCGGCCGCGCGGGCGGGTGTCGCGTTCGTGACGCCGGCCGCGCTGACACCGGCCGTGGTGAGCAGCCCGGCCAGGAGCAGTCCGAGCGTCCGGGGGAGTGGTCTGGTGGATCTCCGCATGGAGCGCCGCCCTTCTGGGTGGGGGAGTGGGGGCGTGCGAGCCGTGAGTAAATGACGGCTTTGACCGGCCGTCAAGAGGGCGCGCGTTCATCTTCTGAAGGGGCAACCCACCCGATTGCGCCGCGCCTTGCGGTTGTACCGGTTACGGCGTGACGTCTTGACGGCAACACGCCGCGCCAGTTAACTCACGCCCTGATCTAAGTCATGAGATGACTGGGGGCACGACCCCGAAAGCCGAGGAAGGTCCATGCGAAGAACCGCCCTGCTCGCCTCCGCGGCGCTGCTCACCACGCTGCTCCCGCTCACCGCCGCGGCCCCGGCCGTCGGCGCCGCCGACCCGGACCCCGTCCCGGTCGACCGCTTCGAGGGCGAGGTGCCCTTCGCGAGCCAGCCGGCGGAGGGCCTGTTCACCTGGGGCGGCGACACCGACGACCCGCCCGCGCTGCGGCTGACCGCCCGCGACGACGCACCCGAGGGCGGCAAGGTGCTCACCGGCACCTACGACATCAGCGGCTACGGCGGCTTCACCCACGACTACGCCGCGGACGGGCCCGCCCACGACTGGTCCGCGCACCGCGGCGTCCGCCTGTGGTGGGAAGGCCGGGGCACCGGCGAGAAGATCGCCTTCGAGCTGAAGGACGGCGGCGCGCACGGCGAGGCCTCCGAGCTGTGGACGACCTCCTTCACCGACGACTTCACCGGCTGGAAACAGCTGGAGTTCCCCTTCTCCGACTTCACCTATCGCACGGACTACCAGCCGGTCGGCGGCATCGACCAGGTCCTCGGCCTGACCGAGATGTGGGGCTACGCGCTCACCCTCCCGACGGGCCTCAAGAGCGACTTCGCGATGGACGCCGTCGAGCTGTACGGCACGGCCGACCAGGCGCGGCGAGCCTCCGTCACCACGGGCGCGGCCGTGTACCCGGTCGCCGAGGGCGGCACCGCCGACGTGGACATCACGGTGGCCACGACCGGCGCGGCCGCGCTCGACGAGCCGGTCACCGTCACCTACGAGACCGCCGCGACCGGCGGCGCGGAGCCCGGCAAGGACTACACCCCGGTCACCGGCACGCTCACCTTCCCGGCGGGCACCCCCTCCGGCACGGCCCGCACGGTCGAGGTACCGACCCTGAAGGACCGGTCGGCCGAGTCCGCCGAGACGATCCCGCTGAAGCTGACCGTGACGGGCGCCAGGGCCCCGGCCGAGACGCCGCAGGTCGTCGTGGACGCGCACGGACTGCCGTACCTCGACACCCGGCTGCCGGTGCGGAAGCGCGTCGCGGACCTCGTCTCCCGCCTGTCCCTGGAGGAGAAGGCCGGGCAGATGACGCAGGCCGAGCGCGGCGCGCTCACCGCCCCCGGCGACATCGCGGCGTACGACCTCGGCTCACTGCTGTCCGGCGGCGGTTCCACGCCCACGCCCAACACGGCCGAAGCCTGGGCGAAGATGATCGACGGCTTCCAGTTGCGGGCCCGGGCCACCCGGTATCAGATCCCGCTGATCTACGGCGTGGACGCGGTGCACGGCCACAACAACCTGGTCGGCGCGACGATCATGCCGCACAACATCGGCATCGGCGCCACCCGCGACCCGGAGCTCGCCGGGCGCACCGGCGCGGTGACCGCCGCCGAGGTCCGCGCCACCGGCGTCCCATGGGACTTCGCGCCCTGCCTGTGCGTCACCCGCGACGAACGCTGGGGCCGCTCCTACGAGGCCTTCGGCGAGGACCCGGCGCTGGTCGAGGCGATGGAGACCGTCGTCCAGGGTCTCCAGGGCCATGCCGACGGACGCGACCTGGACCGCGCCGACAAGGTGCTCGCCACGGCCAAGCACTTCGTGGGCGACGGCGGCACCGCGTACGGCTCCTCCACCACCGGCACCTACACCGTCGACCAGGGCGTCACCAAGGTCACCCGCCAGGAGCTGGAGGCCGTCCACCTCGCGCCGTACGACGACGCGGTGAGGCGCGGCGTGGGCACGGTCATGCCGTCGTACTCCTCCCTCGACCTGATCGGCGACGGCAGGGGCCCGGTCAAGATGCACGCCCGCGCCGACATGCTGAACGGCGTCCTGAAGGACCGCATGGGCTTCGAGGGCTTCGTCATCAGCGACTGGCAGGCCATCGACCAGCTCCCCGGCGACTACGCCTCCGACGTGCGGACCTCGGTCAACGCGGGCCTCGACATGATCATGGTCCCGTACGCCTACCGGGACTTCCGCACCACGCTCGTCGACGAGGTGAAGGCCGGCCGCGTCGGCGAGCGGCGCGTGGACGACGCCGTGTCGCGCATCCTCACGCAGAAGTTCCGCCTCGGCCTCTTCGAGCAGCCGTACGCCGACACGAGCGGCGCCGACCGCATCGGCTCCGCCGCACACCGGGCCGTCGCCCGCGAGGCCGCCGCCGCGTCCCAGGTGCTGCTGAAGAACGCGGGCGGCCTGCTGCCGCTGAGGAAGAACCAGAAGGTGTACGTCGCCGGGTCCAACGCCGACGACATCGGCAACCAGTCCGGCGGCTGGACCATCACCTGGCAGGGCCGGTCCGGCGACATCACGCCCGGCACGACCGTCCTGGAAGCGATGCGCGAGAGCACCCCGGACCTGACCTGGTCCAAGGACGCCTCCGCCCCGCTCACCGGCCACGACGTCGGCGTGGTCGTCGTCGGCGAGACCCCGTACGCGGAGGGCGTCGGTGACGTCGGCAACGGCCACGACCTGGAGCTGTCGGATGCCGACAAGGCCGCCGTCGACACGGTGTGCGGCGCCATGAAGTGTGTGGTGCTGGTCGTCTCCGGCCGCCCCCAGCTGATCGGGGACCGGCTCGGCGACATCGACGCCCTGGTCGCGTCCTGGCTGCCGGGCACCGAGGGCGACGGCGTCGCCGACGTCCTCTACGGCCGCCGCCCCTTCACCGGGCAGCTCCCCGTCACCTGGCCGAAGTCGCAGGCGCAGCTCCCGATCAACGTCGGCGACACGGCGTACGACCCGCAGTTCCCGTACGGCTGGGGCCTGACCACGGGCAGCAAGACCCCGCACGGCGGGGCGGCGACGCTGCAGGCGCTTCGAGTGGCGGCGACGGCGCTGGAGCGTACGGGCGCCGAGTCCGCGGCCCGCGCACTGGTCACCAAGGCACGGCTGATCGTCCAGGCCAGGGCCGACGGGCACCTGACGGCGAGGGTGGCCAAGCCCTTCGCCGAGGCCGACCACCTGCTGCTCACGGGCCGGTACGGCGCGGCCGTCGGGAAACTGACCGAGGCCTACCGGGCCGCGTGAGCCGGTGGGGTGGTGGCAGGCGCCGGGTCCGGCAGGGAAGAACCCACCGGACTCGGCGCCCGCTTTTGGCCTAATTCAGGTACTTTCGACAGTATGAAGGGTGCAAGGACCCTCGTACGCCTGCTGATCGTGCCGATCGCCGCAGTCCTGGCGCTGCTGACGGCCGGTGCCCCCGGGGCGCACGCGGCCACCGACGTCTCCCGGATCGCTGCCGCGCTGCGCGAAAACCCCGTCTACGTGGACCCCGCCGCCACCGACCTGCTGTCCGAGTCGGACGCCGAGGCACTGGCCGACAAGATCCAGGACGCGGACAAGCCCGTCTTCGTCGCGGTCCTCCCGGACGGCTACCCCACGGCCGACCTCTTCCAGAACCTGCGCACCGAGACGGGCGTGACCGGCCTGTACGGCATCCGCCTCGGCGACCGCTTCGACGCACGCGCCGACAGCAGCGTGCTCAGCAACGACGGCGTGCGCAACCTCGTCACCGCCGTGCGGGGCACGGACGACGCCAAGGCCCAGCTGAACGACTTCGTCGACGACGCGCTGCGCGGCGTGGACGGCTCCGCGCCGAACTCGTGGAACGAGGGCGGCGGCGGTGTGCCGACGGGTGCGCTGGTCACCGCGGGCGCGGTCCTGGCGGCAGGCGGCGTCGGCGCGTACGCCCTCGCCCGGCGCAACCGGCGCCGGCGCGAGGAGGAGCGGCGGGCCGCGCTGGAGAAGCTGCGCGTGGTCGTGGACGAGGACATCACCGCCTTCGGCGAGGAACTCGACCGGCTGGACTTCCACCCCTCCGAGCCCGGCGCGGACGACGCGATGCGCGCCGACTACGCACACGCCCTGGACGCCTACGACCGGGCCAAGTCCCTGATGGCCGCCGCACGGCACCCCGACGAGGTGCGCGGCGTGACCCAGTCGCTGGAGGACGGCCGCTTCGCGCTGGCCCGGCTTACGGCACGCCGCGAGGGCCGCCCCCTGCCGGAACGCCGCCCGCCGTGCTTCTTCGACCCGCGGCACGGCCCGTCGGTGGCCGACGCGACCTGGACACCGCCGGGCGGGGCGACCCGCGAGGTGCCGGTCTGCGCGGCGGACCGGGCCCGACTGGCCGACGGCCGCGACCCGATGGTCCGGGAGGTCGACACCGCCGACGGCCGCCGCCCGTACTGGGACGCGGGCCCGGCGTACGGCCCCTGGGCGGGCGGCTACTTCGGCGGCGGCATTCTCCCCGGCCTGCTCGTCGGCACCATGCTCGGCAGCATGATGACCGGCCCTGCCTACGGCGCCGGATACGGCGACTTCGACGGCTCCGAGGGCGGTGACGTGTCCGGCGCCGACTTCGACCCGGGCGACTTCGGCGGTGGCTTCGGCGGCGGCTTCGGCGGTGGTGACGGCGGCGGGGACTTCGGCGGAGGCTTCTGAGGTCGGGCTCCTCTCCGGGCGCAGAATCCCGGCCTTGCCCTCGCAGCCGACCCTCCGTCGGGCGGTAGACGTATTCCGTTCCATGCTTGACATCCATGGCCGATGGGCCCTCACCGTTACGCTGGGGAGAGGCGCGGCCGACGCCCCGCGTCACCCGAGGGGGCCATCCGGGGCTCACGATGTGAGACGTCTCCCAGGCCGCCTCGTTTGTGCGAGACCTACAACCGCCACACCCTCTGAGCAGTCAGAACGGCTGCATAGGGCTGCGGTTCTGTTCAGGGCTACCAGGAAAACGGTCCCGAGACTGTACGGAGTCGACGGCTCGCTTTTCTTGCCCGGCTTCGTATGGTCACTACATGACCGTTTTGGAAGAGGCGTCGGGTGAGCCGACGGACGCGCGCGGGCGGGTCGCCGAACTGCACACCATCCGTGCGGCGGCACTGGCCGGGCCGAGTGAGAAGGCGACCGAGGCGCAGCGTGCCAAGGGGAAGCTGACGGCTCGGGAGCGTGTGGAGCTTCTTCTTGATCCGGGTTCGTTCCGTGA
>NZ_JBEXVL010000021.1:0-100468 GCF_040638805.1 Streptomyces sp. NPDC005925 | reverse complement strand
TTCGCCGCATGCGCCTCACCCAACGCACCACCAAAAATCCGGAAGTCATGGGCATAGACGAACACCGTCCGCCCCTCCACCAACCCCCAGCCCGTAACCACACCGTCCGTATACGGCCTCTTCGCCTCCAGACCAAACCCACTCGCCCGATGCCGGCGCAACTGCTCCACCTCACGGAACGAACCCGGATCAAGAAGAAGCTCCACACGCTCCCGAGCCGTCAGCTTCCCCTTGGCACGCTGCGCCTCGGTCGCCTTCTCACTCGGTCCCCGTACGGCCAGCTCCCGGAGGGAACGGAGTTCTGTCACCCGCCCACGTGTATCAGTCAGTTTCCCTCACCCTTTCCGGCTTTCCGTCTCTCCGTGCTTCCCGGTTCGGCTCCGGACAACCGCACCGACTCACTGTGAGGCGTTCGTCTGACATCACGCTGAGATTCCCGTTTCAGCAGTCATTCCGTGCTTCCCAAGGGCAGGTCCCACACCCGTGACACCCTCGATGAGCTGGGAGAACTCTCGCTGAGATGCCCATCTCAGCGGTTTATAAGCGGACTGCCAGAGCCATCTGACACCGTGGATCTTGCCTCGAGACGAACACCCGAGAGGGTACCCGAAGCGGCCCGACGGGAACGGTGATTGTTTGCCGTAGGGGAATTGCCCTGCGCAGGTTCGAATCCTGCTCTCTCCGCCATGGCTCACAGCCCGCGAAACAGGGAGCGGAAAGCAACTTCAGAGCTCGCGAAGAAGGCCAGAGAGCAGCGAAGAAAGTACGGCCAGTATCCGACGAGTTCATCCGAGTGAAGGGATACCCGCCGATGTCGGAGACGACACAGGCTCAGCAACCGGCCGCCCACGAACCGAAGTACTCGTATCCGATTCCCCGTACGTCGCCCAACGAGCCGCCGTGCCAGTACGCGCAGCTGCGGGCCGAGGAGCCGGTCTGTCCCATCAGTCTGCCCACCGGCCACCCGGCCTGGCTGGTGACCCGCTACGACGACGTGAAGACGGTCCTCTCGGACCCCCGGTTCAGCCGCGAGGCGCTGTTCCGCGACGGCGCTCCCCGCGCGCAGCTGGTCGAACCCGACTCGTCGAGCCTGATCAGCATGGACCCGCCGCGCCACTCGGTGCTGCGCAACCTGACGAACCGTGAGTTCTCGCCGCGCCGTGCGGAGGCCATGCGTCCGCGCATCCAGGAGATCGTCGACACACTCCTCGACGACATGGCGGGGATGACCGGCCCGGTCGACCTGAACGCCACCCTGGCCCGCCCCCTCGCCCTGCAGGTCATCTGCGAGCTGCTGGGCATTCCGTACGAGGACCAGCACCTCTTCGGCGCCTGGTGCGACCACTTCATGTCGCTCACCAAGTACACGGCCGAAGAGATCGTGCGCTCCAACACCGAGATGCGCGACTACATCGCCCGGCTCGCCGCACAGAAGCGGGACAACCCCGGTGAGGACCTGCTGAGCAAGCTGGTCCGCTCGATGGACGTGGAACAGACCATCACCCATGAGGAGCTGGTCAGCACCGGCATCATGTTCCTGCTCGCCGGCCACGACACCACCGTGACCGTGACCGGCGGTGGTGCGGTGCTGCTGCTGCGCAACCCCGACCAGCTGGCCCTGATCCAGCAGGACCCGTCCCTGATGGACCAGGCGTGCGAGGAGATCATCCGTCTCGTCACGCCGGGCGACGGCACGTTCATCCGGATCACGCTGGAGGACGTGGAGCTCTCCGGCACCACGATCCCGGCGAACTCCGCGGTCATCGCGCCCATCAGCTCCGCCAACCGCGACGGCTCCGTCTTCGAGAACCCTGACGCCTTCGACGTCCACCGCAAGGACAACAAGCACATCGGGTTCGCCTACGGCACGCACTTCTGCGCGGGTTCGGCGCTGGCACGGGCCGAGGTGCAGATCGCCATGAAGTCGCTCTTCTCCCGCTTCCCCACGCTGCGCCTGCACGTCGACCCCGAGGAACTGCGCTGGCGGATGACCGCCGCCCTCGGCGGCTACGAAGAGATCCCGGTCATATGGTGAGCGGCATCACCACCCGTCACCGGATCTGCCCGCTGTGCGAGGCCGGCTGCGGGCTCAGCATCGACATCGAGGACGGACGTGCCGTCAGGGTGCGCGGCGCCCGGGACGATGTGTTCAGCAAGGGGTACGTCTGCCCCAAAGGCATCGCCCTGGGCGAGATCGACCAGGACCCCGAGCGGTGCCACGCGCCCCTGGTGCGCCGGCCGGACGGGGAATTCGCCGAGGTCACCTGGGACGAGGCCTTCGCCGAAGTGGCGCGCGGCCTCGGCCGGGTGGCGGAGGAGCACGGCAAGGACGCGGTGGCGCTGTACTACGGCAACCCCGTGATCCACACGGTGGGCATCCCGCTGCATGTGGCCGTGATGCGCCAGCTCATGCAGTCCCGCAACGTCTACAGCGCCAGCACGGTCGACCAGATGCCCAAGAACGTCTCCTCGGGGCTGATGTTCGGCGACCCGTGGGCGATCCCGGTGCCCGACATCGACCGCACCGACCACCTGCTGATCCTCGGCGCCAATCCGATGGTGTCCAACGGGAGCCTGTGGACCGCACCCGATCTGCCCGGCCGTGTCCGGGCGCTGAAGGCGCGCGGCGGGCGGCTCGTGGTGGTCGATCCGCGGCGTACCCGCACGGCGGACGTCGCGGACCAGCACGTGGTGATCCGTCCCGGAACCGACGCGCTGCTGCTGTTCGCGCTCGTGCACACCCTGTTCGACGAGGGGCTCACCTCCCCTCTCGACCCCGCTCTGTACGCGGGTGAGCAGCGGCTCCGGGAAACCGCGCGGGGCTTCACCCCGGAGGCGGTGGCCGGGGTGTGCGGTACGGACCCGGACACCGTCCGGGGCCTGGCCCGCGAACTGGCGGCCGCCCCGTCGGCCGCCGTGTACGCGCGCATGGGCACCACCGCCGCCGCCTTCGGCACCGTGACCAGCTGGCTGGTGGACGTGGTCAACGCCCTCACGGGCAACCTGGACCGGCCCGGCGGGGCGATGTTCGGCGAGGCGCAGCACAACGCGTTGCGCCCGACGGGGCCGCTGCAACTGGGCCGCTGGCACAGCAGGGTGCGCGGACTGCCGGAGGTGCTCGGCGAACTGCCGGTGGCCACCCTCGCCGACGAGATCGACACCCCCGGCGAGGGGCAGGTGCGGGCCCTGGTGGCCATCGCCTGCAATCCGGTGCTCACCGCGCCCAACGGCGAGCGCCTGGACCGCTCGCTCGCGGACCTGGATTTCATGGTGGCGGTCGACCCGTACGTCAACGAGACGACGCGGCACGCGAACGTCATCCTGCCGCCACCGCGCGTGCTGGAGTCGGAGCACTTCGACATCGTGCTGTCCCGGCTCGCGGTGCGCCGGGTGGCCCGCTACTCGCCCGCGCTGCTGCCGCGCGAGGAGGGCCGGCCGAGCGAGGCGCAGATCCTCGCCAAGCTCACCCTCATCCTCTCCGGCGCGGGTCCCGGGGCGGACCCGGCCGCGCTGGACGCGTCGATCATCGACAAGACGCTCGCGGCCGTGGTCGCGGCGCCCGGCTCGCCGCTGGCGGGCCGCGACCCCGCCGGGCTCAAGGCGCAGCTGACCGGCGAGGACAGCACGGAGCGGCGGATCGACCTGATGCTCCGGCTCGGCGCCTTCGGGGACGCCTTCGGGCTGCGTCCCGACGGGGTGAACCTGGCGGTGCTGCGTGAGCGTCCGCAGGGGATGGACTTCGGGCCGCTGCGGCCCCGGCTCGCCGAGATCGTGGGCGCCGGGTCGAAGGTGGAGCTGTTTCCCGAGCCCGTGGCGGGCGACATCCCCCGCCTCGCGGAGTTCCTCGCGGCCGGGCAGGAGCGGGGTGAGGGCGGTTTCCTGCTGGTGGGGCGACGCCATCTGCGCTCGTCCAACAGCTGGACGCACAACACCGTCGCGCTGTCGGGCGGCACCAACCGCTGCACCCTGGAGATCAACGCGCAGGACGCGCGCCGGCTCGGCATCGGGGCCGGCGACGAGGTGACGGTACGGGGCAGGTCGGGTGCCGTCGTGGCGCACGCCGAGCCCACCGACCGGGTCGGCCCGGGGGTGGTGAGCCTGCCGTACGGCTGGGGCCACGGCCGGGACGGCACGCGGATGACGTATGCGGCGAAGGCTCCGGGGGTGAACGTGAACGCGCTCACCGACGACCTGGTCGTCGACCCCCTGTCGGGCAACGCGGTCTTCAACGCGGTGCCGGTGGAGGTCTCACCCGGGCGGGGTGATCTGCACCGGTGCTGAGTACGGACGAGTCGCTCCTGGCTCAGCGCTGGGAGCTGCTGCTGCCCCACCGGGAGCGGCTGTACCGGCTGGCGCGGCTGCGCCTGACGGGGCATCAGGACGCCGAGGACTGCGTACAGGAGGCGCTGCTGCGGGCCGCGAACCACCGTGACCTCGACGCGGAGCGCGTCGGGCCGTTCCTCACCTCGGTCACGCTGCGCCTGTGCGTGGACGTCTACCGTCGCAGGGAGCGCACCCGCAGATTCCTGTATCAGCACGCCTTCGCCCCGGACACCGCGTCGGGACCGGAGGAGGCGGCCTGCGCGGCGGCCGAGGGTGCCTGGATGCTCCAGCAGGTGCAGCGCCTGGAGGGCAGGGAGCGCGAGGTCATCCTGGCCCGCATCGAGGGCACCAGCACCCGTGAGGCCGCGGGCCGCCTGGGGATCTCCATCAAGGCCGCGGAGGGCGCCTTCACCCGCGCCCGCGCCCGTCTGCGCCGCTGGCACGGGGCGAGCCTGACCGGGGGGTGAGAGGTCGCGGTGCCCGTCACCGGTGGTCCCCGTACGCGTACGGGGACCACCGGCCTGTTCCGCCGGCCGCCGGTCCCCCCGCACGGAGCAGCCGCACGGAGCAGCCGCCCCGTTCCCGGCGAAGTGCCGGGAAGGGGCGGCCCTGGTATCCGTGTGCACGGGGGGGAGCGCTCACGCGCCGATCGCGTGGACACCGCCGTCGACGTGGACGATCTCGCCGGTGGTCTTGGGGAACCAGTCCGAGAGGAGCGCCACCACGCCGCGGCCCGCGGGTTCCGGGTCCGTCACGTCCCACTCCAGCGGGGAGCGGTCCTTCCACATGCCCTCGATGTCCGCGAAGCCCGGGATGGACTTCGCCGCCATCGACTTGAGCGGGCCGGCCGACACCAGGTTGCAGCGGACGTTCCGTCGGCCCAGGTCCCGCGCCAGGTACCGGGACGTCGCCTCCAGCGCCGCCTTCGCCGGGCCCATCCAGTCGTACTGCGGCCAGGCGAACTGGGCGTCGAAGGTCAGCCCCACCACCGCGCCGCCCTCTTCGGGCATCAGCGGCAGGCACGCCGTCGTCAGCGACTTCAGCGAGTACGCCGACACGTGCATCGCCGTCGCCACCGACGCGAACGGCGTGTTCAGGAAGTTCCCGCCCAGGGCGTCCTGCGGCGCGAAGCCGATCGAGTGGACCACACCGTCCAGCCCTCCCAGCTCGGCACGCACCACACCCTCCAGCCGGGCCAGGTGCTCCTCGTTCGAGACGTCCAGCTCGACCACCGTCACCGGTTTCGGCAGTTGCCGGGCCACGCGCTGGGTCAGGCTGGGGCGGGGGAACGCGGTCAGCATGACCTCCGCCCCCTGCTCCTGCGCCAGGCGCGCCACGTGGAAGGCGATGGAGGACTGCAGGAGCACGCCGGTGACCAGGATGCGCTTGCCTTCGAGGATTCCGCTCATTCAGTGCCCCATGCCCAATCCGCCGTCGACCGGGACGACGGCTCCGGTGATGTACGACGCGTCGTCGGAGGCGAGGAACACCACCGCCGCCGCGACCTCGTCCGGGCGCGCGTACCGGCCCAGCGGTACCCGCTCCACGATCCGCGCCCGCTGCTCGTCGGTCAGCGCCTGCGTCATGTCGGTGTCGACGTAGCCGGGCGCGACGACGTTGAAGGTGATGTCGCGCGACCCCAGCTCGCGGGCGAGCGAGCGGGCGAAGCCCACCATCCCGGCCTTCGAGGCCGCGTAGTTCGCCTGCCCCGCCGAGCCGAGCAGGCCCACCACCGAGGAGATCAGCACCACGCGGCCCTTCCTGGCCCGCAGCATCCCGAAGGCGGCGCCCCGCACCACCCGGAAGGCGCCGGTGAGGTTGGTGTCGAGTACGGAGGTGAAGTCCTCCTCCGACATCTTCAGCAGCAACTGGTCGCGGGTCACGCCGGCGTTGGCGATCAGCACGCCGACCGGGCCGTGGCTCTCCTCGACCTCCTTGTACGCCTGCGCGACCTGCTCGGAGTCGGTGATGTCGCACCGGACGGGGAGGAAGCCCTCCGCTTTCAGGGCCGCCGGGTCACCCGTGCGGTACGTGACCGCGACCCTGTCGCCCGCCGCGGCGAACGCGCGGGCGACGGACAGGCCGATCCCGCGGTTCCCTCCGGTGACCAGGACCGAACGGCCGCCCATCAGCGCGTCACCCCCTGCGGGCCGAGGGCCGCCACCAGCGTGGAGTCGTGGTCGTACGGCCCGGAGGAGGCGGCACCGCCGGGGGATCCGACGGTCTTGAAGAACTCGGTCGTGGACACGTGGTACTCGTGCCACTCGGCGGGGAGGTCCGCCTCGAAGAAGATGGCCTCCACCGGGCACACCGGCTCACAGGCCCCGCAGTCGACGCATTCGTCCGCGTGGATGTACAGGGCCCGCCGGCCCTCGTAGATGCAGTCCACCGGGCATTCGTCGATGCAGGACTTGTCCTTGACGTCGACACAGGGCTGGGCGATCACGTACGTCATGAGCATCTGATCCACAGGGTCGGGGGCGGGTCACGCCCGGGAGAAGGCCAGCACGGCGTTCTGGCCACCGAAGCCGAAGGAGTTGCTGACGGCGACCTCCACGGGGGCCGTTCGTGCCGTCTTGGCGACGACGTCCAACTCGATCTCGGGGTCCTGGCTCTCGAGGTTGGCGGTGGGCGGGATGACTCCCTGGCTGACGGTGAGGGCGGTGACGGCCGCCTCGATGGCGCCGGCGGCGCCGAGCGAGTGGCCCACCGTGCCCTTGACGGAGGTGACGGCGGGCCGCTGACCCAGGACCCTGCGGATCAGCTTCGCCTCCGCCGCGTCGTTGAGCGGAGTCGACGTGCCGTGCGCGTTCACGTGGTCCACGGCGTCGGGGGCGAGTCCGGCGTCGTCGAGGGCCGCGCGCAGGGCGAGTTCCGCGCCCGCGCCCGTCGGGTCGGGCGCGGTGGCGTGGTGGGCGTCCGCGGAGGCGCCGTATCCGCAGACGTTCGCGTACACGCGGGCGCCCCGGGCCTTCGCGTCGGCCGCGCGCTCCAGGACGAGGACGGCGGCGCCCTCGGCGGGGACGAAGCCGTCGCGGTCGACGTCGAAGGGGCGCGATGCCGCGCGCGGGTCGCCCTGGCGGCCGCTGAGCGCGCCCATCTGGCTGAAGCCGGAGATGATCGAGGGGATCAGGCACGCCTCCGTGCCGCCGGTGATCACCACGTCGCACACGCCCTGGCGCAGCAGTTCGCGTGCCATGCCGATGGCCGTGGTGCCGGACGCGCAGGCGGTGGCGGTGACGAAGTTGGGGCCGCGGGCGCCGTGTTCCATCGCCACGTAGCCGGCCGCCATGTTGACCGCCAGCATGGGGATCAGCAGCGGGGACACGTTCAGCGGGCCGTCGTTCAGGAGGACGTGGTGCTGTTTCTCCCAGCTGCCGGCGCCGCCGATGCCGCTGCCGAGGACGACGGCGACCCGGGTGCCGTCCCAGCCGCCCGGGTCGAGCCCGCTGTCGGCGACCGCCTCGGCGGCGGCGGTGAGGGCGAACTGACTGCTGCGGTCGTAGCGCCACGCCTTGCGTCGCCCGATGGCCTTGTTGGCGTCGTAGCCGGGGATCCAGCACCCGATGTGGGCAGGGGTGCCCTCGAGGGCCGGGACCCCCGAGGCGGCGGTGCCTCCGGGATCCCGTATCACGTCCCAGGACGCCTGGGCTCCGATCCCCACCGCGGTCACCATGCCGATCCCGGTGACCGCGGCGTCGAATGAGCCGGCGGGGCCTGGCATCAGGCCACCACCAGCTTGCTCTCGATGACCTCCGCGGCCTGGCCGAGGGTGTCGTCGGAGCCGAGGTCGTCGTCGGACAGTTTGATGCCGAACTCCTGCTGGACGGTCAGGGTCAGTTCGACCAGGGCCAGCGAGTCGAGTTCGAGTTGGCTGAAGGTGTCCTCGGGGTTGATCTCGTCGGTCTCGAAGCCGAAGTTCTTGACGAGCAGCTGGACCAGACGCGGGTAGGTGTCGCTCATGGCGGTACTCCTTGCGAGGTGTGGGCCTACAGGGATGACGAGCGGTCAGACTGGGGTGATGTCGGGCCACGTGAGGGTTGCCGCGCCCCAGGTCAGCCCACCCCCGAACGCGGCGAGCGCGGTGCGCTGCCCGGGCCGCAGGGCGCCCGTGGTGACGGCGTCGGCGAGGGCCAGGGGGATGGACGCGGCGGCGGTGTTGCCCACCCTGTCCAGATGGACCGGGAAGCGTGACCGGGGCAGCCGCATCTGGTCGGCGACCGCGTTCATGATGCGGAGGTTGGCCTGGTGGACGACGAACACGTCGATGTCCTGCAGTGTCCATCCGGCCCGGGTCGCGGCTTCCTGGGAGGCCTCGGCCATCCGTTCCACCGCGTTGCGGAACACCTTCGAGCCCGCCATGCGGAAGTACGGGTCGGCCCGGTCGGCGTGCCCGGGGCGGACCGGGTCGCGCGAGCCGCCCGAGGGGACCCGGATCAGGTCGCTCCCGGTGCCGTCGCTGCCGAGGACCAGCGGCCCGAGCGCGCCGGGTTCGTCCGGTTCGCCCGCGCGCAGGACGACAGCGCCGGCCCCGTCCCCGAAGATCGCCCGGGTGGACCGGTCGGCAGGGTCGAGAATGCTGGAGTACGTCTCGGCCCCGATGACCAGCACGCCGTGCGCCGTGCCGGCGGCGATGAGGCCGCCGCCCGCCGCCAGGCCGTACAGGAAGCCGGTGCACACCGCCCCAACGTCGAAGGCGGGCACGGTGCCCAGGCCCAGCCGGGCCGCCACCGCCGGCGCCGTGGCCGGGCAGGGGTGGTCCGGGGTGGTCGTCGCCACGATGACGGCGTCCACCGCGACGGCCGAGCCGGACGCCGAGGCGGACTTGAGCGCCCGTTGGCCCGCCTCGACGGCGAGGTCGGAGGTGGCCGTGCCGTTCTCGGCGATGTGCCGCCGGCCGATCCCGGTGCGGCTGCGGATCCACTCGTCGGAGGTGTCGACCTCCCTCGCCAGCTCCGCGTTGGTGACCACCCGGGGCGGCAGGTGGGTGCCCAGCCCGCACACCACCGCCGCGCGTGCCGCCGCCACCATCAGGTGCCTCCCACCTGGAGGTGCGCGGTCCGCTCCAGGGCCTTGACCTCGTCGCTGACCTCGCCGAGGTAGTCGGACACGTCGAGGTAGGAGCGCATCAGCGTCACTTCGGCATACGGCATTCCGTGACTAACCAGGTACTCCTTGACCAGCGGCTGGGCACGGCGCAGGTTGCGGCGCGGCATGGAGGGGAACAGGTGGTGCTCGATCTGGTAGTTGAGGCCGCCGTAGAAGAAGTCGGTGACCCGGTGGGGCAGGATGTTGCGGGAGGTCACCACCTGGCGGGTCAGCCAGTCCAGTTCCTCCTCCTCGCCGTCGCGCACCGGCAGACCCTTGTGGTTGGGCGCGAAGAGCAGCCCCATGTAGAACCCGAAGAGGGCCTGGTGGACGACGATGAACGCGATGGCCTTGCCCGGTGGGAGGAACAGGAATACGGCGGTGAAGTAGGCCGCCAGGTGCAGGGTGAGCAGGGCCAGGTCGGCGGCCACGTACCGCTTGATCACTCCCTTGCGGGCGGCGATGTACCCGGAGAGGTGCAGGCGCAGCCCTTCCATCGTGATCACCACGTAGAACATCCAGGCCTGGTGGCGCACGATGAAACGCGCCATGGCGCTGGTCTTCTTCGTGCGGTGTTTGGGGTCGAAGATGACCTGGCGGCGGGTGATGTCGGGGTCGAGGGAGAGGTGGTTGGGGTAGTTGTGGTGCTTGGTGTGGTGCCCCATCCACCAGCCGAAGCTGACCCCGGTGAGCAGGTTGCCGTGGATGTAGCCGAGGATGTCGCTGCCCCTGCGGGTGCGGAAGATCTGGCGGTGCCCGGCGTCGTGGCCGATCAGGTCGGTCTGGCCGAAGCACAGCGCCAGGAAGGCCGCGACGGCGAGCTGCCACCAGCTGTCGCCCACCAGGACGAAGGCGGCCCAGCCCGCGGCGAGCAGCAGCAGGCTGAAGGCGATCTTGGCGACGTAGTAGCCGGGCTGGAGGTTCATCAGGCCGGCACGTTTCACCACCTGGGTGACCTCGTCCAGGGTGGCCGTGGGGCTGCCTGCGGCGCTCGCGGCGCCGGTTCCGCCGGCTGGAGTCATATCGCCTCCTCGAGCCCCATGTAGGCGAGCCGGGTGTGCTGCATCCTGTCGGCCCACGCCTTGCCGGTCTCCATGCGCTCCTCGGGCGTGGTGTCGACCAGACGCCGGCCCGGCCAGGGCTCGTAGTCGCCGAGCAGGTGGCCGTGTTCGTCGATGCCCTTCTGGAACAGCGTTTCCCGGCGCATCAGCTGGTCCGTGGTGGGCAGCCGTCCCCACAGCTCGTAGCCCTCCGCCATCAGCTCCAGGAGCCTCGGCTTGTCCTCGGGGTGCTTGAGGAGGTGCTCGCGCAGGATGGAGCTGCCGACGGTCAGGTGGCGGATCTCGTCGATGCCCGCGCCGCGCTCGATGTCGGCGGCCGCCGGGTCGAAGACCCGCCACTTGCGCTCGCTGAGCTCGGCGGCGGGTGCGAGGACGCCCTCGACCAGGACGGTCAGGACCAGGACGCCGCCGATGAAGTCCCGCTCGTCGCGCAGCACCCTGAGGCCGAAGTCCTCCAGCGGGGTGAGGATGGAGTCGCGGTCCTCGGCGGCGAGCCGGTCCACCTCGGCGTGCAGCTCGTCGGGGGCGATGCCCAGTTGCAGGAGGTGGCTGCGGAACACCATCGCGTGCCGCGCCTCGTCGATGAGCTGGGTGGAGTAGAACTCCATGCTGTCGTTGTCGGGCGCCAGGGCGACCATGTGGCCGATGGCCCGGGTCGCCTTCTCCTCGGCGATGGAGCGGAAGGCCAGTTCCTGTGTGATCGCCGCGTTGAGGGGTCCTTCCTGCCGTACGACGTCCATCGGCCGCACGTCGTCGGCGTGCCCGAGGATCCGGCCACGCAGCGTGCCCTGCGGAACGGATCGCAGCCAGTACGACAGATTGCAGGTCGCCGCCGAGAGCTCCAGGTTCAGCGCCCCGTCCATGAGCGAGGGGGCCTGCTCCCAGTCCGCCTCGGAGGGGATGTTCGAGGAGGTCATCACTGCTTCCTTTCGGGGTTCGTCGGATGGGCGCGGTTCACGGCGTGCGGGACGGAGGAAGGGCCGGGGTGCAGCACGCCGGCGAAGTTGACCAGAGGGGCGCCGACGGTGGCGGCGCCGGTCAGCACGCGGGCCATCACCAGTTCGTGATCGCCCGCGGCCACCGTCCGTTCGAGCCGGCATTCGAGCCAGGACACCGCCCCTTGCAGCCGTGGCGCGCCGTTCGGCGACGGCTCCGCCCAGGTCCGGGGCGCCAGCTGGGCGAGTCCCTTGGGGCGGCGGCGCCGGGCGAAGTGATGGGCGAGCCACTCGTGGTCGGCGGCCAGGCCGTTGGCCACGAACGTCTCGGCGGCGAGGAGGGACTTGAGGCCGCGGCTGCCCTGTCGCAGCGCGACGCAGACCATGGGCGGGTCGCCGGGGATCGTGGTCAGCGTGGAGACCGTGACCCCTTCGGCCTCGGCGGGGCTGCCGCAGGTGAGGACCGTCACGCCGGTGACGAAGTGCCGCATCGTGGTGTTCAGGGCGGCGGCCGGGGCCGTGGTGGAGCCCGTCATGAGACCGCGCGCAGCGGATCGTTGCCGCTTGTCGGCGCGGCGCCGGTGAACTCGCTGTGGAAGGCGCGGTACGCCGGGTGGGCCTCGGGTTCGAAGCGCAGTCCGAACGGCTTGAGGAAGTTGCCGAACAGCGCCCGGTCGCCGAAGAGGTGGATGGGCAGGGCGAGCAGCGCCCACTCGGCGCCCCACAGCCAGATCCAGGCGAGCGCCACAAGGCCCTGGGTGACCAGGCTGTGCATGATGTTGTAGGCCAGGTAGTACCCCTTGGGGATGTCGCCGTGTCCCCTGCGCCGGAACACGACGGCACCGGGGATGTAGCCGATCAGGTCGATGTAGAGGAACAGCCCGATCGCGGGCCACCAGCGGATCTCACCGAGGTGGGCGAAGAAGAGGACGACGGCCACCACGAGTCCGAGCGCGTATTCGGCGCGCACGAGGAGCGCCGTGACGGGCGTCATGAAGAGGTTCTTGGTGTCCATGGCTCACTCCACCGGTGCGCCGGCGAGCTGGATCTCCGCGGGCGGGCGGGCCACGGCCCGGGCCAGGGCCTCGTCGCCGACGACGGTTCCCCTGCCGCCGAACAGCCCGATGACGACGCGGGCGATGGTCTCCTTGATGACCCGTTCGGCGACGGGGTCGAGGATCCCGGCCAGGCTGGGGATGCCGAAGTCGAAGTCGGCACGGAAGTCGACCACGCAGCCGCTGTCGGTGCCGGAGATCGTCCACGTCCCCTCGAAGGAGTCGAAGTCCCCGTCGAGCTGGGTGAAGCCGATCGTCAGACGGTCCGGGTCGAAGTGGTCGGACTCGGTCCAGCGCAGGATGCCGTTGCGGAAGTAGACCTCCCAGTCGCTGGTCTCCTCGTCGGCGCTGATCTCATGGGTGGTCACGGCGCGGACCACCGGGGCGAGCTCGGGGTAGCGGGCGAACTGTTTCACCTGGTCGTACCCGCCGGCCGGCGAGGTCCCAGACAGCTCGACGGCCACGTGAACACTACGCATGGGCGGAGTCACCTTCGAAAGTCGGTACGTAACGGGCCGCCTGCGCTTGGCAGGCGCGGTCGAATGCCTCGTACAGGAAGCGCGCGTCCGCCGCGCTGAGGACGGCGGGCGGCGTGAGCCGGAGCACCAGGTGCGAGTTGAGCGAGTGGTTCGCCACCACACCGTGCGAGATCAGTTCGATGAGCAGGTCGCCCGCGGGGCCGGGGACCGCGAACTCGATCCCGATGAGCAGGCCCCGGCCGCGCACCTCGCGCACCACGGGTCCGAAGTGGCGCCGCGCGATGTCGCGGACGGTGGTGAGGATCTCGGCACCGAGGTCGCGGGCACGGTCGACCAGGCCGTCCTCCTCGATGGCGGTGAGGGCGCCGCGTACGGCGGCCATGGCCAGCGGGGTTCCGGAGAACGTCGAGGTGTGCAGGTAGGGGTCCTTGTCGAAGGCCGCGAACGCCTTCGGGGTCGCGACGACCGCGGAGACGGGCAGGATGCCGCCGCCGAGCGCCTTGCCCGCGAGCAGCACGTCGGGCGTGATGCCCTCGGCGTCGGCGCCCCACCAGGTGCCGAGGCGGCCGAGGCCCGTCTGGATCTCGTCGAGGACGAAGAGCGCGTCATAGGTGCGGCACAGCTCCTGCACGGCGCGCAGGTAGCCGGGCGGCGGCAGGACGACCCCGGCCTCGCCCTGTACGGGTTCGACGACGAAGCAGGCCCGCCCCGGCACGGTCCTGAGGACTTCCTCCAGTGCGTCCGCGTCCCCGTAGGGCACGTGGTGGACGCCGGGCAGCAGCGGGCGGAACGGGTCCTGGAAGACGTCCTTGCCGGTCAGGCTGAGGGCGCCCATGGTCTTGCCGTGGTATCCGCCGTGGGTGGCGATCAGCTGGTCCTTGCCCCGGGTCCGGGCGATCTTGACGGCCGCCTCCACCGCCTCCGCGCCCGAGCAGGCGAAGTGCACCCGTTCCAGGCCGGCCGGTGCCGTGGCGACCAGGGCCTCGGCGGCCAGGGCGGCCTGGGGTTCGAGGAAGACCCGGCTCGCGACGGGATGGCGCCCCAGCTGCTCGGTGACGTGGCGTACGACGGTGGGGTGCCGGGCGCCGGTGATCAGCACGCCGTAGCTGCCGCAGTTGAGGAAGCGGCGGCCGTCGTCGGTGACGATCCAGGAGCCTTCGGAGCCGGTCTCGATGTGGCCGCCGAAGAGTTCGCCGAGGGTGGCACGGCCCTTGCTGAGGTTGGCGCGGTACAGCCGTCCGATGTGTTCCCGGCTGTAGGACGGCGCGTCCGTGGTGGTGGTCATGTGGCGACTCCTCAGGCCAGCCGCAGCGGCTTGCCGCCGACGTGCTCGACGAACGGCTCGGCGAAGCTGGAGCGGGACGGTGGGTGGAAGGAGAGCCCGTTGGAGGCGGCGGCCAGATAGCCGACGTCGCCGCTGCTGATGAACGCCATTCCGCCGAGGAGTTCCACGGCCCTGCGCACGGTTTCGCCGATGGCGTCCTGCGCTCCGTAGCGGGCCACCAGGGACTTGCCGAGCGCGGCGTTGTCCGTCTCGCCGTCCTCGATCATCCGGGCCACGCCCTCGAGCAGCAGGGAGGCCGTCTCCAGGCGGGTGACCAGCTGCGCCCGCTCGGAGACCGAGCCGCGCCCGGCGGTGGTGACGCGCTCGGCGAGCGCGCTGGCGATGCCGAGGTACGAGGCGGAGATCAGCATCTCGAACCAGATGAAGCCGACGGTCTGCAACTCGTCCAGTTCGCCGCTGTCGCCCAGCTCGGTCCGCATGACCTGCTGTTCGTCGACGAGTACGTCGGTGAGGCGGATCTCGTCGCTCTCCGCGCCCGCCAGCGCCCAGCTGGACCAGAAGGGGTGGACGGTCACGCCCTCGGTCTGGCGGGGCACGAGCAGCACGGCCATCTCGCTGGTGCCGTCCGCGGCGGGCAGCGCGACGCTCGCCGTGAGCAGGTCCATGGACGAGGAGAGACTGCACGGCTTCTTGGAGCCGTTGATGCGGTAGCCCTTGCCGCCCTCGTCCAGGCGGGCCTCCATGGTCGGCTCGAGGATGCCGCGTCCGGGCCTGCCCTCGGCGAAGCCGGAGGCGACCAGCAGGTTCTGCTCCACGATCCCCTCGAGCAGCGCCCACTCGACCCCACTGGACTGGAGGCTGTCGGCGAGCGAGAAGAGCGTGGCGACGGAGAAGTGGTGCATGGTGGTGGCGACGGCGAGCGAGGGCGATGCGGCGGCGAGCGCCCGGGTCACCTCGACCGCTTCGCGGGGGCCGGCGCCGAGGCCGGAATACGTCTTGGGGATGACCAGGGCGGGTCCGCCGTGGGAGCGGAACAGGCCGATGGCGGGGCTGTCGGGCCGCTCCAGGTCGTCGAGCGAGTGCTCGGCGAGCGCGCCGAGCAGTCCGGGCAGATAGCGCTCGCAGGTGTCGCGGGCGGCATCCAGTGCACGCATGGGAACTCCTTCGCGGAGGCGGGTTGCGGGGTGGTTACGAGGTCGTCTGCTCGCGCAGGGTCCGCCAGGCTCCGAAGACCGCGTCGCGTGGACGGGAGCCCGTGGAGATGCTCACGCCCTGGACATGGGAGGTGCGCAGGATCGGGTAGTTGGCCTCGCCGAACACGCCGCCGGTCAGTCCCGTGCCGCCGTGGGTGGGCAGGCAGGGCAGGAAGCCGATGTGGGAGTCGTTGACCTTGAGCAGTCCGCCGTTGCCCACCCGTGCCAGGAAGCGGTCCACGGCCTTCGAGTCCTTCGCCCACAGGGAGTTGCGCAGTCCGTAGGCGTTGGAGTTGACGAAGTCGATGAAGCGCTCCAGGAGCTCTCCGTCGGGCGCGGGGTCCGCGACCACGATGGGCAGCAGCGGGAAGAACGTCTCGTGCGCCACGGCCTCGACCTCGCGTGCGTGGTCCAGGCCGCGTACGACGATGACGGTCGGCTCCAGGAAGATGCCGTTGGGGTCGCGGCTCTCGTCCAGTTGCATGGCGTGCCCGCCGCAGGCCAGCTCGGCGCCCTTGGCCAGCGCGTCGTCCAGGCACTTGAAGAACTTCTCGTTGCGCAGCACGGGCGTGAGAAGGACGTCGGGCTCGGTCGGGTAGCCCGGCCGGATGTGCCCGACCTTGCGGACCAGGGTGGCGATCAGCTCGTCGGCGACGTCGGGGTGGACCAGGACCTGGTTGGGGATCATGCACAGCTGTCCGGAGCCGTAGAAGCTCTCGGTGAGCGCCTCGGCCGCCAGGTCGATGTCGGCGTCCTTCCAGACGGTCACGACGTCGTTGCCGGCGAGTTCGAGGATGGGCTTCTTGCCCTCGGCCACGCAGCGCGCCTCGAACTTCGTGCCGTTCTCGCTGGAGCCGAAGTAGATGATGTCGTCGACGTCGGGGCTGGCGAGCCAGGCCGAGAGCATGGGACCGGGGTCTCCGCAGACCACGTTGAGGGTGCCGGGCGGGGCACCCACCTCGTCGAGTGCGGGGGCGACGATCTCCTGCATCACGTACATCACGCCGAGCGGGCCGCTGCGCGGGGCGCGGACGATGAGCGAGTTGCCGCCCATGACGGCGGTGACGCCGAGCAGCGCGCTCGACAGCGGCGCGTTCTGAGGCGGGTTGAGGCACACCACCCCGTCGGGCTGCCTGCGCACCTGCAGCCGGCGCTCACCGCGGTGGAACTCCTGGAACATCTGGGAGCGGTAGAAGGCGTTGGATTCGGGGCTGAAGCATTCCAGCATCCCGGAGACCTGCCACTGGGCGAGCATCAGGGGATGCCCCTCCTGGACGAGGATCTCCGCTATCTCCTCGGCCCGCTCGGCGAGCCTGTCGTGCAGGAGCGTGCCGAAGCGCCCGATGCGTTCGTCGAGGGGGAACGCGCCCCAGGCGGGGGCGGCTTCCGCCGCGGCGTCGATCGCCAGCTGCACGGTGGCCCGGTCCGCCTTGGCGACCCGCCCCACGACGACGTCACGCCGTTCCTCGGGCGTGATGCGCCCCTGTTCCAGTTTCCGCTTGAGAGTCAGGCTGGTGAAGACGTCGTCGAGCAGGGTGCTGGAATTCAGCACGTACACCCACTCGGCGCTTTCCAGCGGCTCACCCCTCACATAAGAGTGATAGGTGCGCAGGGAAGCGGCTTTGGGGGGTGGAGCAGATGAATTCTGCGACACCGGGCGAGACAGCTGTGTACTGCCCACGGACACTCCTCATCATTCGAAAACTTACCTGCGCCAGCCTCGCGAACGATGCTTTCAGAGCCCTCTGAGAGGCCGCTTAGATCTCACTGATACAGGCTTTTCAGCATTTCGCCGCCACCTTCTGCTACATTCCCGCACATCCATAGACGATATGACGATGGAGTGGACTGATGAGCCAGTCGGTGGAGTCTTCTCAAGGCGCTCAGGGCAAACTGGAGTCAGTTCTGCGATCGATCCGGGACCACGGCGACAATGCCAGCGCTTTCCTCGCGGTCAATGAGGGCAACGAACACTTCGAGGGAAGCGGCGGAGGGGTCATCACCTATCGCCGGGCGGGCAGGTACTTCATCCAGTTCGGCGGCGCGTTCGCCGAGAAGGAGCAGCAGCGCACGCTGCTGGAGGAGTTCGAGAGGTACGCGCGCGCAGAACGGCGCAAGATCGTCGGAATACAGCTCCAGCAGACGGACGTCGAACTGTTCGCGGCGGCGGGTTTCACCGTGAACCAGGTGGGTTCCTCATACTCGGTACATCTGCCGGAGTTCACACTGCGCGGCACGAAGTTCATGAAGCTGCGCAACAAGATATCGAGGGCGAAGCGCAGCGGCCTCCAGGTACACGAACTGCCGTACGACGAGGACGTCAGGAAACAGATCGGCGAGATCGACCGGGACTGGCTCCGCGCGAAGGGCAAGCACGTCAAGGAGATCGAATTCCTGGTGGGACAGGTGGGCGGCCCGGCGCAGGAACACCGCCGGCTGTTCGTGGGGCTCATCGAGGACAGGCCGGTCGCCTACATCTCGTACTCTCCGGCCTATGGCAGCCGCCCGGGCTGGCTGCACGACCTGAGCCGGCGGCTTCCCGATGTGATGCCGGGCGTCATGGAGGCCATCAACGCCGCGGCGATCGAGCGGTTCACCGAGGAGCGCGCCGAGTGGCTGCATTTCGGTTTCACTCCGTTCACCGGTCTCGACCCGGCCTGCGAAATTCCCGGGAACAGTGCGCTGACGGGGAAGTTCATGCGGCTGCTCGCGGAGAAGGGCGGCTCGATCTATCCGGCCGCGACCCAACTGGCCTACAAGGAGAAATGGGGGCCGCACCTGGTGCTGCCCGAGTACCTGGCGTTCCAGGGGGGCGCCAGTTTCGGGGCGATCTGGCAGATCCTGCGCGTGACCAAGTCCATCTGATCCTCCCCTCCGAGGGGGTGTGACGGCGCGCGCAGCAGGATCACGCGTGGGTGTTCCCGGGGCGTCGCCGGCGGATCGGGCCGCAGCCGGACGGGACCGGGGCGGCGCGGAGTCCGGCGCGCCGCCCCCTCCCGCTCCGCGAGGCGCTCGAAACCGGCTCGTGGTGCGGCACGAAGGCCTGCCCGCCACAGCGTCGCCCGCCCGGACCCCCGGCTGCCGATGCTCACCTGTGCGGCTGCCGCCGGGCACGCCGTCATCGACCGCCGCCCGCCCCCCGCCGCCCGCCCCCTGCCCCTGCCCCTGCCCGGGGAGCAGACGGACGGGTGCGCCCGGTGCGGCGAGACGGCGCGCCCGGTCTTCGCCACCAGGCCGGGCCGGCCCGCGCACTGCGCGAAGCGGCCCGCGCGGCCCAGGTGCCTGCTCCTGAAGCCCGGCCGATGCGGGCCGCGGCCCCGGCCCACCGGCACCGAACACCCGGTGGGCCGGCCACCGCGTTCCTCACCGTCCGGCACGCCGGCCCCCGCGCCGGGTCCGGTCGCGGGGCGGGCGGCGAGCCGCCCGGAGGCCGGCCCGCCGCCCGCCCCGCCGCTCAGCTGGCCCTGTGCAGCAGGCTCGGCCCCTGCCGCAGGATCTCCACCATGGTGTTCTGCAGGCCCGGCCCCGGCTCCAGGCCGAGCTCCGCGGACAGCCGCTGGCGCACCCGGTGGAAGGTCCCGATGGCGTCGGCCTGGCGGCCGCACCGGTACAGGGCGACCATCAACTGCTCGCACAGCCGCTCCCTGAGCGGGTGGCGCGAGAGAAGTTGCTCCAGCTCCGACACCACCTCGTGGTGGCCGCCGAGCGCGAGCTTGGCCTCGATGAGGAGTTCCCTGGCCATGAGCCGCGTCTCCTCGAGCCGGGCGGCGGCGGTGCGGCAGATCATGCCGTGCCCGGTGTCGAGCAGCGCGGGCCCGCGCCACGTGTCGAGGGCGTTGGTGAGGAGGGCGATGGCCCTCTCCGGCTCGCGGGTCCTGATGTGGCTCGCCAGTTCGACGTCCAGGATGAACCGCGAGGCGTCGATGTTCTCCGGTGGAAGCACGAGCATGTATCCCGAACCCGATGTCCGGATCACATTTCGTATGTCCTCCTTTCCGCTGTGCTGTACCAGCGCCCGGCGCAGCCTGGCAATATGCCCCTGAAGCGAGTTCGCCGCGCTTCGCGGCGGCTGCTCGCCCCAGAGTTCGTCCAGCAGAGCGAAAGACGAAACCGTCATTCCAGAAGTGAGAGCAAGCGTGGCGATAATGGCTCTGAGCTTCTCACCCGGAATATCGATGGGAATACAGTGATCGGTCACAGTTAATGGCCCGAGTAGCCCGATCCGCACCTTAAACCCCCGTGGTTCGGAACTGATAGACGGACGTGTTACATTGACTCAGCCACACGTACGGAAACATCAGAAAGGAGACTCGCGTACACATCGAACGTCACGACTTCGACATTCAGAAGGACATACCTGTCGGGAATCAACCGTTTAACGAGCCGAAGAGCCGGTTAAACCTTTCCGGGCCGAGAGATTCGGCACCACTCCGAGCGTGTGACGCGTCGAACTTTCTATCGATCCCAGAACATACACACGTGCTGGTTTTGAACACAACCCTTGCTTCTACTAAATGTTGGGCTCTTTTGGGCCATCGAAGCGCAGGATCCGGTCAAGATCCACAGGCTTGAACCCGGGATCCGGGCCCCGCGGCCATGATGGACACATCGACAAATCGACAAGGAGGGTGTGTGGCGATACAGGAACGGGCGGCCAGGACCCGCCGGCTCATCCTGGAGGCCGGAGCGGAGGAGTTCGCCGAGCGCGGGTACGTGGCCGCGACATGCGTCGGCATCGCCGCGCGAGCGGGTGTCACCAGGGGGGCCTTCTACTTCCACTTCGCGTCCAAGCGTGACGTGGCGAGCGCCGTCCTGGACGAGTGGATAGCCCGCCCGGCCACCGCGGGACCGCTGCCGTTCAAGCTCGAGGAGCTGAAGGAGCGGACCCTGGCGACGGCCCACCAGTTGGAGAACGACCCCATCGTGAGCGGCAGCTTTCGGCTGTGTCTGGAACAAGGACTTGACACGGCGGAACGCCAGCGTCCATATCACGTGTGGGCCGGGCGCTACCAGCATCTGCTCGAGGAGGCCGGCAGACAGGGGGCGCTGCGCCCCGACGTCGCCGCCGACGAAGCCGCGGAACTCCTGGTCGGCGCCTTCGCCGGCGCCCGCCTCGCCTCGCAGATCCTGCCCGACGGGACCGACCTGGGGCAGCGGGTGGTCTCCTTCCTGCGTCACCTGCTGCCGAACATCGCGACCCCCGAGGCCCTCGACCGCATCGCACTCGCCGGGGACGCCGACGCGGCCACTGAGCCCCGCACGACCGCGGGACAAGAGGTGAAGGGCTGAGCGCCCCGGGAATCCCTTATTCGGGCCGTCCGCCGCTCCGGACGTCGGTCCCATTGCAGAGTCCGACTATCAGTACGTAACCTAGACTGTCACTCACATACGACGCCAGGACAGTGCCCCCCGCCGGGAAACCGTCACGGCGGCGGCGGTCGACTGCGACCCTGGTGGCACAAG
Organism: Streptomyces sp. NPDC005925; assembly: GCF_040638805.1. Taxonomy (NCBI): domain Bacteria; kingdom Bacillati; phylum Actinomycetota; class Actinomycetes; order Kitasatosporales; family Streptomycetaceae; genus Streptomyces; species Streptomyces sp. NPDC005925. Next base: position 79,586 of record NZ_JBEXVL010000021.1, on the reverse strand, counting down.
CCGGTCGTGAGGAGGAGCACAACCATATGACTCAGCAGACGGCGACGAAGCGAACCGGACGCCGCACCCAGCAGGAGCGCTCCTCCACGACCACGCACCAACTTCTCGTCGCCGCACGGAATTTGTTCGCCCGGGACGGGTACACCTCCACCTCGCTCGACGCCATCTGCGACGCCGCCGAGGTCACCAAGGGCGCGTTCTATCACCACTTCAAGAACAAGGAACAGCTCTTCCGAGCGGTGTACGAGCGCGAACAGCACGACCTCTCCAGTGCGATCGCCCAGAAGTACTCGCACTACAACGACCCCTGGGAAGCGCTGTTCCAGGGAATGCGGGAATTCCTGGTCGGCTCCATGGAGCCCAGCACGCAGCGCATCACCCTCATCGACGCGCCCGGCGCGCTGGGGTGGGAGGTCATGCGCGACATTCGCGCCGACTGCCGGCGCATGATGTTCTACGGCCTCGCCCAGGCCGTGGGCAAGGGACGCTTTCCCCGGCACGAGGTCGAGTCGCTGGCTTCGATGATCTACGGCGCCCAGTGCGAGGCCGCCATGGCCATGGCGCACGCGGACGATCCAGACGAGCTCCTCGACGCCACCCTGCGCCAGTTCCGGTTGCTCTTCGACTCCATTCGGCGCATGCCTCCCACGTTGCAGCCGTAGACCGCCGGCCGGAGGGGCCTCGTACCGGAGCCCGTCGGGGCGGCGTTCGGCGGCGCGCTCGGGGCGGGCGGTCCCCCGGTCCGGGCTCCGCTGTCCGCACGGCGGGGTCCCGTCCGTCGGACGCGCGCCCCGCGGGGCCTCCCGGGCGTGCCAGGAGGCCGCGCCTCAGTGGAGGGTGGGCGGGCCGTACACGCCGAGGTGGACGCCCAGACGGCGGATCGTCGCCGCGGCGGCGATGGCGTGGCCCCGTGCGTTGACGTGCCAGCCGTCCGCTCCGAAGATGCCGGGGTCGGCGTCGGCGGGATGGGCGCTCAGGTCGACGTGGATCGCGCCGTTGCGCAGCGCCAGGTCGTAGGTGCGCTCCGCCAGCAGTTGCAGCCGTCGGCGCAGGACGTCCCTGGGCAGGTCCCCCGTGCTGCCGCTGCCGAACGGCGCGAGGATGACCACCTCGACGCCCGCGTCCCTCAACGGGGCGATGACCCGGGCCAGTTCCGCCTCCGTCGCGTCGGCGTCGAAGGATTCGCGCAGTACGTCGCTGCCGCCCGCCGCCACGGCCGCGAGGTCGGGCTGGAAGGTCAGCGCCTTGCCGAGCTGCCTGGCGCGCACCTCGGCGGCGATCGGGTTCCGCTGGGCCAGGTTGAGATAGGCCAGGTCCGGATGGACCGAGCGCAGCGCGGCGGCCACGCCGTGCGCCCAGGGAACGTCGTCGTAGCCCTCGCACGGCTCCCCCGGCCCTTCCGCGAAGGCGTCGCCCAGGACGACGAACCGCCGCCAGGGCGCCTGCGTCAGTAGCTCTGTGGCCATGGCCGGGGAGATGCAGTAGGGGTCGTACGGCTCGTCGGCAGAGCGGGCGTTCACGGTGTCCCACCTTCCTTCTTTCGGCGTCCTTCACCTTGGTCCTGCGGCCCGGGACGATTGCGGCCGGCGACGGGCGGCCGGCACGGCGTGCATCGGGATTCCGACCGGGAGTCCTCCTGATATGCCGAAGCCCGAGCTCCTCCGAGGAGGAGCCCGGTGGCCCCGGCGGGGCGTACCGCCGCGGGGGACGAGACGGTCTCGCGCCCGCCGGGACCCGGTTCCGGGGCGGCGGCTCAGGCCCGCTTGGCGGCGAGGTGCTCGCCCAGCGTGCGGATCACCTCGGTCGCGACAACCGCGTGCCCGCGCGCGTTGAGGTGGAGGCCGTCGGAGGCGAAGATCGGCTCCTTGCCCGCGGGGTGGCTGGGAAGGTCGACGTGCAGCCCGCCCATGCGCTGCGTCACCGCCTGGGTGAGGTCGGAGAACTGCTGGAGCCGGTGCTTCATGACCGCCTTGTACTTGTCGGCGACGTACGGCGTCCAGGTGTTGTCGAACAGGCCCATCGTCACGACCGTGCAGCCCCGGCTGCGCAGCGCCGAGACCATACGGGCCTGTTCCGTCTCCACGGCCGCCGTGTCGAAGTGCTTGCCGAGCAGGTCGTTCCCGCCCGCCACCACGATGGCGATGTCCGGCTTGAAGTCCAGCGCCGGGTCGAGCTGCGTGGCCCTGATCTTCGCTGCCGACAGGTCCCGCACGCCGAAGTTGCGGTACTCGAGCTGCGGGTTGATCTGTTGCAGCGCGGTCGCCACGCGGTCGGCCCAGCTGAGGTCGGCGTAGCCCTCGACGGGTTCGCGGTGGCCCGCGACGATGCTGTCGCCGATGGCGGCGTACCGGGTCCAGGGGGCGCCCTGGAGCTGGGCGGTGATCTCCTCCGCGGTCAGCAGGTGCGGGTCCTGCAGCTCCTGTGTGCGGTCCGAGGACGACTCCGTGCTCGTCATGGCTGACGTCTCCTTGGGTGAGGGCGGTGGTCGTGCCGTACTAGTTCGCGGCGTCGGAGGTCGGCGTCTTCTGCTCGCCGGCGGCCTGCGCGGGGGGCGTGGCGGCGGCCGGGGCCGGCGGCAGCTTGATGGTGAGGCCGAGCCCGAGGACGGCCACCACCACGGAGGCGCACGCGGCGATCAGGTAGATGCGCTCGAAGTCGGCGATGTCCGTGAGGGCTCCGGAGACCACGGTGGCCAGGATCGCGATGCCGATGGCACCGCCGATCTGCCGGGCCGTCTGGTTCAGGCCCGTCGCCCCGGCGAACCGCAGCGGCGAGACGGAGAGCGCGGCGGCCGTGGACGTGCCGGTGGTGATGGCACCCATGCCGACACCCGCCAGGACACCGAGCGGAAGCCAGTAGGCGAGGAACATCGAGTGGTCGGGGAGGGTGAAGGCGAGGAGGAAGCCGGTGCCGGCCAGGACGACCGCGCCGCCGGTGGTGGCGAGCCGCGGCCCGTAGGTGGGCGGAAGCTTGCCGACCCGCATGGCGACGGCCGTCGCCGCGAACGCGCCCGGCGTCATGGCGAGTCCGGCCTCCAGCTCGGAGTAGCCCCACACCTGGGTGACGTACAGGACGCCGACCAGGAGCCACGAGAAGAGCGCGATGCCGTAGCAGAACGCGGCGGCGTTGGCCAGGGCGAAGGTGCGGTTGCGCCACAGGGAGATTTCCAGGGCGGGGGCCGGGTGCTTGGCGGAGCGCAGCAGGCACAGGGCGATCAGGACCGGGCCGGCGATGAGGCAGACCAGGCTGGAGGGCTCGCTCCAGCCCCACTCGCTGCCCTTGCTGATGCCGAGGCAGAACAGGCCGACACCGGCGCCCAGCATGATCGTGCCCAGCAGGTCCGGGAGCTTGCGCTCGGCGCCCGGGGCGGTCGTGCGCGGGATCGCGACGGCGCCGTAGAGGAAGTACAGCCCGAAGGGGATGTTGATCAGGAAGAGCGAGCGCCAGCCGAAGATGTCGACGAGGACGCCGCCGACGGCGGGACCGACCGCCGCCGCCAGGGCCGCCGCGGCGCTCCACTGGCCGATGGCCGCACGGCGGCGCTCGGGCGGGGAGTCCATGAGCACGATGGCGAGCGAGGCGGGGATCATCGCGGCGGCGCCGCATCCCTGGATCGCGCGGGCCGCCAGCAGGAAGCCGAGGTTGGGCGACAGGGCGCACAGCAGCGATGCCGCCGTGAAGACGCTCATGCCCGCGAGGAAGACCGTGCGCCTGCCCAGCGCGTCCGCGAGGCGTCCCGCCGGGGCGAGGAGGGCCGCGAAGACGATCGCGTAGATGGTGATGACCCACGACAGGTTCTTGAACGCGGAGCCTGTGAAGTCCTCGCGCAGGTCGGGCATCGCGAGGTTCACGACGGTGACGTCGAGCACTGCCAGGAACGAGGCTCCGGCCGCCAGGAGCAGTAAGGACGCCGCTGACCGGCGCTGTGGAGCGGCGGCATCGGGGGTAGCCACGGGTCACACCTCTTTCTTAGATACCGTTGGTAGGAATGTATTTAGTACTGACAGTGAGTGTCAACGAACCCCGGGCGACGTGACCCAGTTCACATACCAACAGTAGGTATTATTGCTCGAGGCGCAAGACCTGGCGCAGCACCTCCGCGAGTTCTCGCGCCGTGAGCTCCTCCAGACGGGCCAGGGCGTCGGCCGCCGCCTCGTCCACGCCCGTGCGCAGCAGCTTCCCGCGCACCAGGGCCGGATGGTTCTGCCAGGAGTCCGACCCGACGGCTCCGGTCCCCGCGGCCAGCTCGCAGGTCTCCTCGCGCCCGTCGCGCATCCGCACCGTCATGCGGCAGCCCAGCATCTTGGTGGCCTCCCCGAAGGAGGCCGCGGGCGGACCGAGCTCGTCCAGGAGCTTCTCCATGGGGATACCGGGCAGCTCCGTCTTCCACTCCAGGGCACGCGGCCCGGCGTGGCGCAGCGTCTCGCCGACCGGGGCGGTGGACATCACGCCCAGCCGGCTCAGCTCCTCGTCCGCGTACAGCCGCACCCGCTTCGCGAGCTCCCAGCGGCCCTCCTCGGCCAGGCCCGGCGGGGCGAGATCGGCGACCGTGAGACCGCCGGTGAGCAGGGCGGTGGCGACGTTGTACCCGGCGCTGAGGTTGAGGGCGGGCAGGGAGGTGGCGGCGCCCCGCACATAGCGGTCCGCGTGACCGCTCATCACCATGGTCATCCTGGGCACGGCCACGTCGACCGAGGCGATGCCCGCTGAACCGTCGGGGCGCAGTCTGCGATGCAGTTCGGCGGCGCACTCGACCAGCGCGTCCAGGTGGACGCCGGCGGGCAGCAGCTTGAAGGACAGGGTCTCGGTGTGCCAGCGCTCGCCGAGCCCGTACGCCACGAGTTCGGGCACGGCAGCCCCGGAGAACACCGCCAGGAGCCCCTCGGGATGCTCGATCACGTCGTCGCGGCCGGTGAGCCCGGCGAGCGCGGCGGCGCAGGCGTCGATCGCCGTGCGCACGGGAGCGGCGGCGGACAGCACCTTCGCGTCGCTGGCGAGCACCGCGGGGCGCAGCGCACGCGGGGGCGCGGCCAGCGCCAGGCCCCAGGCGTTCAGCAGCTTCCCGGCGTCCGCGCCCTCGCCGTGCAGCAGGGCGGCACAGGCCGCCACGAGATGGGTGTGGCCGGCCCACTGCCCCCGGAACGGGCCGAGCGTGCCCGCGGCGGTGACGCGGGCGGCGGCCTCGTTGGCGGCGGTCACGGCGGTGATCAGGGCGCGTCCGGAGAGCGCCTGGCGCTTCTGGTACGCCACCGGGACGCCGACGGCGGCGTGCGAGACGTGGCCCGCGTACAGGGTGTCCTCCAGATAGAGGCTGGAGGACAGCGCCGCCGTCAGATGGGCCGTACGGGCCGGATCGCCGTCGGCGTCGAGGGGGCCGAAGGCCGCGAGGAGGGTGCGGCCCACCGGGTGGGCGGCGGTGGCGCGGACCGCCGCGAGGTGGGAGACGACCTGGCTGGTGACGACCGAGCCGACACGAGCGGGAATGTCGTCGTACCGCAGCCCCGCGGTCCACTGCGCGAGAGCCCGCGTGAGACCTCCGTCGCCCTCACCGCTCATGCGACGCCCTCGGCGAGCCGCGCGGCGCCGGACGCGTGCGCGGGGCCCGGTCCCGGCGGCGTGGGCGGGGCGAGGACGGGAAGGACGGCGGGGAGTACGTCGATGGTGTAGCGCGAGACGTCGCACGTGCGCAGCTCACCGTCGTGCTCGAAGGAGAGCCGGCCGCCGTCGGTGCGCTCGACGACGAAGCGGGAGCCACGCTCGTACACCACGCCGGGGCGCCCGATGTGGCTGCCGTCCCGGGTCAGTCCGGCCAGCTCGCGTACGCCCATCTGCCCGCCCACCACGCAGACGTCGAGCAGGCCGTCGTCGATGACCGAGTGCGGCAGCAGTTTGAACCGGCCCGCCCGGTAGCGGCCGCCGCCGATGTTCACCAGGACGACGGGGCCCTCGTGGACGACTTCCCCGTCCACGCTCACCCGGCCCTCGTACGGCGCGTACGCGCTCATGACCTGGGCGACGGCCTGCTGGTAGCGGTCGCGGCCCCGGACGTCGACCATGCGGTTGGCCACCTCCAGGACGTCGGCGACCAGGCCCGACCCCGCGCCGAGCAGCGCCAGGACGTCGATCTCCCGGATGTGCGCCATGTCCACCCGGCGCAGGTGGGGGTGCTCGCCGGACAGGGCCTGGTCGAGGACCTCGCGCCAGGGGGCGTCGGCCCAGATCTCCTGGTAGAACGAGTTCCCGGTGCCGAGAGGGATGTTGATCATCGCGGGCCGCTTCCCCGCGGGCTGCCCGAGACCGGTGCGGGCCAGGCCCGACGCCACCTCGCGGGTCGTGCCGTCACCGCCGAGCACGATCACCACGTCGTGGTGCGCGGCGAAGGCCCCGGCCGCGCACTCCTCGGCGTGGCCCTGGTATTCGGTGTGGACGACGTCGAGGTGCGGCACCAGGCCCTCGCAGTGTGCGACGACCTGGTCGATGAGCCGCCGGTCGCGGGCCCCGGCCCGGGGATTGGCGATCAGCAGGGCGCGGGCCGCCCATCCCGGTTCAGTCACCACGGCCGCTCGCCCCTCGCTCCGTGCGACGCGCCGTGACCAGGCCCATGAAGTCGTCGTCGCTGCAGTAAGGGTCGGGGCCGCCGTAGCGTCGGACCAATTCGGCCACGCGCAGCTGTTCCACGGGTTCGAAGCCCGCGTCACGGGCCGTGGCGGCGGCGGTGTGCGGGGTCAGGCCGTTGATGTACGGCTCGCCCTGTTCGGCGACCTGACGCGCCATCTGCAGGGCGCCCTGGTACGGACTGGTGCCGTTCACGACGGCCTCGTCCATGTAGTCGAAGAGCAGCAGGCTGCCGGGCGCGACGGTGTCCGCCAGGTCGGCGAGGGTGGCGCGGCACGCCTCGGCCGGCAGGAAGAACGTCACCCCCAGCCACCCCACGACACACGGCGCGTCGGTGTCGAAGCCGTGCGCGGTGAGCTCCGCACGCAGCGAGGCGCCCGCGGTGAAGTCGAGGGGCACCGAGGTGACCGGCGGGGTGAGGTCCGCCGCGGCGAGCACCTCCAGCTTGGCCGCCTGCGTCGCGGGATGGTCCACCTCGAAGAACCGCACCGTGTCGGGGCCGGTGTGGCGCAGCGCCGTGGTGTCGTATCCGGCGCCGAGCAGCACCACCTGGCGCACCCCCGCGTCGACCGCGAGCGCGACCAGGTCCTCGAAGTAGCGCTGCCTCAGGAGTATCTCGGCGATGAAACCGCCGTGGGCCCGGTCCAGGCGCTGCAGCCGGTCGAGGGCCTCCTGCGAGGTGACGGGCGGGGGAACGGTGACGAACAGGTGCGCGTAGGTGTCGCCCAGCAGTCGCCTGTCCGGCTCGATGACGGCGTCGGCGGCGCGGGCGCGGGCGGTGAGATGGGCCGTCTCGCTCGAGTGCCCGGACTGCAGCCGGGTGGGTGAAGGTGCGGCTGTCACGGCAGATGCCTCGCTCAGGTGTGGGTACGGGGGCGAACGTTCCTGTTACGCGGGCGACCACCGCACCCCTCAAAACAACCGCCATCCGGGAGGGCGGGGCGCGGGTCGATGCCCGGTGCGCCGCTCCGGACGGGGCGACTCGGACTGGCCGCGGGCTCGCCGGTGGCCGTGGCCGTGGCCGGGTGGCCGGGCTTCACGGCCGGGCGCTCCGGTCGGTGGCGCGGATGCCGCGGTCCCCGTGTTTCCGGTGACGACGGAGACGGCGTCACGTCACCTGCCGCCCGGGATGAGGGGTGAAGCCCCTTCGTGCGTAAGACACGCGTAGGCACCGAAGCACGACGGCGCGAGAGCACCCGAGCGGATCGAGGGAGACCCAGTGACGACACTCACGGAAGAGCTGGCGGGATGGGCGAGTGTGCTGCGCCTGGACGAGATACCGGACGATGTCGTCACCACCGCCAAACACCAGATCCTGTCCCAGCTGGCAGCCGTGCGGGCCGGCCTGGAGCACCCCTTGGGCCAGCGGTTCGTCCAGGGCTTCGGCGCGCCGTTCCAGGACGACCCGGCCCGGTCCGCCTTCGTGCTCGCCGGACTCGGGTCCTGGCTCCACTTCGACGACACGGCCTACGCCGGGCACCTGTCCAACTCGACCGTGGCCGTCCCCCTCGCGTACGCGACAAGACAGCGGCTCACCGGGAAACAGCTGCTCACCTCGATCATCGTCGCGAACGAGACGGCGGCCCGGATCACCGCCGCCACGACGCTGGGTCCCTTCCGGGGCCAGAGCGCCGCGTTCACCCACGTCACCGGGGCCATAGCCGGGCGGCTGCGCGGCGAGAACGCGTCGGCGCAGCGCTGGGTGGACACGCTCGGCCTCGGCTTCGGGCTGCCTCCCCGTACGGTGCCCGTGGGCTTCCTCGACGGCGACGCCAAGCTCTTCGGCGCGTCGACCCCGGTGCGGGTGGGACTCGACGCCTGTGACGCCTCGGCCGTGGGCCTCGCGGGCAGCCCGGTGATCTTCGAGCACCCGGAGGGGTTCCTCTCCCGGTTCGCCACCATCGCGCTTCCCGAGGCCGTGGTGGCCGGGCTCGGCACGCGCTGGCACACCCGCACGACGTCCTTCAAGGTGCACCCCGGGGGGCCGGGCATGGACTCCGCCATCGATGTGGGCCTGGAGCTGCACCGGGAACTGTCCTCACCGGGGCGTCCGCTGCGCGCCGACGACATCGCCGAGGTCGACGTCGACACGTCCCTGTACACGGCGGTGGTGGAGCGCCGGGCCGCCGAGTACCTGCGCGGTCCCGTGTCGCCGGTGAGCGCGCTGGTGTTCTCGCTGCGGTACACGCTGGCCACCGCCCTGCTCACGGGACAGCTGAGCACCGAGGACTTCACCGAGAAGGGCCTCGCGGACACGGAGCGGTGGTCGCTCGCCGGCCGGATGGACGTACGTCTGGACCGGGACATGACGCGGGAGCTGTTCCACTGCGAGGTGCCCTTCGGCGAGGCGCTGCGGCAGGCGGGTGAGCGGGGCAAGGAGTGGCTGCGGCAGTTCGGTGCGGGCTGGGAGGGCGATGGGCAGTGGCTGGTCGACCTGGTGGGTGAACTGCCGCCGCCGAGCCGGGACTTCAGCGACGCCCGCAAGGTGACCGGCGCGCGGGTGCACGTGCGCATGCGGGACGGGCGGAGCGTCAGCCGCGAGCTGCATGTGCCCGTGGGGGCGGTCGGCAGTGAGGGCGGCCCGCCGATCGCGGAGATGGTGCGGGACAAGTGGCTCGGTACGGGGGGCTGCGAGGAGTTCGCCGACGGGGTCGACCGCCTGGAGGAAGCGTCGGCGGACGAGGTGGGGCGGCTGCTGGCACTGATCTTCGGCAACGCCTTCTGACGCACGCGGAGGCCGCCCGGCGCACGACGGGGGCGGGGGCGGGGGCGGGGGCACGGTGATCACACCGGGCCCCCGCCCCCGGCTCGTGTCCGTGCTGCGGCGGGTGCGGATCCTCGAGGTCGGACGGTACGGAAATGTCCCCGGGCGCGGCGGGGGGTGACACGGCGTGTCCGCCGTCGCGGGACCTGCGGCGGGCGTGGCCGCAGACGGAGCGGGGCCGGTGGTCCGTGATGGACAGCACCGGCCCGCGTCCTCATCCCCGGGCGGCCCCCCGTCCGGCGCGCCGCACGAAGGCTCCGGCGTCAGCCGCTGCCGGCACCGCCGGACGCGTGGAGCGCACCCTCGGCGATGGCCTCGTGCACTTCGGCGCGCCTCGCCTCCATCTCGCGGCGTTCCGCGTCGAGCGCTTCGGCCTGGAGTTCGTCGGACTCCATGAGCTTGACCAGGTCGGCGCCCGCCAGGTCGAGGACGCCCATGTCGTCGTACGCCTGCCGGATCTTGGGGCTCCACAGGCCGATGTCCTTGACGCACGGCACGATGCGGGTGAAGAGCAAGGAACGGAACGCCCGCATGCGCGGCCCGTTGTTCATGTACTCCATGCACTCCTTCATGTCGAACCCGAGGTTTTCCCAGACCTCCTGCATCCGCAGCCGGTCCCGCATCAGGTAGCAGCCCTCGACGATGAACTCCTCGCGCTCCGCGAGTTCCTGGCTGGTCAGGTTCTTGTAGTAGTCCCGCAGCGCCAGCCTTCCGAAGGCGACGTGCCGGGCCTCGTCCTGCATGATGTACGAGAGGATCTGCTTGGGCAGCGGCTTGGTGGTCTTGTCCCGCAGGATCCCGAAGGCGGCGAGCGCTAGCCCCTCGATGAGGACCTGCATGCCGAGGTAGGGCATGTCCCAGCGCGAGTCCTGCAGTGCCTGGCCGAGCAGTTCCTTGAGGTGGGGGCTGATCGGGTAGGTCATCTCGATCTTCTCCTCCACGAACCGGGAGAAGAGTTCCACGTGCCGCGCCTCGTCCATGACCTGGGTGGAGGCATAGAATTTCGAGTCCATGTCGGGGACGGATTCCACAATGCGCGCGGAACAGATCATCGCGCCCTGCTCCCCGTGCAGGAACTGACTGAACTCCCAGGCAGCCATGTGCTGCCGCAGTTCCTGCTTTTCCCTTACGTTGAGCTTGGAGTACTGCTTCGAGCCGTACAGGCCGAGGGTGTGCTCAGGGGTCCCGAGGGCGTCGTAGGGGTCGACTTCGAGAGACCAGTCGATGCGCTTCGCGCTGTCCCACTGCTTGTCCTTGCCCTTTTGATAGAGATTCAGCAGGGTTTCGCGCTCGGAATCGTATTCCCATGTGAAATGACTCGTGCCCTGCATGGGGATTTTCCAGGCGAGTTCCATAAGAATGTCTCCTGCGGTTGCGATGAGCGCTGCACGGCGACGTGTCCGGCGAGATGTTCACTTCGCCGGACACGTCGCCGTCCTCGTCTTGCAGGCGCAGCGGAGAGAGCAGGATTCGAACCTGCGAGGGGCAAAGCCCCGGCCGGACAAGTCCGGGCCCCGTTGGGCCGCTACGGGAATCTCTCCCTTCGTCCACCGGTTCCCCCGGCGACGAGAACAACAGTGCCAGACGGCTCTGACATGCCGCTGAGACGGGAGTCTCAGCAGCTCACGGCGGACTTCCGCGCCCCGCCGTGCTCCGCCCCGGGCATGCGGGACCGCGGGTGGGTGAGCGGTTTCTACGTCTCCAGGAGCTGGATTCCCCGGTCCTGCCTGATGTCCAGTTCGGCGTAGACGTCCGGGATCGCGATGACGGACATGACGTTGCGCAGCAGGAGTGCGATGCGTCGTCCCATGCCCGTGTCGGCGTCGTCGATGACGGTCTGGGACATGAGCTGCAGCCCCATGCAGGCACTGACCAGGAATTCCGCCGTCTCACGCACCGACACGTGCGCGGCGAGCTCTCCCTGTTCCCGGGCCGCTGTCAGCAACTTCTGGTTGAAGACGACACGTTCGAGGAGCCAGCTCCTGCGTAACTCTTCGTCGAGCCCCTGCTCCAGGCAGAGCCGGAAGCATCCGCGTTCACGGGCGCCGTTGCGCAGTTTGCTGGTCAGGACGAGATGCCCGTCCACGATCTCCTGCAGCTTGAACTTCTGCGGTGCCACCAGGTCCTGCTCCATGCTCTGCTCCTTGAACAGAGCCCGGGCGACGTCTTCCTTGGAGGAGAAGTGGAAGTAGAACGCCCCCTTGGTCACCCCGGAGTGCGCGAGAAGGTCGACCACCGTCGCCGTCTTGTACCCCAGCACGGCGAACAGCACGCCCGCCGCGTCCAGGATCTGCCTTCTCGTCCGCATCGCGCGCTCTTGCCGCACCACTCCACTCCCTTTCTGCGGGCGCCCACCGGGCAGATGCTCACGCTCAGGATCACTCCGGAGCCGACAGGCCGAAGGCCCCACGCCGGAGTGCGCGGCGTTCCGCTTCACATCGCCGCCCATGACGCCGATCCGGAACGTGCGCCGCTCGGGCCGGCTGCCGCCCAGGGGTCCTGTTCGGTCACGAGGTCTTCCACGGTGATGAAGTCCCCCTGAACACGGACAGCGGGTGGTTACGCTGCGGGGCGAGAGCCGGATACATCGGGGTCCGCGTCCCGAGGGGGTGACGTACCCGTACTCGGGAGGCTCGCGGAGTCGCGTGCGAGTGTACTCGGCCGTGCGGAAGCGGAAGACGTCGACGCGCGCCGCCGGCGGGTTTCCGGACGGCTGCGCCGGTCTCCGCTTCGCGCCGGTCGAAGAAGCCGCCGGCTACGGCGTTGTCACCACATGACCCGAATCGCCCCGCAGTCGGTCACGGGTACAACTTCGGTATTCAGACGCCGAGTTCACCACTTGCACGCCCATATCCGACTGGAATGCACGACGCGACCGGGCTGCGGCTCCGATGCCGTGCCGGGGTGCGCGGACCACGGCGGGTGAGCCGGAGGACGGCACGACTCGAGCCGGTGACGCGTCGCGTCCCGGCCGCACGCGCGAACGGACACCGGAGCACTCCGGCCGTTACGGGGCCGCACGCGCGGACCCCCTCGACGTCCGTGCCCGTCCGGGCCGTCCGTGCCCGTCCGGCCCGGACCGTGATGACCCTGCCGCCGTACGGACGGAGGTCGGGGCCGGAGAGCACGTCGGAGACCGGGTCGTGGACCGGGCGGACTCGCGGAGGAGATCAGGTCGTGGACCCGTGTGACGGCCGGGGAGGAGATCGGGTCGTGGACCCGCGTGACGGCCGGGGAGGAGATCGGGTCGTGGACCCGGGTGGAGCCCGGGGAGGAGATCGGGGTCAGATGCCGACGGCCTCCCGTACGGCCGTGGCGAGGATGCGGGGGCCGTCCTGGGTGAGGACCGACTCGGGGTGGAACTGTACGGACGCGAAGTGGGGCCCGCGCAGGGCGTACACCTCGCCGTCGGCCGGGTTGTGGCTCACCTCGACGAAGCCGACGCCCGGCACCTCCCGTTTGTCCTCCAGGCTCCGGGCGGCGAACGTGTTGTAGAAACCGACGCGTTCGGTCGCGCCGAACAGGTCGATCGGCTTCTGGACCCCCTGGTTGGGGGTCTTCAGCCGGATCACCTCCAGTCCCAGGGCGAGGCTGAGTACCTGGTGGCTCAGGCACACGGCGACGAACGGGGTGTGCCGCTCCAGCAGGGTGCGCACCGCCGCGTGGAGGTGGCGCATCCTCGGGTTGCCGCTCTCGGCGGGGTCGCCGGGGCCCGGGCCGAGGACGACCAGGTCCCAGCCGTCCAGGGAGTACCGCTCGTCGAAGCGCCGGACCGTCACCGCCAGGCCCAGGGCCCGGAGCTGATTTTTGATCATGGAGGTGAAGGTGTCCTCGGCGTCCACCACGAGGACCCGCAGTCCGGCGAGCAGGGGTTCGCTCCGCGTCGCCATCCGGTCGGCGTCGTCGCGCAGCCAGAAATCGGCGAGGCAGCCGTTGCGCGCTTCCAGAGCCGCCCTGACCTGCGGGTGGTCGGCGAAGCGTGCGCTGCCCGGGTCCGGGACTGCTACCTGGCCGGCCGGTTCGGCGGGGCGGGCGCCGCTGCCGGAGTCGAGGGCCGCCACCAGGCCGCCCGCCTTGGCACGGGTCTCGGCGCTCTCGGCGCGCGGATCCGAGTGGCGCACCAGGGTCGCGCCGACGCCGATGCCCACCCGGCCCGCCTCGCTGATGGCGGCGGTGCGGATGAGGATGGCCGAGTCCAGCGCCGTACGGCCCGACTCGTCGCGTCCGATGAGCGCGGCCACGCCGCTGTAGTAGCCGCGCCCCCGCGGCTCGTACTTGCTGATGACCCGGCAGGCGCTCTCCAGGGGGGAACCGGTCACGGTCGGGGCGAACATGGTCTCGCGCAGGATGTCGGCGGCGCCCCGGGTGGTGTGCCCCTCGATGAGGTACTCGGTGTGGGCGAGGCGGGTCATCTCCTTGAGATAGGGCCCGACCACACGGCCGCCGTTCTCGCAGATCCGGGCCATCATCTTCAGTTCCTCGTCGACGACCATGCAGAGCTCGTCGGTCTCCTTGCGGTCGGCGAGGAACTGGAGGACACCGTCCAGGGTGGGCCCCTGGGGCGGGTAGGGGTACGTGCCGCTGATGGGGTTCATCACGGCCTTGCCCCGGTCCACGCTGATGTGCCGCTCGGGGGTGGCGCCCACGAAGGTGCGCTCGCCGGTGTGGACGAGGAACGTCCAGTAGGCGCGTGCCTCCCGTCGCAGCAGCCGGGTGAAGAAGGTCAGCGCGCTGTGCGGGCCGTAGTCGGTGATGTCGGCGACGAACGAGCGCTTGATGACGAAGTTCGCGCCCTCGCCCGTACCGATCTCCCGGCCGACGACGGCGCGGACGATCTCCTGGTAGGACTCGTCGTCCACGTCGAAGTGCCCGCCGCTCAGGGTGATCGGCACCTGGGGTATCCGGGCCAGCGCGTCGGGCAGGCTCAGCCGCTGCTGGTCCGTGACGGCCAGCGCGATCAGCGGGGCCCCGTCGTCGGGGACGGTGAAACCGCGTTCGGCGATCTGCCGGTAGGGGATGACCACGAGGAGGTCGTGCTGCGCGCGGCCCGTGTGCACCGGCCCGTCCGGCAGCGGGAGGGCGGCCAGCGTCGCGGGTTCGGTGACCTCGCCGACGAGGACGTCGAGGTTGCCGGCGCCCGCGCTCTCGGGCCGGTACAGCAGCGCGTACGCGTCGGGCGGGTCGGTGAGGATCCGGGTCAGCAGGTCGCCTCCGGCCGCCTTGGCCGACGTGGACGCGCTCATGCGAGGACCTCCTTCGCGGTGAGGACGACCGCGCACCGTTCGGCGGCGTAGTCCAGGGCCAGGCGGTGGTACTGCTCGGAGAAGTCGGCGACGGCGTCGGCCACGAGGAACGGCTGGATGTCGTGGGTGAACGCCTCGACGGCGGTCATCAGGACGCCGACGTGCGCGTACACGCCGCAGAGGATCAGCTGGTCCCGGCCGCTCGCGCGCATGCGTTCCAGCAGCGGGGAGTTGAAGAACGCGCTGTAGCGCCACTTGGTCAGCCGCCAGTCGCCGTCCACCGGCGCCAGCTCGTCGATCACCTCACGGTCGGACGGCTCGGCGCGCATGCCCGGCCCCCAGAAGTCCTTGAGCAGGCCCCGCTGCTGCTCCGTCATGCTGCCGGGCTGCGCCGTGTACGCCACCGGGACGCCGAGCGCGGCGCAGCGGTCGCGCACCGTCGCCGCGTTCTGCACCAGCCAGCCGCGGACGCTGTCGGGGAAGGGTGCCAGGAAGAACCGCTGCATGTCGTGGACGAGCAGTACCGCGCGGGCCGGGTCGGGGGTCCACTGGGCCGTATTGGCCGGCAGACCACCGGGGGTGGGCATCGGGTAGGCCTCGATAGGGGGTATCCCAGGCATGGCTTCGCTTCCCGTTCCTGTCTCGGATGAATCGTGGTCGTGCCGACGGCGGCCGTTCTTGGGGGGCGCCACGGCGGCGGCCCTCCCGGTCGAGCTGCGGAGCGCTCGGGGTGGGGCGGGCGGTCGCCGCCGTGGCCGTCCGGCTGTCCTGCGGGCACGGGTGCGACCACGTCCCGGGGGTGTGCGCCGCGGGCCCGGGGCGCGCCGGACGTGCCGCACCCGTGCGGTGCGGCCCGGTCAGCCGGAGAGGCCGCCGTTGAGCTCGATGACCTGGCCGGTGAGGTAGGCCGCCCGGTCCGAGACCAGGAACGAGACCAGGTCGGCGACCTCTCGCGGTGTACCGGCCCGGCCGAGCGGGATGTTGGCGAGGTGGCGCTCGGTCACCTCGGCGGGCAGTGCGGCCGTCATGTCGGTGTCGATCAGGCCGGGCGCCACGGTGTTGGCCCGGATTCCGTAACGGCCGACCTCCTTGGCCAGTGACCGGGTGAGACCGATGATCCCGGCCTTCGAGGCCGCGTAGTTCGTCTGTGTGGCGTTGCCGTGCACCCCGGCGATGGAGGACAGCGTGACGATCGCGCCGCGGCGGCGCTTCATCATCGCGAACACGACGGCACGGCAGACGTTGTAGGTGCCGGTGAGGTTGGTGTCCACCACCCCGTGCCACTCGTCCTCGGTCATCAGGGCGAGCGGGCGGTCCCGGGTGATGCCGGCCGAGGTGACGACGGCCGCCAGAGGGCCGGCCTCCTTTTCGGCCCCGGCGACGAACTCCTTCACCTGCGCGAGGTCGGCGACGTCGACCTGCCGGTGGTGGACGCGGGCACCGGCCGCCTCGGCGGCCTTGGCCGCGGCCTCGGCCGCGGAGGAGTCGGAGCGGTAGCAGAACGCGATGTCGTAGCCGTCCTCGGCGAGCCGCACGACGACGGCGCGCCCGATGCCCCGGGACCCGCCGGTCACCAGCGCGACCGGGCGGGCGGCGGGCGCGGGCCGCTGCCCCGGGTCCGTGCCGCTCACGTCGCGGACTCGGTGCCCAGACCGGCCTCGACGAGTTCGCGTACGAGCCGGAACTTCCCCAGTTCGGTCAGCTGCGACTCGTCGATCTTGACGCCGTAGCGCTCCTCGATGCGGACGGCGATCTCCAGCGATATCAGCGAGTCGACCTCGAGGTCCTCCTTGAAGCGCGCGTCGTCGGTGACTTCCTCGACGGGCAGTTCCAGTGCCCCGGCGACGACGGCGCGGAGCTCTTCGACGTCGAGCGGCCTGTCGGTGTGGTCGGCCATGGCGGTGACTCCTCATCTGGGCGGGGTGGGACTTTGATCAGGCGGTGCGGCAGGGGCCGTGCAGGAACACCGCGGCGACGGCGTCGTCCTCGGGGCCCCCGCAGGTGGCGAGTGCGGTGTGGCCGGGGTGCTCGTCGAAGTGCGCGACGGCGGCGGCGGCCTGGAGCAGTCCGAGCGCGCCGGAGCAGAGGCCGAGCGACGCGGTCGGGTCGAGGACGGCGCCGGCCCGGACGCGGGGCGGGACTGCCGTGTCGTCCGGCGCGGACTCGGCGCCCCCCGCGGTGTCCGCGGAGTCCCGCTCGGGGCCCCCCGCGGCCTCCTCGGGGACCGGGCGGTCGGTCAGCCACAGGTCGACGGCGGGCCCGGGGCGGGCCTCGTCCGCCGGGGTCCGGCCGGGGCCGCCGGACCGGGCGGTGGTGACGGCCTCGGTCAGGCTGTCCCCACGGGCGCAGCCGGCCAGGACGGCGCGGACCCGGGCGCCGCGTTCGGCCGCGCGGGAGGCCGACTCGATGACGAGCGCCACCGCGCCGTCCACGGCCGCCCCGCCGAGGAGCTTGGCGACGGCGTCGCCGTCGGGCTCCACGCCGATCACCAGGGCCGTCTCCGCGCGCCCGGCGACGATGAGCGCGCGGGCCCAGTAGAGGGCGTCGAGGCCGCTGGTGGGGCCGTTGCACAGGGTGACGCTCGGGCCGCGCAGCTTGTGGGCCATGGCGACCGATCCGGCGATCACGTTGCTGGAGGTCTGCGGCAGCCCGAGCGGGCTGAGGCCGAGCACGGTGTCCCGGGCGATGATGTCGGCGAAGGAGCAGACACTGTCCAGGATGCCGAAGTTGCTGCTGACCACGACGGCGGTGGAGTCGCCGTGGCCGGTGAAGCCGTCGTCGCCGAGCAGGCCCGCGTCGCGCAGGGCGGGCGTGGCGCTGCGCAGCGCGAGCCGGGAGGCGCGGTCCTTGTGCCGCAGGTCGCGGCCGACGAGTCCGGTACGGGGGTCGAAGCCGCCCTCGCGGACGGTGCCGAGCAGTTCGTCGGGCAGGGTGAGGCCGGGGACGGCCAGGCCCACGCCGGTGACGACGGCCTCGCGGCGGGCGGGCGCCGGCGCCGAGGGGTGCGCGGTGGTCATCGTGCTGCCTCCAGGATCGCGGCGGCGTTGATCCCGCCGAAGCCGAACGCGTCGATCTGGGCGAGCGTCAGGTCCGCGGCGGCGGCCTTGTCGCGCACCAGCCGCAGACCGGCGGCCTCCTCGATGGGGTCGACGAGGCCGAGGACGGGCGGCACCTGGCCGCGCTGCAGGGCGATCGCCGCCATGACCAGGCTCAGCAGGCCGGAGCCGCCGAGGGTGTGGCCGGTCATCGACTTGACGGCGGTCATCAGCGGTCCGCTCCCGGCCGGGAACATCCGGGACAGCACGGCGGCCTCGGTGGAGTCGTTCTTCGGGGTGCCGCTGCCGTGCAGCATGACGAGGTCGATGTCCCGCGGCGCCACCTCGGCCCGGCGGTGGGTCTCGTGCAGGACGCGGGTGATGCCCTCCGGGTCGGGGGCGGTGGAGTGGTGGGCGTCGCAGTTCACGCCGACCGCGCGCAGCCGCGCGTGGACCTGCCGGCCGGGGCCGGCCGCGCGGGTGAGCACCACCGCGACGGCTCCCTCGCCCATCAGCATCCCGGCGTGCGAGCGGTCGAAGGGGCGCAGCGCCCCGGGCACCTCGTTCTGGACCCGGTCGAGGGTGCCGTAGGCGCTCTCGCCGATGGAGTCGGTCCCGGCCACCACGACGGTGTCGGCCTCGCCGAGCTCGATCAGGTCGGTCCCCATGGCCAGCGCGTAGAGCGTGGCGGCACAGGCGTTGGCGAAGGTGTACGTACGGGTGGCGCCGTAGCGTTCTTTCAGGGCGGTGCCGAAGTGCAGCGCGCCGGGGTCGAGCGGGGCGCCGTGGCGCCACCACAGTTCGGCGCTGCGCTGTTCCTGGAGGGTGGTGCCGACCAGGACGGGTACGTCGGCGAGGTCGTCGCTGTGGCCCGCGTCGGCGAGGGCCTGGTCGATCGCCGCGACGAGCCAGCGGGTGGCCCGCGCCGGCTCGTCGACGCCCGGGCGGGCGCGGTCGGTGATCTCGTACGCCTGCCGGGCGCGGTACTTGTCATGGTCGAAGACCTGGAGGGCGCCGAGGCCGTCGCGGCCGGCGCACAGCGAGTCGAAGATGCCGGACGGGGTGTCGCCCACACAGGCGACCGCTCCCATCCCGGTGATGTCCCACGTCATTTTGCCTGCTCCCGAAGTCGGTGGGCGGCTACCTTGCCGGTGGTCGTGGTGGGCAGCGCGTCGACGAACTCCATCCGCGCCGGACGTTTGTAGGACGCGAGGCCGGTGCGGATACGGGACCGCACGGCCCGGCGGACGGTGTCGTGGTCGGCGTCGTCGGTGACGAGGAACGCCACGGCGCACTCCAGGCCGTCGTCGTCGCGGGCGGCGACCACGGCGCAGTCGCGGACGCCGTCGACGTCGCGCACCACCGCCTCGATCTCGGCCGGGGCCACCTTGTAGCCGCCCAGGTTGAGGACGTCGTCGACGCGGCACAGGTGGGTGAGGCCGCCGTCGGCGTCCCGGCGGACCAGGTCCCCGGTGTAGGCGCCCCCGTCGGCGAAGGTGACCCGGTCGGCGTCGGGGCGGTTGAGGTAGCCCAGCGAGACGGAGGGGCCCGCGATGTGCAGGCGGCCCTCGGTGCCGTCGGGCACCGGCCGGCCGTGTTCGTCGCGGACGGTGGCGGTGACGCCGGGGACGGGCATGCCCATCCGTCCGGGCATCGGGCGGTCGGGCGGCGTGGCGACGACGACGTGCATGAGTTCGGTCGCGCCGAAACAGTTCACGACGGCCGCGCCGAAGGTGTCCTGGATCCGGAGGTACAGGTCGGCCGGGCAGTTCTCGCCCGCGGTCAGGCACAGCCGCAGCCCGGCCACGGCCTCGTCGCCGGGGCGCAGGGCGTCGAGCAGCGCCGCGTAGAGGCGCGGTACGGAGCACAGGACCGTCGGGCGGTGACGGCGCAGGGCGGCCCCGACGACGCGGACGTCGACCGCCCCGCCGATCAGGACGGTGGTCGCGCCGACGTCGAGGCTGCACAGGACGGAGCTGCCGAAGCCGTAGCCGAAGGGCATCCGGGCGGTGGACAGCACGACGTCGTCGGCGCGCAGTCCGAGTCGGCCGCCGAAACCGTCGAGCATGGCGACGATCCCGGCGGCGGAGTGCTGGACGCCTTTGGGCGTCCCCGTACTGCCGGAGGTGTACTGGATGAGGGCGGCCCGGTCGGCCGGGTGAAGCGCGGGCGCCTCGGCGAGGCCGGGGCGGTGGGCGGTGGTGGGGCCGCCGCCGCGCAGGCCGGCGCGGACCTCGTCGCCGGTGAGCAGGACGAGGCCCTCGGGTGCACCGGCCGGGGCGGTGTCCAGGTGGAGGACCCCGGCGGCGCAGTCGGCGGCGATGAGGTCCCGCTCGTCCTCGCCGAGCAGGGGGCTCACGGGGACGGGCACACAGCCGTGCCACCAGAGTCCGAGGAAGGCGACGACGGTGGCCACCGAGTCCTGGGCGACGACCAGAGCGCGCGTGCCGGGCTGCACCCCGAGGGCCTTCAGCGCTCCGGCGTACCCCCGGGCGGCCTCGTACAGGTCGCGGTAGCTGATCTCACCGGCATCGGGATCGACGTACGCGGTCCGGCCGCCGTGACCGGCGGCGAGGTGACGGCCGACCAGCCTTCGCACCAGGTCGGTGCCGCCGGGGGCCGGGCCCGTGCCGGTGCCGGCCGGGGCCGCGGCGGCCCGCCGCGGGGCGGCGCGGTCCGCGGAGGCGGGGGCGGCGGGGGCCGTGCCCGGGGCGGATGCGGCGGCCGGGGGCTCCTGCCCCGCGGTGCTGGGCCCCGCGGTCACCATGAGGTCCTGCTCCTCCGGCGCCGGGGGCTCCTGCCCCGTGGGCGCCGGGGCGAGTGGGCCGGCGGCGTCGAGCAGGCCGGCGGCGTCGAGGACGCTGTCGACGGCGGCGAACTCCTCGTCGGCGAGCCCACGGCCGAAGGCCCGCTCGATGCGCACGGCGACCTCGACCTTCTCGAGGGAGTCCAGCTTCAGGTCCTGCTGGAAGGAGGCGTCGGCGGGTACCTCGGCAAGGTCGAGTTCGAGAACGGTCGCCACGATGTGGCGCAGCCGCTCCACGGCGTCAGATAAGCGCTCAGGCGGCACGGGCGCGCTCCTTGTCGGGCTGTAGGACGGCCGGTTGCGATGACTCCGGGGGGTCTCCCGGTAAGCCGTCAGGACCGTAACCGAGCGGCTTCCGGCGCGTCAGCGACGTCGTCGGAGTCCGTCAAGTCCGCGCCGTGGGTGGTCCGTTCGGGCCCCCCGTCCGGTGCGGCGCCGGGGCCCGGACGTCGTGCGACGCCCGGTCGTGGGGGTGCGTACGCCGACCTGACGCACTTTCCGCACCGTGCTGGCGGCGGCCGGGGGCCCGCCCCTAGCTTTCCGTGGACGAGCCGCCGGTGCGGTCGTCGGTGCGGGCTGCCGGCACGGGGGTCGCACCGGCGGCCGGGTTGTCCGGTACCCGCGCGCGTCGCTGGCGGAGTTGTGACGTCCACCGAAGATTTCCCCGATCGAAGCCAGGTGATCTCATGCCGCTCACGCCCAAAACGATGCTCTCCCCTGAAGCGCGCCAACGTCTCGCGGAGCTACCGGGTCTCGGCGGCGGCAACGCCTGGCGCACAGCCGTCGAGACGAATCCGGCGGCGGATCTGCCGGTGCTGCTCGCCGACAAGCCGCTCGCAGGACCGGACGGGGAGTTGCGGTCGGAGTTCAGCCTCCGCGAGCTCGACGCCCTGGCCGACGCGTGGTCGGCCTGGTACCTGGACCGGGGTGTGGGGCCGCACGACCGGATCGGCGTGTACCTCGCGGACACGTTCGCGTACCAGGTGCATCTGACGGCGCTGGCCCGGATCGGCGCGATCGGCGTACTGATCAACGGCCGCATGCTGCCCGACCTCGCCCTCGGGCTGGTCCGGCGCACCGGCGCCGTCGGACTGTTCACCGACCGGGAGCGGCTGGAGATGTTCGCCGGGCGGGAGCGCGAGCTGCCCGAGCTGCGCTGGACCGCCCTCGACGAGGAAGTGGGAGTGCTGGGCGCCCGTGCGCCGCTCGCCTCGCAGTTGTTCCGGCACGGCGACGACGACGCCGTCGTCATCTGCCACTCGTCCGGGACCACCGGCGCGCCCAAGCCGGTGATCTGGACCCACCGCCAGAGCGTCTCGGGCGCCCGCTTCCGGCTCGTCAATCACCCCGAGCCGGAGGACGTCCTGGTACTCGCGGGCGCACCGCAGTCGCACTCCAGCGCCATCGCGTTCACCTTCTACTCGCTGCTCGCCGGGGTGCCCACCGTCGGCTGGTCCGACCCGACCGGGCCGGGCATCGCCCGTGGCTGCGTCACCCACCGCCCGAATGTCGTCCTGGCCTTCAACGAGGCCCTCTCGCACCTGGCGACGCACGACCCGGACCCGGCGGACTTCGAGTCCGTCGCGGTGTGGGTGAACCTCGGGGACTGCGGCCACGACGCGCACATGCGCCGCCTCATGGCGCTGGGGCACACCACCACGCCCGAGGGCACACGCGTGCCCGGGTCGATCATCGACGACGGTCTGGGCTCCTCCGAGCTGGGCTGGGCCGCGCTGCGCAGGGTCCTCACCCAGGACTCCCTCACCCGCGCCCGCCACCTGGGCACCGCCGTGCCGATCGCCGAGGTCGCGGTGCTGAACGAGGACGGCTCCGAGGCGGGCCCGGACGAGGTCGGCCTGCTCGGGGTGCGCAGCGACTCGGTGGCCCACGGGTACTGGAACGACTCCGACGCCACCTACCGGTCGATGCTCGCCGGGTACTGGCTCTCCGGGGACCTGGTACGCCGCTCGGCCGACGGCGAGTTCTTCCACGTGGACCGGGCGGTCGACCGCATCCGCACCGACACGGGCGACGGATACTCGGCCCTGATGGAGGAGGAGCTGCTCCTCGCGGTCGACGAGCTGGCCGACTGCTCGGTGGTCGCCGGCCGGCGGAACGGGCGCACCGTCCCGGCGGCGCTGGTGACGCTGCGGCGGCAGGCCTCGGCCGCGGACCTGCTGCGGCGGGCCAACGCCGCCCTGGAGCGTGCCGGCCAGCCCTCGCTGGCGCTGCTGGAGATCGCGCCCTCGCCCGAGGACGTCCCGCTCGGCCCCACCGGCAAGGTGCTCAAGCGCCTGCTGCGCGAGAAGTACGCGGCGCTGGAGGACTACCGTCCCGCCGACCCTCGGGCGGTGGCTGTCGCCGACGGCACGAAGGCGGCGGACGCGTGACCGCGCCGACCTCGGCGGTTCCCGGACCGGGGACGCCGCTCGGGGGGCCGCCGGGTGCCGTGCCGACCGGCCCGTCCGAGTCCGTCGTGGCCTGGGTCAACGAGGCCGGGGCCGAGACCCTCGCCGGCCGGATGGGCGTGGTCTTCCTCGAGGCCACCCCCGAGCGTGTCGTGGCGACCATGCCGGTGGCCGGCAACACGCAGTTGCAGCACATACTCCACGGCGGGGCCTCGGCGGCGTTCGCGGAGTCCCTGGGTTCACTGGGCGCGGCCCTGCACGCCGGCGAGGGGCGCATCGCCGTCGGTGTGGACCTCAACGCCACCCACCACCGGCCCGTACGCTCCGGCACGGTGACGGGTGTGGCGACGGCACTGCACCTCGGCGATTCCTCCGCCAGCTACGAGGTCGTCGTCTCCGACGAGGCGGGCCGCCGGGTCTGCACGGCACGGATCACCTGTGCCGTGCACGGCGGGCGCGGGCGCAGGCGCGGTTGACGCAAAGGCATGCCTGCGGATCGCCGCGCCGACCGGAGCCGGAGAGACTGTTCGCGTCCCCGGCCCGACCCGAACCCGGCCTCCGAACACGCCGCCTGACCGCTCGTCAGGCCGCACAGACTCCCGAGGAATAGCCCCATGACCACTCTCCCCGACCGCCACGAGACACAGACCGGGGCGCCACCCGCGTTGCGCACCGGGCCGATTCTCCTGGTGCTGTTGTCGGCCATGTTCTTCGCGCAGTTCGACTTCTTCGTCGTCAACGTGGCCGCGCCCTCCCTGGAGAGCAGCATCCACGCCAGTGCGGCCCAGCTCGAACTCGTCGTCGGCGGGTACGCGTTCGCGTACGCGGCCGGGATGATCACCGGTGGCCGGCTCGGTGACGGCTACGGCCACCGCCGCCTGTTCGTCATCGGCACGCTCGCCTTCGGGGTGACCTCGCTGCTGTGCGGGATCGCCGACACGCCCGCGCAGCTGATCGCCGCCCGGCTCGCCCAGGGCCTCGCCGGGGCGATCATGGTGCCGCCGGTCCTCGCCGTCATCACCGCGTACTTCCCGGACGAGAAGAAGGGCCGCGCGATGGCCTGGTACGGCGCCGCGGCCGGCCTGGGTTCCATCGCCGGCCAGGTCCTCGGCGGCGGGCTGGTGGCGTCCGACTTCGCCGATCTCGGCTGGCGCACCATCTTCCTGATCAACGTGCCGTTCTGCCTGGTCATCGC
This sequence comes from Streptomyces sp. NPDC005925, assembly GCF_040638805.1. Classification (NCBI taxonomy): domain Bacteria; kingdom Bacillati; phylum Actinomycetota; class Actinomycetes; order Kitasatosporales; family Streptomycetaceae; genus Streptomyces; species Streptomyces sp. NPDC005925. The sequence goes on along the minus strand of NZ_JBEXVL010000021.1, from coordinate 55,520 downwards.
GTTCGCCGCGATGAAGGTGCTGCCCGCTCACATCCGCCGCGAGAAGACCGGGCTCGACCCGGTCGGCGCGGTCGGCGTCTCGGTCGCCCTGGCCCTGCTGCTGGTCCCGCTGACCACCGGCCACGGCTCGGGCTGGCCGGCCTGGACCTGGATCAGCATGGCGCTGGCCGTCCCGGTGGGCGCGGTCACGCTGTGGTGGGAGCGGAAGCTCGCCGCCGGCGGCGGCAACCCGGTCCTCGTCATGTCCCTGTTCCGCAGCGAGTCCTTCCGCGGCGGTGTGATCGCCAGTGTGGCGTTCATGCTCTACTTCGGCAGTTTCATGTTCACGCTGACGCTGCTGCTGCAGGCCGGTCTCGGCCTCGACCCGCTGGAGGCGGGCCTGGTGTTCTCGCCGATGGGCGTGCTGTTCACGGCCACCTCGATGATCGGCGGCCGGCTCACCGCGCGCTGGGGCATGAACGCGCTGGTGGTCTCCGGCGGGGTGACCGCGCTCGGCCTGGCGCTGCTGGCCCTGCGCCTGATCGCGGCCGACACCGACACCGGCCTGCCGTACATCGTGCTGTGCCTGTGCCTGATCGGCGGCGGCAACGGGGTGGTGCTGCCCGCGCTGTTCGGCGCGGCCCTCACCACGGTCCGCCCGCAGGACGCGGGCACGGCCTCCGGCATCCTCACCACCGCCCAGCAGTTCGCCAGCGCCGCGGGTGTCGCGGCCGTCGGCGCCCTGTTCTTCGCCGTCGCGGGCGGCGACCCCACCGGTCGCGACTGGTCCGTCGCGATGGCCTGGGCGACCGGGGTGAGCTTCCTGCTCGTCCTCGTCGTGATGGCGACGACCTGGACGTTCAAGCGCTTCAGCCCGCCGCCCTCCCGCACCTGACCCAGGCCGTGTCCGCGAAGTGGCGCCTGCCCCACGACGCTCTCCGGGCAACGGCGCCGCTTCGCTGACACGACCCGGGGACGGGGCAGCCCGTCCCCGCTCCCTCCCACTCCGAGAGGCGACACGCATGTGTGGAATAGCAGGATGGGTCTCCTTCGACCCGGACGTACCCGTCACGGCGGACGTCGCCCAGGCGATGACCGCGACCATGATCTGCCGCGGGCCGGACGCCGAGGGCGTGTGGACCACCCCGACGGTGGCCCTCGGCCACCGCCGGCTGTCCGTCGTCGACCTGGTCGGCGGCAGCCAGCCGATGTTCTTCGAGCACGACGGCGAAGTGGTCATCGGCCTCAGCTACAGCGGCGAGGTGTTCAACTACCGCGAGCTGCGTCAGGACCTGCTCGGCCGCGGTCACACCTTCCGCACCGCCAGTGACACCGAGGTCGTCCTGCACGCCTACCTCGAGTGGGGCGAGGACTTCACCGAGCACCTCAACGGCCAGTACGCCTTCGCCCTGTGGGACGCCCGGACCGAGGAACTCCTCCTGGTCCGCGACCGCCTGGGCATCAAGCCGCTCTACTACCAGCCCCTTCCCGGCGGCCTGCTCTTCGGCTCGGAGCCCAAGGCGATCCTGGCCCATCCCCGGGTGCGGCCCGCGATCGACGCCGAGGGCTTCGCCGAACTCCTCGGCTTCACCAAGACCCCCGGCCACGCCCTGTACAAGGGCATGTACGAACTGCGGCCCGGCCACACCCTGCGCATCGGCCGCGGCGGCATCACGGTGCGCCGCTACTGGGCCCTGGAGTCGTACGAGCACACCGACGACCTGGACACCACGATCGCCCAGGTGCGGTCGCTGCTGGAGGACATCGTCGACCGCCAGCTGGTGGCCGACGTACCCGTGGGAACCCTGCTCTCCGGCGGACTCGACTCCAGCATCATCACCGCGCTGGCCGCCCGCCGCGGCCCCATCAAGTCCTTCGCACTGGACTTCGCCCGGCACGCCGACAACTTCCGCGCCGACGACTGGCGCGGCACCCCCGACGCCCCGTTCGCGGAGCTCCTGGCCCGGCATGTGGGCTCCGACCACCACGTCGTCTCCCTGCACTCCCAGAGCCTGCTGGACACCACCGCCCGCGAGGCGGTCATGCGCGCCCGCGACCTGCCGTTCGACCTCGGGGACGGCGACACCTCGCTGTACCTGCTGTTCCAGGAGGTGCGCAAGCACTGCACCGTGGCGCTGTCCGGCGAGTCCGCGGACGAGGTGTTCGGTGGCTACCGGTGGTTCAACCACCCCGAAACCGTTGCCGCGGCCACCTTCCCCTGGCTCGCCCCGCCGTTCGGCACCGGCATCGCCGGGCCCGGCAGCGGCCCCGGCGAGTCCCTGATCAACCGCGGACTGCTGACGAAGATCGACCTCAAGGGATACCGCAGCCAGCGCTATCAGGAGGCCCTCACCGAAGTGCCGCGCCTGGCCGGGGAGTCCGCCTCCGACCGGCGGATGCGGGAGATCGGCTACCTCCATCTGACGCGCTTCCTGCCCTGGATGCTGGACCGCAAGGACCGGGCCAGCATGGCGGCCAGCCTGGAGGTCCGGGTGCCGTTCTGCGACCACCGCCTGGTGCAGTACGTCTTCAACACCCCGTGGGCCATGAAGTCCTTCGACGGCCGGGAGAAGAGCCTGCTGCGGGCCGCCACGCGCGACCTGCTGCCGGCGGAGATCTCCGACCGGATCAAGGCGCCGTACCCGATCACCAAGGACCCGCTGTACCTCGACGGGCTGCGGAGCGCCCTCAAGCGCGCCACGGACGGCCCCGCCGCGCCGGTGCGCGAGCTGCTGGACGAGGAGGCGCTGGCCGCCGCCACCGCCGACGACCCGGCCCCCGGCTACCGGACCGGCACCGAACTGATCCTCGCCCTGGACTTCTGGCTGCGCACCTACGACGTCGACCTGGAGCTCTGAGAGCTCCGGGGAGCAGCGTGCACGCGACGGCGGGCCGCCCGGGACGGGCGGCCCGCCGTCTTCGTGTCAGACGCCGAGCGTGGCACCGCCGTCGACGGTGAGTTCCTGCAGGGTGATGTGGCCGGCGTCGTCGGACAGCAGGAAGACGACGGCGTTCGCGATGTCGCCGGGGATGGCCAGCTTGCCCAGCGGGATGCCCGGCTTGAACGTGTCGAGGGCGCCCTCGACGGTGGCCTTCCGGCTGATCTCGTCCTCCTCGCCCCACATCCCGGTGAGCATCGGGGTGTCGGTGGAGCCGGGCGCCACGACGTTGCAGCGGATGCCGTACCGGGCCACCTCCAGGCCCAGGCTCTTGGTGAACAGCGTGGCGGCGGCCTTGGAGGCGGAGTACGCCGCCATCCCGGTCCGGGCCACCAGGGCCGCGTTGGAGGCCACCGTGACGACGGCCCCGCCGCCGCGCGCGACCATGGAGCGGACCACGGCCCGGGACACGTGGAACACGCCGTCCGCGTTCACGCCGAACGTCGCCCGCCAGTCCTCGTCGGTGAGGTCGAGGACCGGCTTGTAGTGCAGCACGCCGGCGACGTTGACCAGGTAGTCCAGCGGTCCGAGACTGCGCTCCGCGGCGGCCACGGCCGACTCCACCTGGGCGCTGTCGGAGACGTTCGCGGGAAACGCCTCGACACGGTGCCCCTCCGCGGCCAGCGCGGCGACCGTCTCGTGCAGCCGCCCGGCGTCCCGGTCGACGGCCGCCACCCGCACCCCCCGCCCGGCCAGCGCCTCGGCGACGGCGGCTCCTATACCGCCGGCCGCACCGGTGACCAGGGCAACCTTGTTCTGCATGAGCATCTCCACGTCGGGTCGACTGATTCGGGTTTCGCACGACCCGGACACCCGGAGGCCGGGTGCCGGGTACGACTGTCACGCCGGCCACCGGAAAAGGGCAGCCGGCCATGGATGAGGCGCCCGTTGGCCGAAAAGGACCGGAGGAACGCCGGAGGAACACTGGAGGGACGCTGGAGCGGACGGCCCGTTCGGGCAGAGCGACGAGACAGTCCGGACGTAAGAACCACCCGGACGCACAGAACCGGACAGCGTCCGGAGGTCACAGAGGCAGCGGGGAACGCCGCCGCGGGTGCCCGCAGCGGAGAGCCGAGGCAGACGGCGCCCGGCCCGCCGCCCCCTCACCCCGATCGGCGCGGGGCGCCAAGCCGGGCATCCCGGACAGCGCGGCAGGCGACTGAAAATGAACTGCCCGCGCCCTCCCCGCCGCAGTTACATGTTCTCGTCATGATCCCGCGCTTCGGACGGTTCTCAGGGGGAGGACGGGAGGGCCGGGAGGCGGGAGATCACCGGGGTGGAGCCCAGCGCCGTCACCATCCTGGAGTTGCTCGCCGAAGGTGCTCCGGCCGAAAGCCTCGGAGCCTTCGCCGCCCGGGCCCGCCGCGGCACCGCCGACGACCCGCAGGGCCTCGCGGTCGTCGAGGAGGCCATCCGGCTCGGCCGGGCCGTCCACGAACGGTGCGAACTGCGGCGCCGCCGTGAGGCCGGGCTGACCGCCCTCGCCGGCCTCGCGCTGGAACTCGCGGCGCCCGCCAGCCTGTGTTCCCTCCTCGACGTCGTCACCCGCCGGGCACGCATGCTGCTCGGAACCGACCTGGCCTGCGTCGCCCTCCCCGGCGCGGACGGCGGCCCGGCGGTCGTCCGCGCGGCGGACGGCCACGTGTCGGCCCTCACCATCGGCCTGACCCTGCCCACCGTCGCCGGCCTCGGCAACGCCGCGATCCCGGTCTGGAGCCCCGACTACCCGCACGACGACCGCGTCCGGCACAGCGACGCGCTCGACGCGGCGGTCGCGGCCGAGAGCGTACGCGCGGTACTGGTGACGCCACTCGGCCGCGACGACGCTCCGGCCGGCGCCCTCTGCCTCGCCGACCGCAGCCCCCGGCACTTCACGCACGAGGAGATCTCCCTCGTGAGCCTGCTCGGCGAACTCGTCGGCGCCGCGGTGGACAAGGTCACGGCCCTGGAGCGGGCGTGCACCGAGCTGTCCGCCCTCGAAGCCCGGTACGCGCAGTCGGAGCGGCAACTGCGGACCACCGCCGGCCTGCGGGACCTGCACCACCGCCTGATCGGGCGGGCCCTGGACGGCGTGGCCCCGTCCGCGCTGGCCGAGGCCGCCGCCGCCCGCACGGGCGGCGCGCTGCGGATCCTCGCCGCCGACGGCACGGTGCTCGACACGACCGGCGGCGCCTGCGCCTGGGGCGACGAGGGGGGCGACGGGCCCGCCACGGTGGCCGCCCACACCGCGGGCCGCCCCGTCTCCGTGGGCGACGGCACGTGGGCCGCCCCGATCAGGGCCAGGGGCGCCCGGCTCGGCACCGTCCTGCTGCGACTGGACCGTCCGGTCACCGACACCGACGTACACGTGCTGGCCATCCTCGCGGAGGCGATGGCCGTCCTGCTCCTCGGGGACACGGCCGGGCAGGCCGCCGCCCCGGCCCAGCGCAGTGACGGCCCCCTGGACGACCTGCTCACCGGGCCCTGGCGACTGGTCGAGCAGACCGGGCGGAACCTGGCCCCCGGACGGCCGCACGCCGTCCTGGTCGCCCTGCCGAGGACCGACGAACTGGGCAAGGCGGTCGCCTGGGCGGCGCGTCACGCCCGCCGCACCGGCGGTCTGGCGGGCGAGCAGCGCGACCTGCTGGTCATGGTCCTGCCGGGCACCGACCCGGGCCGGGCCGCCCGTGCCGTCATGGACGAGCTGGCGCCACTGCTGGAGGGTGCCGTGACCATCGCCGGGGCGGGTCCGGTGACCGGCCGGGTTGCCGCGTCTGCCGCGTTCGAGGAGGCCCGCCAGTGTCTCGACGCGATGATCGCCCTCGGCGCCACCGGCTGTGTCGCCTCCGCCCGTGACCTCGGCTTCCTCGGAGCACTGCTCTCCGACAGCCGCGACGTCACGGCGTTCGTGCACTCGGCGATCGGCCCCGTCCTCGACTACGACCGGCAGCGGTTCACCGAGCTGACCAAGACGCTGGAGACGTACTTCCGCTGCGGCAGCAGCCCGACGTACGCCGCCCAGCAGCTCTTCGTCCACCCGAACACCGTCGCCCGCCGGCTGGAGCGCATCGGCAGCCTGCTCGCGCCCGACTGGCAGCAGCCCGACCACACGCTGAAGATCCAGCTCGCCCTGCGCCTGCACGGGATCAGGCAGTCCCTGATCGCGCGACGCACCGGCGAGCCGGACGAGGTCGCCGGACGGGCCGGATAGCAGCACGGCCGAACTCCTGGCGAGCGCCGCCACCGCGTGGGCGGCCGAGGCGAGCGTCACATGGCGGTGCCAGCCGTTGTAGGAGCGCCCGGCGAAGTCCCGTACGCCGACCCGGTCGGTGATGTCGGCGAAGTCGCGTTCCACCCGCGCGGCCGACCGGCTCAGCCCGTGCAGCGCGGCGGGCCGGTGCTGCGCCAGGTCGCTCAGCCACACCTCGGTGGGCCAGTGCCGCCCCTTCGGCCCGGCGCCGAAGAGGACGAACTCGTCCTCATCGCGGTGAGCGGCCGGGGCGGACCCGCGCCGGGGCAGGACCACCCGGACACTCGCGACCAGGGTGCGGGCGTCCTGGCCGTCCTCCCCCGCGGCCGGCGCCAGGCGGTACGGCTGCCCGAACGTACGGAGTATCCGGTGGGCCGGCAGGGTGCTGTCGACGCGCCCCGCGCGCCCGGCGCCCACCGGTGACAGCGGGAAGGTGCGGCGCACCCGGACCATCATCGGGACGCCCGCCGAGCGCAACCGGCCCAGCAGCCCGGTGACCGCGAGTTCGCGCGCGTCCAGGACCACCGGGCACGCCGATCGCTGCCAGCCGGTGGCCACCTCGAGGAACGTGTCTGCCACGCAGTCGCCCAGCGTCCCGCCACCGGGATCCGGGGGCGAGGACACCCCGGAGGCCGGTTCGGTACCGTCCGCCGCCGGTCCGGGCAGGTGCAGCCGCCAGTTGACGGGAGCACTCAGCTGCGGCGACACCGCCCAGACGCTCACCGCCTGCTGGGCGTTGAGCACCTGGCCGAGGGCGGGCACGAAACGCCGGCCCACTCCCACACTGTGCTTGCCCGCCTTGGGAATCAGCACGGGGTGAACCACCCAGGCCTGTTGCGGGGCGAACCGGTCCAGGTAGCGGCACAGCTCCTGCCGCACCGGCATCCAGTCCCAGGTGGAGCTGCAGACGAAGTGGTGCAGGCTCTGCTCGGAGGCGGCCCCGTCGATCAGCGTCGCGATGTTGCGGATCGACTTGCGGCCCCGCGCGCGGAGCAGGCCCTGTACGTACTGGACCCCCCGGCGTCGCTGGTCGCTGCGGGGCAGCGAGGCGAACAGGGCCGAGGCCAGGTCGTCCAGGACGGCCTCGTAGGTCTCCCCCACGGCGACCGGCCCGTGACGCTCACGCGGCGCGACGGAAGTGCTGCTCTTCACGAGGGCCCCCAGGCGTGCTCACCGATGTGTCATCCGCACTGATGTCCGATCGATTCGGAACGCTAGGCGGTGACCGCACCCGGGGCCCAGGTGTGCCGGACCACGCGCGGACGGTGGCCCACAGTGGTCACACACGCACTTCCCGGCGGCAGGTGTCCGCCGGACACCGGCCACCGCGTGCGGCATCACCACACACAGGGGACTCCCCCACCACCTCCCGCCCCTTCCTCCCCATTGCGGCGACCTCGCACGTTTTCGGTATGAGAGGAGTGGTTGTTCCCGTACGCCGGGACGATGCGGAAGACCGCAAGAGAGGCGGAAGATCCGCCATGCCCGGGTATCGAACTCCGACCGCCCCGGGACCGCACCCGGATCGCTCCCGGCCCCGCCAGGACCGGCACGGCCCCCGCCCGGACCGGTCCGGCCCGGCGGACGCGAGCGAGCCGCCGCCGGAAGTGACCGGCAGCGGCTCGCTCGGACAGCTCGGACAGCTCGGACAGCTCGGACAGCTCGGACAGCTCGGACAGCTGAGACGGCTGAGACAGGTCGGATGGCTCGCGTGGCCCGGCCCGCGTGGCCCGCGTCAACGCGAGGCGGCGGCGTACCGCTCACCCGCCCCGCGCGCGGCGCAGCACCGGCCAGTCGGTGTTCGGCTTCGGCGCAGCACCGGCCAGTCGGTGCCGGGAGCACGGTCGGCTTCCCCGGGCCGGGGTGGCAGCCCGGCGTCTCGACATGTCTCCGGGCCGCCCCGCGAGGTGTCTCGGGCCGCCCCGCGAGGTGACGGCGGAACCGGTGCCCGCGGCCGGGGACTGACGGCAGGAGCGGGCAGCGTGGGCGGGGACTGACGGCAGAAACACACAGTGTGGCCGGGCACTGCCAGCAGGAACGGGCAGCGCGGGCAGGGACTGCCAGCAGGAACGGGCAGCGCGGGCAGGGACTGCCAGCAGGAACGGGCAGCGCGGGCAGGGACTGCCAGCAGGAGCGGGCAACGGCGGCGGAGACTGACGGCAAACACACAGTGTGGCCGGGGACTGCCAGCAGGAACGGGCAGCGTGGGCAGGCACTGACAGCAGGAGCAGACAGTGCGGCCGGGGACTGACAGAAGCCGGCAGCGAGGCGGGCCGGTGGGCCGGAGTGGCCGCCCGCGCGGGACGGACGCCGGACCGACCGGACGCGGCCTCCGAAAGCCGGCAAGGAGAACGTCAGTCCGGCGAGCCCCTCATTCCCCGGATGGGCGGGCTCACGGTTGGGCAGTCCCACGGTTGGGCGGGCTCGGGGGTGGCGAGCCCCCAGGTGGGCAAGCCCGCGGGTGGGCGGACCCGCAGGTGGGCGAACCGCAGATGGGCAAGCCCGCAGCGGCGACGGCCGCCCCGGCATCCGCCGCCCGCGCGCCCACCCGCGTCACCGCGAACCGGGTCTCGCGCCCGACGCCCGACGCCCGAGAACCGGAGTCGGTCAGCCCTTGCGCGGCCCCGCCGGACCGGAGGTCTCGGCCTCCTGGGAAGCACCCCGCTCCCGGGCGCTCCCGGTGCGGCCCTCGCCGTCACCGTTGCCGGCGCCGTCCGCCGGCTCCGCGAAGTCGACCTTCCCCATGTGCCGGTTCATCGACCTCATCAGGGCCCACACCGCCAACGCCATCGCCGCGAACACGATGAACCCGAGGACGCCGGGGGTCACCTTGTCCTCGTCCACCTCCTTGGCGAATACCACGAGGTGCGTCATTGCCTGGCTTGCGCTTGCGCTCATGTCAGGCATTGTCGCGGATGCCCGCGAAGAGGTCGTCCTCGGGGAGGGAGGTCGCCACGAGAGACTTCGCGAGCTCGTACTCCTCCGTGGGCCAGACCTCCTTCTGGAGCTCCATCGGCACCCGGAACCAGCCCCCGTCGGGGTCGATCTGCGTGGCGTGCGCGATCAGCGCCTTGTCGCGGATCTCGAAGAAGTCGGCGCACGGCACGTGCGTGGTGATCGTCCGCTCCGTGCGCTCGAACTCGTCCCAGCGCTTCAGCCAGTCCCCGTACGGCGACTCCATCCCGCGGTCCAGCAGCGCCTGATGCAGCGCCTCGGTCCGGGGCCGGTTGAAGCCCTGGTTGTAGTACACCTTCAGCGGCTGGTACGCCGGTCCGAACCCGGCCTCCGGGTACTTCTCGGTGTCGGCCGCGCCCTCGAAGGCCACCATCGTGATCTTGTGGGTCATGATGTGGTCGGGGTGCGGGTAACCGCCGTTCTCGTCGTAGGTGGTGATGACCTGCGGACGGAACGAACGGATCTGCTTCACGAGCTCGCCGGCCGCCTTGTCGACGTCCTCCAGGGCGAAACAGCCCTCGGGAAGCGGCGGCAGCGGGTCGCCCTCCGGCAGCCCGGAGTCGACGAAACCGAGCCACTCCTGCTTCACGCCGAGGATCTCGCGGGCCTCGTCCATCTCCTTCTTGCGTACCTCGTGGATGTTCTCCTCGATGTACGTGTCGCCCTGCAGCTTGGGGTTGAGGATGGAGCCGCGCTCCCCGCCCGTGCAGGTCACGACCAGCACGTCCACCCCCTCGGACACGTACTTCGCCATGGTGGCCGCGCCCTTGCTCGACTCGTCGTCGGGGTGGGCGTGCACGGCCATCAGTCGCAGCTGGTCAGTCAAGACTCAATTCCTCAGTCAGTCGGCGCCCGGTGTGCGTCGGCGCATTCCAATGGTGCCGCCCCGTAGGCACGTCCTCGAGGGGCGACGGCGGGCTTGCGAGTGGGGCTTCTATAGTGACCGAATCCACGGGTGAATAATTCCGGGGCCGGACTCCGGGGCCCTTTCCGGGACCGCTGTCCCGTTCCTGCCGAGAGGACGATCATGAGCACGGCGAGCACGCGACCGCCCGAGGGCCGTTACGGACGCGCCCCGGCCGGACGCGACGACCGCACTCTCAAGATCGTCGGCGCCGTCCTCGGAGCGGCACTGCTGGCCCTCATCGGTTACTTCGGCTACCACTACGTCGGCCAGAGCAGGATCAGCGCGGAAGTGATCGAGTTCGACATCACGAAGGACGCCGTGAAGGTGCACCTGGAGGTCCGCAAGGACGCCGGCGCCGACGGCTACTGCACCGTGCGGTCACAGGCGGCGAACGGCGCCGAGGTGGGCCGCGCCGACTTCCGTTTCGAGGGTGACGCCACGCGCGTCGACAAGGTCGTCACGCTCCGTACGACGTCGCCGGGCACGACCGCCGAACTGCTCGGCTGCCACGCCGACTGACCCGGCCCGGGGCCGCCCCGAAGCCCCGGCACCCGAGGCTCCCCTCACCGGGCCGCCCTGGGGCAGTCACTCGGAATCCGTACCCACTGACCTGCGTTGACGTGATTCTGATCGCTTATGTCCTCCCCCTTCGGGCAGGGAATTGTTAGGCTCGTGGTTTCGCCCTCTCATGAAGGAACATGCTTCTGGGTAGGGCGATGCTTTGTCTTCCCAGTACCTACGAGGAGCACCTGTGACCCAGACCAGCGAGAACGTCACCTGGCTGACCCAGGAGGCGTACAACAAGCTCAAGGACGAGCTTGAGTACCTTACTGGTCCCGCGCGCACGGAGATCGCCGCCAAGATCGCCGCTGCGCGCGAGGAGGGCGACCTGCGTGAGAACGGCGGGTACCACGCGGCCAAGGAGGAGCAGGGCAAGCAGGAGCTCCGTGTGCGCCAGCTCACCCAGCTTCTCGACAACGCCAAGGTCGGTGAGGCCCCGGCCGCCAACGGCGCGGTGGCGCCCGGCATGGTCGTCACGATCGCCTTCGACGGCGACGAGGACGACACGCTGACCTTCCTGCTCGCCTCGCGCGAGTACGCGAGCTCCGACATCGAGACCTACTCTCCGCAGTCGCCGCTCGGCGCCGGCGTGATCGGCCGCAAGGTCGGCGACGACGCCCAGTACGAGCTGCCGAACGGCAAGAAGGCGTCGGTCCGCATCCTCAAGGCCGAGCCGTACAACGGCTGACCCGCCCGTCGACGTCCGAGTCGTGCCCCCGGTGCCCCTTCTTGGCACCGGGGGCGCACTCATGCGGTCGCGGACCGGTACTTGCGCACCGCGAGCGTTCTGAATATGAGGATGATCAGTAGCGAGTAGACCAGCGACGCCCACACCGGATGCTGCATGGGCCAGGCGTCGGACTGGGAGACGCCGGGGTTGCCGAACAGCTGACGGCAGGCCTGGACGGTGGCGCTGAACGGGTTCCATTCGGCGATGTGCCGCAGCCAGGGCGTCATCCGGTCCGAGTCCACGAAGGCGTTCGAGATGAACGTGACCGGGAACAGCCAGATCAGTCCGCCCGAGGTGGCCGCCTCCGGGGTGCGCACGGACAGGCCGATCACTGCGCCGATCCAGGTGAACGCGTACCCGGCCAGGAGCAGCAGTCCGAACGCGCCGAGTACCTCGCCGATGCTGGTGTGCGTGCGCCAGCCGACCAGCAGCGCGACCATGGCCAGCACGGACAGGGTGAGCGCGGTCTGCACCAGGTCGGCGAGGGTCCGCCCGGTCAGCACCGCGCCGCGCGCCATCGGCAGCGAGCGGAACCGGTCGATGAGGCCCTTGTGCATGTCGTCGGCGATGCCCGCGCCCGCTCCGGCCGTGGCGAAGGTGACGGTCTGCGCGAAAATGCCGGCCATCAGGAACTCGCGGTAGACGGACGAGTCGGTACTGCCGCCGATGTTCAGGGAGCCGCCGAACACGTAGGTGAACAGCACCACGAACATGATCGGCTGGATGAGCCCGAACACCACCATCTCGGGGATCCGGGCCATCCTGATCAGATTGCGCTGGGCGACGACCAGGGAATCCCGGATCAGCCTGACGAGAGGGTTGCGGGGCGGTGCGATCCGCGCGGTGTCGGTGACGGTGCTCACGGGGCGGTCTCCTTCCTGCGCCTGCCTCCGGCATCCCCCCGCGCGCCGTCCTCCTCCTGCTCCGGCGCCTCGGCCAGGTGGCCGGTCAGGGAGAGGAAGACGTCGTCGAGTGTGGGGCGGCGCAGGCCGATGTCGTCGATCTCGATGTCGCGGGTGTCCAGCTCGCGGATGACCTCGGCGAGGAGCTTGGCGCCGCCGGTCACGGGCACGGTGAGCTTGCGCATGTGCTCGTCGACCGTGGTCTCGCCCTTGCCGAAGCCGCGCAGCACCTCGGAGGCGGCGGCCATGTGCGCGCGTTCGTGCACGACGACCTCGACGCGCTCCCCGCCGGTGCGGGCCTTGAGCTGGTCGGAGGTGCCCTGGGCGATGACACGGCCGTGGTCGACCACCGCGATGTCGTGCGCGAGGTGATCGGCCTCTTCCAGGTACTGCGTGGTGAGCAGCAGCGTGGTACCGCCGGAGACGAGGTGTTTGATGACCTCCCACAACTGCTGCCGGTTGCGGGGGTCGAGGCCGGTGGTCGGCTCGTCCATGAACATCACGGGCGGGGAGACGACGAGCGCCGCCGCGAGGTCGAGCCTGCGGCGCATGCCTCCGGAGTAGGTCTTGGTGGGGCGGTCGGCGGCGTCGACCAGGTGGAACTGTTCCAGCAGCTCGGCCGCGCGGGCTTTCGCCGCTCTGGCCGACATCTGGTAGAGCCGGCCGACCATCTGGAGGTTCTCGCGGCCGGTGAGGTATTCGTCGACCGCCGCGAACTGGCCGGACAGGCCGATGGAGCGGCGTACCGCGTCCGGCTGCTCGAGCACGTCGAGGCCGGCGACCACCGCTCTGCCGCTGTCGGGGCGCAGGAGCGTGGTGAGGCAGCGGACAGCCGTCGTCTTGCCCGCACCGTTGGGTCCCAGGAGCCCCAGGACGGTGCCCTCCGGGACGTCGAGATCGACGCCGTCCAGAGCCTTTACGTCACCGAAGGTCTTCACCAGGCCTTCGGCATGGATGGCGCCCGGCATATGAGCCTCCACGTCGTCGGGTTGTGCCGCGTCACACAGGAAGTGCGCCGACACACACTGTAACGCGATGTATCGCGTCCTTCAACGGAGTTTTCGCGAAATGGCGAGGGGAGCCGTCCGACCTGGGGTTTTGCGGATCAGGAGTCCACTCGCGGCTACGGACCACCCGGCGGCAGCGGTCAGCCGATCACGAGATAGCCCGCGTCGTGCAGGGCCTGGCTCACCTCGGCGCAGTGCGCCGGGCCCTTGGTCTCCAGGTGGAGTTCGACCTCCACCTCCGTGAGTCCGAGCCGCGGATCGGTCCGTACGTGACTCACGTCCAGGACGTTGGCGTCGACCCCCGACAGCACGCCGAGGAGCGTCGCGAGAGCCCCCGGCCGGTCGGGCAGCCGGAGCCGTACGGCCAGGTAGCGGCCCTGTGCCGCCATGCCGTGCCGCAGCACCCGCTCCATCAGCACCGGATCGACGTTCCCGCCGGACAGCACCGCCACGACCGGCCCGTCGAAGGCGTCCGGCCTGCTCAGCAGCGCCGCCACCGGGCTGGCCCCGGCCGGCTCCACGACCAGCTTGGCCCGCTCCAGGCACAGCAGCAGCGCCGCGGACAGCTCGTCCTCCGTGACCGTACGCACCTCGTCGACCAGTTCGCCGACGATTCTGAACGGCACGTCGCCGGGCCGCCCGACCTTGATGCCGTCCGCCATCGTCACCGGCTTGCGCACCGACACCGGCCGGCCCGCCGCCAGCGAGGGCGGGTACGCCGCGGCACCCTCCGCCTGCACACCCACGATCCGCACGTCCGGCCTGAGCGACTTCACCGCCACCGCGATTCCGGCCGCCAGCCCGCCCCCGCCGACGCCGACGACGATCGTGCGCACCTCGGGGCACTGTTCCAGAACCTCCAGGCCGACCGTGCCCTGACCTGCGATGATGTCGTGGTGGTCGAAGGGGTGTATGAACACCGCGCCGGTTCGCTCCGCGTACTCCTGCGCGGCGGCCAGCGTCTCGTCGACCACGTGGCCGTGCAGCCGCACCTCGGCGCCGTAGTCCTCGGTGGCGCTGATCTTCGGCAGCGGGGCGCCCCTGGGCATGAAGACCGTGGACCGCACGCCGAGCAGGGTGGAGGCGAGGGCGACGCCCTGGGCGTGATTGCCGGCGCTCGCCGCGACGACCCCGGCGGCCCGCTCCTCGGGCAGCAACCCGGCAATCCGCACATACGCGCCGCGCAGCTTGAACGAACCCGTCCGTTGCAGGTTCTCGCATTTGAGGTGGACAGGGGCGCCCACCATCTGGGAAAGGTGCCTGCTGCCCTCCATCGCGGTGACTCGTGCAACGCCCGAAAGCATCTTCTGAGCGCCCCGGACATCGTCCAGAGTGACGGTCCGCAAGGAGTCAGCCGTGGTGTAGCTCATGACACAAGCATCGCAGTTCAGAGCGGAATCGGCCGCTCCGACCACCGTGCGAGACCGGATGCCTCAGCCCCGGTACAGCCCGCCTCCCATCCGCGTACCCTGTCCCCCAACCAGCAGCCCTCCACGAAGTGAGCCTCCGGCCATGCCCACTCCTGAAACGTCGATGGACATGACGACCGCCGGTGATACCGGTCTTCTCGAATTGCTGCAGCACGAGGTGGCGCTCTTCGCGCGCCGTGCCGAACAAACCCGGCTCGGCGGGGTCGGACAGGTGCGCAACTCCATGGACCGCGCCGCGTACCTGCTGCTCAACCGCCTCGACAAGGAAGGCCCGATGGGCGTGAAGGCGCTCGCCGCGAGCATGGGGATCGACTCCTCCACGGTCACGCGGCAGGTGGCCCCGCTCGTCGACACCGGGCTCGTCAAGCGCACCTCGCACCCCGAGGACGGGCGGGCCGTGGTCCTGCAGCTGTCCCCGCGCGGCCAGTCCCGGCTGGACGAAGTGCGCTCCTCGCGGCGCCAGTTGATGGCGGATCTGACGCACGACTGGGCACCGGGGGAGCGTGAGGCGTTCTGCACGCTCCTCACACGTTTCAACAGCGCGCTGTCCGCCCGGATGTCCGGACAGGACGCCCCGAGCGTGGAGCCCTCGCCGACTTCCTGAGCGGCACACCGGCCCACGGCTGCCCACCGGGTGTGCCGCGAGGACCCACCCCACGCACCCGCTCTCCCGTGCCCCCGCGCGGACACGCGCGTACGCACCGCACGCCCGCGGGAGCGGCAGAGCGGCCCACAGCCGCTGTCCCGGCACACGTACCCGCGTGTCTGCGCGCGTCCGGCCCGCCGGGCCGCGATCAGCCGGCTGAACCGCGGTCCGTACCGGACTCTTGACCTGTGGCCGCCGGTGGCCTCCTATGAGACCGATACCGGTCACGGTCGTGGCCGGACCGACATGTCAGAGGTCGCCCTCCCGGGAGGCGCGGTGCGAGAACGGCACGCGTGGTGGGCCGCCCACCGGGCCCGTGAGTTCGAGGCGTTCGTCGCGGGCGCGGGCGGGCGGCTGCTGCACGCCGCGACACTCCTCACGGCGGAGCCCCCGGACGACAATCCGCACGCCCGGCGCCTGCTGACGCTCGCCCTCGCGCACACGTACGCGTGCTGGCACCGGACGAGCGGAGAGGACCCCTACGATCACGCCCGCCAGTACCTTGCCACCCGCTTCGCACGGGGATCGTGGCACCGGTACGGCGGTCGGGGCCGGACCCGGCCGCACCCCGCGCCCGGCCCCCTGGCCGTCCTCACCCCGCAGGAACGCCTCGTCCTGGTCCTACGGGTGTACGACGGGGTCGCCGAGGAACAGACCGCCGCCCTGCTCGGCCTGTCCACCGACCGCGTACGCGCCCTCTGCGACCGGGCGACGAGGAGACTGCTGCACCCGCCGCGGGGCCGGACCTCCGCGGTCGGCGGGACGAAGGCGGCGCCGTCATGAGCCGGCCGGGCCACCGGGTGCCCAGCCCCGGGAGCCGTCCGTGAAAGAGCGCGACCGGGAGGCCGCCGTACGACGGGTCATGGAGCAGGCGCCGCCGCCCGTGCCGCCGGAGCTGTACGCGCGGGCGGTGCGGCGCGGCGAGCGCATGCTGCGGCGCCGGACGATCGCGCGCCGCCTGCTGTGGCTGGCGCTGGCCGCCGCGGCCGTGGCGTTCTTCGTGTGGGCGATGGCGGTACGGCCGTGGGTGGAGCCGCCGTCCGACACGACTCCACCCCTGACCGGCTGGTGAGCCCGGACCGCGCCGGGCCCGGAGGGACTAGCCGAGCGCCTGCTGGAGGTCCTCCAGCAGGTCGTCGACGTTCTCGATGCCGACGGACAGCCGCACCAGGTCGGCGGGTACCTCGAGGGCCGAACCGGCCGCGGAGGCGTGCGTCATGCGGCCGGGGTGCTCGATCAGCGACTCCACGCCGCCGAGGGACTCACCGAGCGTGAACACCCTGGCGCGGTTGCAGACCTCGACGGCCGCCTCCTCGCCGCCCCGCACCCGGAACGACACCATGCCGCCGTAGGCCCTCATCTGCTTGGCGGCCACCTCGTGACCGGGGTGCTCGGGCAGGCCCGGATACAGCACGTGCGTCACGCGCGCGTGCCGGGACAGCATGTCGGCGATCTTCCCGGCGTTCTCGCTGTGCCGGTCCATGCGCACCGCGAGCGTCTTCGTGCCGCGCAGCACCAGCCACGAGTCGAAGGGCCCGGCGACCGCGCCCATCGCGTTCTGGTGGAAGACGAGTTCCTCGGCGAGGGCCTCGTCGTCGACGATCAGCGCGCCGCCGACGACGTCGGAGTGGCCGCCCATGTACTTCGTCAGCGAGTGCACGACGACGTCCGCGCCGAGCGAGAGGGGCTGCTGGAGGTACGGCGTGGCGAAGGTGTTGTCGACGACGAGCCGGGCGCCGGAGTCCTGGGCGATCTGGGCGACGGCGGCGATGTCCGTGATGCCGAGCAGCGGGTTGGAGGGCGTCTCCACCCACACGACCTTGGTCTTCGGCGTGATCGCGGCCCGTACGGCGGCGGGGTCGGAGGTGTCGGCGACCGACCACTCCACGCCCCAGCGGGAGACGACCTTGGCGAACAGGCGGAACGTGCCGCCGTACGCGTCGTTGGGGATGACCACGTGGTCGCCGGGGCTGAGCAGCGTACGCAGCAGGCAGTCCTCGGCCGCCAGTCCGGACGCGAACGCGAGGCCGCGGCGCCCGCCCTCCAGGGCGGCGAGGTTCTCCTCGAGGGCGGTCCTGGTGGGATTGGCGCTGCGGCTGTACTCGTAGCCGCCGCGCAGCCCGCCCACGCCGTCCTGCTTGTAGGTGGAGACCTGGTAGATCGGCGGGACGACCGCGCCCGTCAGGGGGTCGGCGGTGTTGCCCGCGTGGATCGCGAGCGTCTCGAAGTGCTCACTGATGCTGTCGGTCATGTGCCCGAGCGTAGTGCGCCCGGCGCGCGTTCGGCGCCCGCCTGTTCACGGTGCGGAACCGGCATGGGTCGTGTGTCGCGCGGTGGTTTTCCCCAGGCAGGGCGTTATCCACAGGTCCGGGTATCGGGTTGGCCAATTGTCGGCGCGGTCTGGTTCGCTTGTGGCATGGAGATTCTGTGGGTTCTGATGGCGGCGATGATGCTCGGCATCGTGCTGGTCCCGTTCTTGCGGCGCGGGCGGAGCGGGATCGCACAGGTCCACCCGGGCCACCCGGACGCCGCTGACCCGGAGAACTACGGATTCGCGCGCGAGGAGGAGCTGGACATCCGCATGCCCGGCCCCGACCAGGATCTGCTGGACGTCCTGGAGGTCGTGCAGCACACGCAGGACTACCGGGCGGCCCAGCAGCTCCTCGCCGGCACGGACGCCGGGAGCGAGCGCCGCTGGCAGCGGGTGCAGGCGTTCGCGGGCGCCGCGTCGCTGGAGCTGCGGCAGCAGCCCGGCGGCGTCGGGCAATCGCCGGGCGGGCAGTGGCTGCGGGTGTGGCGCGCCGAGGCACCCAAGGACGCCGGCGGCGCGGCGGTGCACGCCGAGTTCCTGGTGCAGCAGGCGTGGCGGACGGCGACGCCGGGCACGGACGAGTTCCGGATCATCATGGAGGAGGCGAAGGCGGCCTGCTCCGAGGCGGCCCTGCTGGCGCCGGGCGACCCGGTTCCGTACATCGTCGAGCTGTCCGTCGCGCGCGGCCTGGCGTATCCGCGGGCCGAGTTCGAGCAGCTGTGGCTGAAGATCCTGGACCGCGCCCCGGCGCACATGGGAGCCCACCTGGCGGCGCTGCACTACTGGTGCGAGAAGTGGCACGGCTCGCGTCAGCTCGCCGGCGAGTTCGCTGAGGCCGCGGCGGCCCGCGCCCCGCAGGGCTCCCTCCTGTCGGCGATGCCGCTGTTCGCGGTCTTCGAGCACCTGCCGGAGGTGAACCTGGTCAGCGGGTTCTACCAGAGCGAGGTCGTCACGAAGGCGATCCACGGCGCCCTGCACGCGGCGCACTCGGCCCGCCCCGACGACCCCATGTCGGCGCACGTCCGTCATCTGCTGGTGTTCTTCCTGGTACGGGCCGAGCGCTGGGCCGAGGCCATGGACCAGCTCATACACATCGACGGCCATGTCGGCGCCCTGCCCTGGACGCTGTCCCAGGACCCGGCTGCGGAGTTCGCGGTCTACCGGGCCCTGGCGGTGGCGGGCTACGAGGCCAACGGCGGGAGCCCTGCGACGCTGCCGCACTGAGCGGACGGCGCCGCTGCCGCACCGGCCGACGTGGACGCTTCCGGCCCGGGCGGACGGGGACCCTGTCTCCCCGGCGGACCGGACCGCTGCGGCGCCCGCCGGGCAAGAACCCCGGGTACGCGCCCGAGGCGGAGGGGGGCGCCGGACGAGCGGTTGGTCCGGCCGGAATTCCGCGCCACCCGTACACGTTCACTGAATCGGTGCCCCGAACCCTCGCCCCGGGGTGCCCCGACCGGAGTGGGAGACCGCATGTTCCTCAACAGCCGTACGCCCCAGTTGCCGACCCGCGAACAGGCGCTCACCGGCCGCCCGGAGCCGGCTTTCGCGGTGCCCGACCGCCACACCGTGCTCGGCAACCCGCTCCTCGGGCCCTACCCCGAGGGCCTGGAGGTCGCCGACTTCGGCATGGGCTGCTTCTGGGGCGCCGAGCGCAAGTTCTGGCAGCTCCCGGCCGGAGTGTGGACGACCCTCGTCGGCTACCAGGGCGGTTACACCGAGAACCCCACGTACGAGGAGGTCTGCTCGGGTCGCACCGGCCACACGGAGGCCGTCCGTGTGGTGTACGACCCCCGTGTGACGTCGTACGGGCGGCTGCTGCGGACGTTCTGGGAGTCCCACAACCCGACGCAGGGCTTCCGCCAGGGCAACGACGTGGGCACGCAGTACCGCTCGGCGATCTACACCCACAGCGCGGCGCAGGCGGCGACCGCCGAAGCCTCCCGCGAGGCCTACCAGAAGGTCCTCACGGCGTCCGGTCACGGCACGATCAGCACCGAGATCCTTCCGGCGGAGGGCCGCGCCTTCTATCCGGCGGAGGCTTATCACCAGCAGTACCTGGACAAGAACCCGGCGGGGTACTGCGGTATCGGCGGGACGGGGGTCGAGCTGGGCGACCCCTTCGAGACGAACTGGGGGGTGTCCTGCCCGACGGGTATCGCACCGGCGCCGGAATCGGCGGACCAGTGAGCGGTCACCGCCCTCACCCGGGCCCGGGCCTGTCCTTGTAGCCCACGGTCGTCGGCTCGATTTTCGTGAGACCGGCGAGACAGTCCGGAACAGCCGGAACCGCACCCCCGGAACCGCACCCGCGAAACGGCGCTCCGCCTACCGGAACTCCGCCTGCCGGGGCTCCGCCTGCCGGGCACGCACCGGCCCGGACCCGATCACCGCACGCCGAGCGGCGACACCGGGCCCGATGTGCGGCTGCCACAACGGGCGGCGTTCGGGAAGACTGCTGTACGAGCACCGCCAGGCTGCCGGGCCGCCGACGGCCACCGCCATCGCCATCGCCATCGCCACCGCCACCGCCACCGCCACCGCCACCGCCACCGCCACCGCCACCGCCACCGGGAACGAGGAGACGCTCGTGCCGCGCACACGGATGCAGGAATTACGCCTGCCCACAGCAGAGGAAGCCCCAGCCGGTCGCTCCGCCCCGGCATACGAGGTACCCGACAAGCACACCGTTCTCGGAACGCCACTCCTCGGCCCCTACCCCGAGGGCCACGACATCGCCGACTTCGCCCTCGGCTGCTTCTGGGGCGCCGAGCGCAGGTTCTGGCAGCTCCCCGGCGGTATCTGGACGACCCTCTCCGGCTTCCAGGGCGGCTTCACGCCCCACCCGGTGGACGACGAGATACGCACCGGGCTGACGGGGCACGCGGAGACCGTGCGGGTGGTGTTCGACCCCGCGAAGATCTCCTACGAACGCCTGCTGCGGCTGTTCTGGGAGTCGCACGACCCCACCCAGGGTTTCCGGCAGGGTTACGACGTCGGCACCCACGTCCGGTCGATCCTCTTCACGCACTCCCCCGCCCAGCAGCGGGCTGCCGAGCAGAGCCGGGAGATGTACCAGCAGGCCCTGACCGCCGCCGGGTACGGCCGGATCACCACCACGATCCTGCCCGCCGAACTCCACCCCTTCTATCCGGCAGGGGCCCAGCACCAGCAGTACCTGGCCGGGAACCCGTCGGGGTACTGCGGGCTCGGCGGGACGGGGGTCGAGCTGAGTACCCCGTTCGGTACGAACCGGGGGGCGTCCCGCCCGACGGGCGTGGCGGCCACGTCGGAGGTGACGGACGAGTAGGCCGTGCCGGGCGCCGGACGGTGGCCGCCCGGTGCGGGACCTGCGGCAACGCGACTCAGGACGGCGACACCTGTACGCGAGGCCCGGCGTCGAGAGAGTGACCGGGTGGTCGCCTAAACGCGGTGGGCGGCTCCCTCTCGTCAGTCCTCCTGGCTCTGCGTCACGTCTCCGTCGACCTTGGCACCCCGCAAGACCTGCTTGCCGGGCCCCGACATCCTCATGGTCAGCGAGCCGCCACTCTCGACGTCGAGGACCCGCTGACTGCGCTGGACCGACGCACCGTCGAGCCTCGTCTGCCACACCGCCAGGGCGACAGCCAGCAGTACGAGCACGCCCGTGCAGGCCCCCCACGCTGCTGTCCAGTTCTGGGTCAGCATCCCGGTGGCCACGTTCACGGCCGCCGCGACCACCACTGATCCGGCCGCTGCCGCCACACGCGTCGACGTCATTCCCGTCACCATCCCCCGCCGGTCTCGTACGATTGCAGGCCGATTCTTCAGCATGGGGGAAATGCCGTGTGGCGTAAACGGCAGCAGACGGTCAGCCACATCGAGGCCGGCGGCAATGTGACCGTGATCATGGACGGGGAACCGGCTGCCTCCGCCCTGGACCGCGCGGTGAACCAGTTGCGCAAGGACGTCCTGTCCAGGGCGCGGCACGCTGTGGCCCGTCTCGGGCTGCAGCAGCCGACCTTGATCGAGATCGCTTGGCAGGGCAGTAGCCGGCCGGTCCAGCCGTCGCGGGACGTGCTGGGTGTCGAGGCGGCGGAGCTGAAGGGCACGGTGACCCAGGTTCCGGACATCTGCCGGAATCTGCCCCTGCATCAATTCGTGGTGCTGGGCAGAGCGGGTACCGGCAAGAGCGTCGTCGCCGTACACCTCGTCCATGACATGGCCGAGAACCCCCGGCCCGGCGACCCGGTCCCGGTGCTGATGTCGCTGTCGTCCTGGCGTCCGGCGATCCCGATGCGGGAATGGATTCTCCGGCAGATCCGGCAGACCAGCCCCAGACTGACCAGCCGATGGCGGTTCGGGCCGGACGCGGCGGCGGGCTTGTTCGACGAGCGCAGGGTGATGCCGGTGCTCGACGGCCTGGACGAGCTGCCGGAACCGCTGCGTGCCCAGGCGGTGGAGGCGATCGACAAGGTGATCCCGAACGGCTGCTGGCTGCTGGTCACCTCCCGCGGCGACGAGTACGCGGCGGCGTGCCGGGACGGGGCCCACCTCACCAGAGCCGCGGTCGCGGAACTCGACCTCGTGGAGGCGGAGGCCGCCATCACCTACCTGGCACGGTCGAAGGTGACCGGTGACGAGCGCTGGGATGTGGTCTTCGACGCCATGCGCGGGGAACCGGAGTCGGAGTTGGCCCGGACGATGGCCTCACCCCTGATGCTGTACCTGGCACAGACGACGTACCGGGCGAGCCTCACCAAGCCCGCAGACCTGATGTCGACGGAGCTGTCCCGGGAGGACATCGAGGACAGGCTGCTGAACCGGTACCTTCCTGCCGTTTACACGACGCATCCACCCAGCCGCTACCAGGAGACCTCGGCCAGGAGGTATCTGACACTGATGGCTCGTCAGATGCGGCGGGACGGGACGGTCGACTTCGCCTGGTGGCAGATCAATGCCCGGCTGACCGGACCTCTGGTCGGTCTGGCGTTTGCCGCTGTGTGGGGCTGGTTCTTGTATGTGCTGTTCGGTCCCACGGTGGGGGTGACGACCGGACTGCTGGCCGCTTTCGGAGGATGGGCCGCGCATGGCATGGTCCGGTCCGACCTGAGGCAGGTGTACGTGCCGAAGAGCGCGGTGCACGGACCGGAAGCCCTCATACGCCGGTACGCGCTGATCGGCGGCGCGACGGCTCTCGCGATCGCCGGTGCCACGGGAGGCGCCGCGGCGTTGTGGCTGTCGGGGGTGCTCAGGACGGACGGGCAGGTCGCCTGGTACTACGGCACGATCGTCGGTACCGCTTCGGGCGTGGCCACACTGCTCGGCTCGGCCTGGGGGTCGTACCAGGTGTCCCGGTCGTGGTACTGGCTGACCGGCCGGCTTCCCTGGCGGCTGCCGTCGTTCCTCGAAGACGCCCGCGAACTCGGCGTACTGCGGCAGATCGGTACTGTCCACCAGTTCCGGCACGAGCGGGTGCTGAGGCAGTTGGGCGGGACAGCCGCCGAGAAGCCTTCCCGGTCGGTTCACGGCGAGTGGAGCGCCAAGTGGCGGCGGTACAGACCGCTGCTGCCCGTCTTCGCCAGCCTGACGCAGGTCGGTTCCGTACTGTTCGGGCTTGCCTTCGTCTCCATGGTGTACGCCTCCTCGACCCACATATCGCTGGAATACCACTCCGGGAACAAACCCGGCGTCCGGGTCGACACCGCCGGTTGTGCGAGCCAGATCAGCAACACGTGCACGGGCGTGACGATCTGGTCGTGGAAACTGCCCCAGGGTTCCTCCCTCCGCACCGTCTGGCTGCCGGCCACCCTCCACAACCGTTCCCTTCAGGGCTGGGACGGCAGAATCGAGGCCGACGGCTGCGCCGGAGGTTCCGTCGAGGTGACCCTGGCCATGACCGGAGAGGCGCCGGTGGCCTTCACCCTGGGCAACTCCTCGGGGACCCCCATGAAGAGCCTGCCGGCGCCGGTCCGCCCGCAGCGCCGACCGGTCTCCCTCGCCCTACGAAGGCTGGACGACCGGCCCTGCACCCTCGTCGTCGAGTGGACCGGTCCGGGGCTCGTGGACGACGGCCTGGAGCCCGCTCGCAGACGACTCGGTGTTGCGGCATCTGTGAGCTCGCCGTGACGCGGTGCAAGTCGAGTGACGCGTTCGCGGTGAAGGGGTGGTGTTCTGCCCGGCGAGGGCGAGGGACTGGCCTGCGTCGCGAAGGCAAATAGCGGCCCGCGCCGCCGGGTTGCGCCGCCCCGTGCGGGTCGCCGTGCTGTCGGCGTACGCGTCGGCGTGCTCTTGGCCTACGGGCCGGCGTGCTGTCGGCGTGTTGTCGGCATACGGGCCGGCGTGCTGTCGGCGTACGGGTCGGTGAGGCCGCGGTGGCCGGGCGGCGCTGTGTGACTTGGGGCACGGCTGTGTGACGGGGGTGGCACTAGGGTGCATGCGTGACTGCCACATTGAGTGCCGGGAAGACCCGCGCCGCGCTGCGTACTTCGGCGCGCGTGTCCGGGGAATTGCTGCTGGTTCTGGTGATGCTCGCGGTGGTTCTGTGGGTCGTGGGCCGGATGTGGTCCGTGGTCTGGCCGCTCGTGGTCGGGCTGCTGCTGACCACCCTGACCTGGCCCTTCGCCCGGTTCCTGAGGCGGCGCGGGTGGCCGGCGGCGCTCGCCGCCGCCGTGGTGACCGTGGGGTTCCTGGCGGTCGCCGCGGGCGTGGTGGCGCTGATCGCGGTGCCGGTGGCGTCGCAGTCCGGCGAGTTGACCGACGGCGTGGTCGAGGGCATCCAGCGGCTGCGCGAGTGGGCGGCCGGGCCGCCGTTGAACATCGGTGACGCCGAGATCAACAAGGCTTTCGACAGCGCGGTCGCCCGCGCCCAGGACGGCCTCGGCAACATGGTCGGCGCCGTCGTCACGGGCGTCGGCACCATCGTCAACGGCATCGTCACCGCCGTCCTGGCGCTCTTCCTGATGTTCTTCTTCCTCAAGGACGGGCCGCGGTTCCTGCCCTGGCTCGCCCGTCAGCTGCCCGGCCGGCTCGCCACCGACATCCCCACGGTGGCCTCGCGCGGCTGGGACACGCTGGGCGCGTTCGTGCGTTCCCAGGCGGCCGTCGGCCTGCTCGACGCCGTACTGATCGGTCTCGGTCTGTGGGTGCTCGGCGTGCCGCTGGTGCTGCCGCTCTCCGTGCTGACCTTCGTCTCCGCGTTCGTGCCGATCATCGGTGCGCTGTTCGCCGGACTGGTCGCCGTCCTCATCGCGCTGGTCTCCAACGGCCTGACGGACGCGCTGATCGTGCTGGCCATCATCGTCGTGGTGCAGCAACTGGAGGGCAACGTCTTCCAGCCCATGATCCAGAGCCGGGGGCTCGGCCTCCACGCGGCCGTGATCCTGCTGGCCGTGACGCTGGGCGGCAATCTCGCCGGCATCGTGGGCAGTCTGCTCGCCGTACCGGTCGCCGCGCTGCTGGCGGTGGTCTGGAACTACGTACGCGAGCAGCTCGGCGAGCCCGCCCCGGGAGCGGGAGCCGGGGCGGGGCCGGAAGCGGAGCCCGGGGCGCCCGCCCAGTAGGCCGGGTGAAGCTGCGCGAGTCAGGTGGGCCCGCGCGTCGGGCCCACCGCCTACGCTGCGGCGCGGGGCCACGGTGACGCCTCCGAGGAGGACCGGCGCGAGGCCCCGGTGATGCGTCCGAGGAGGACGCCCGGGGCCCCCGCCGCCGGCCCGCTTCACGCGCCGACCACGTCAGATCGTCGCCGTGTCGATCACGAACCGGTAGCGGACGTCGCTCGCCAGGACACGCTCGTACGCGTCGTTGATGCCGTCCGCCCGGATCAGCTCGATCTCCGCGCCGATGCCGTGCTCCGCGCAGAAGTCGAGCATCTCCTGCGTCTCGCGTATCCCGCCGATGCTGGAGCCGGCGAGGGTCTTGCGTCCGCCGATCACCGAGAACAGGTTGAGGGAGATGGGCTCCTCGGGGGCGCCGACGTTCACCAGCGCGCCGTCCGTCTTCAGCAGCGACAGGTACGCGCCGAAGTCGAGCGGGGCCGACACCGTGGAGACGATCAGGTCGAAGGTGCCCGCGAGCTTCCCGAAGGTGGCCGGGTCGCCGGTGGCGTAGTAGTGGTCGGCTCCCAGCTTCAGTCCGTCGTCCCTCTTGCGCAGCGACTGGGAGAGGACGGTGACCTCGGCGCCCAGTGCGTGCGCGATCTTGACGCCCATGTGGCCGAGACCGCCGAGGCCCACGATCGCGACCTTCTTGCCGGGGCCGGCGTTCCAGTGCCGGAGCGGGGAGTACAGGGTGATGCCGGCGCACAGCAGCGGTGCGGCCTCGTCGAGGGACAGGCCCTCCGGGATGCGGACGACGTAGTTCTCGTCGACGACGATCTTCTGCGAGTAGCCCCCGTGGGTGGGCCGGCCGTCCTTGCCGATGGCGTTGTACGTGCCGACCATGCCACCGCCGGTGCAGTACTGCTCCAGGCCGGCCTCGCAGTTGCCGCACGCGCGGCAGGAGTCGACCATGCAGCCGACGCCCACACGGTCCCCGACGGCGAACCGGGTGACCCCGGGGCCGACCTCGGAGACGACTCCCGCTATCTCGTGGCCGGGGACCATCGGGAAGATCGCCTCGCCCCAGCCCTCCCGGGCCTGGTGGATGTCGGAGTGGCAGATGCCGGCGAACTTAATGTCGATCAGCACATCGGACTCACCGACCGGCCTGCGCTCGATGGTGGTGCGCTCCAGCGGAGCCTTCGCGGCGGGTGCGGCGTACGCGGCGACAGTGGTCATGCCGAGGGTTCTCCTAGAGGTCGGGTGCCCGGCCGCCTTCCGTCCGGGCACGCGTCCAGCCTGCCCGAAGGGCGGGCGTTCGCCCAGGCCATGGTCCTGCGTACGTTCGGCGTGCGTACCACTGGCGGGGTCAGGCTCCCCGTCGTACGACCGGGAATACTGGACGCATGGACATACAGCCCGAACCCGCCCGGGAGCCCGGTGCCGGCCTGGACCGGCGCGCCGAGCTCAGCGAGTTCCTGCGCACCCGGCGGGCCCGGCTGCAGCCGGAGGACGTGGGGCTGCCGCACTACGGGCGGCAGCGCCGCGTGCCGGGGCTGCGCCGCGAGGAGCTGGCGCAGCTCGCGGGGGTGTCCGTGGCGTACTACACGCGCCTGGAGCAGGGCAACGGGCGGAACGTGTCGGCGGAGGTCCTCGACTCGATCGCCCGCGCGCTGCGGCTGACCGACGCCGAACACGCGCACCTGACGCGTCTGGCGAAGCCGAAGCAGCACAAGAAGAAGGCGGCGGCCCGGACGCAGCAGGTGCGGGTGGCGCTGCGGCAGCTGCTGGACTCGTTCGACGGCGTACCCGCGTACATCACCGGCCGGCGTTCGGACATCCTCGCCTGGAACCGCATGGCGGCGGCCGTCTTCGGCGACTGGTCGAAGCTGCCCCCGCAGGAGCGGAACTGGGCGCGGCTGGTGTTCCTGAATCCGGAGTACCGGGACCTGTACGTGGAGTGGGAGCAGAAGGCGACCGACATGGTCAGCCATCTGCGCATGGACGCGGGCTGCCATCCGGACGATCCGCGGCTGTCCTCGCTGGTGGGCGAACTGTCCGTGAAGAGCGAGGAGTTCCGCCGCCTGTGGGCCACGCACGACGTGAAGGAGAAGAGCCACGGCGTCAAGCACCTGCGCCATCCGCTCGTCGGTGAACTGACGCTGCAGTTCGAGTCGTTCCGCCTGAACGACGGCACCGAGCAGTCGCTGGTCACGTATCACGCCGAGCCGGACTCGGCGTCGGCCGAGGCGCTGCGCCTGCTGGCGAGCTGGGGCGCGGACGCGACCCGGGCGGGGAGCGGTTCGCACCGGGAGGGGAGCGTATAGGCGGGGCCGACGGGCCCGACGCCCGCCCTGCTTCTTCCCCTCAGCCCCCTGGGCTTTGCCCTGCTCCCGCACGCGCCGGTCGCGCCGCGGGGGCCCGTCCCCCTGCCGATCGACGAATCCCCCATGTGACGCCCCGTGTCATGCGATGACCTCCTCCATCAATGACCTCCTCGATGACCCTCGTCGATCGATGGCCCCTTGCCCATCGATGACCCTCGTCGGTCGATGACCCTGGCCAGTCGATGCCCGCTGTCGATCGGTGACCCTCGTGGATCGGTGGATTCCCGATTGTTGGATTGGCGCTCTCCGGGCTTGGGCAGTGAAGTCCCGCAGCATGTGACATGACCACGCCCACCCCCCACCGGAGGTCGACCATGCACTCGCGCTTCTTCGCCCACGGCGTCACCGCAGCCCTGACAGCGGCCCTCACCCTGGTCGGCGGCCAGGCCTACGCAGGGACGGACGCCCCGGACGACCGCACCGTCGCGGCCCGTGTCGTCACCTACGACGCCAGTGCCTCGGCGGAGTTCAGGGCGGCCGTCGACCGGGGCGCCGCGATCTGGAACGAGAGCGTCGACAACGTCGAACTGCGCCCGGTCGCCGCCGGACAACGCGCCAACATCCGCATCCTGGCCGACGACGGCTGGCCCCGCGCACTGACCACCTCGCTCGGCAACGGAACCGTCTACATCGGACGGGAAGCCGTCAACGAGGGGTACAACACGGTTCGGATCTCGTCGCACGAACTCGGCCACATCCTGGGCCTGCCGGACCGCAAGCCCGGCCCGTGCACAAGCCTCATGTCGGGTTCCAGCGCGGGCGTCTCCTGCACGAACCCCTACCCGGACTCCGCCGAGAAGTCCGAGGTCGAGGGCAACTTCGGCGCCCTGCTCACCGGCCCGGCGGGTGCCCCCCACCGCACGCTGACCGTGAACTGACCCCGCCGCCCGGTGCGCGGGGACGGGGAACGACCCGTCTCCACGCACCGGAGTCCGGTCCGGCCGGGCCCTGCGTCAGGGCGGTCGGGAAAACGCCGCTGCCGCCCCGGAGGCACCGGGACGGCAGCGGCAGACGGACTGCGGAAGGGGTGGGCCGGCGTCAGACCGCCGAGCCCGCCTTCCACTGGTCCCAGCTCATGTTCCAGCCGTTGAGGCCGTTGTCCGGGGAGACGGTCTTGTCGCCGGTGTTCTGCACGACGACCACGTCACCGAGGATCGTGTTGTCGTAGAACCACGCGCCCGGCGTGTTCGGGTCCTTCGCGCCCTTGGCGTCCTGCAGACCGATGCAGCCGTGGCTGGTGTTGACGCTGCCGAAGACGCCCGGACCGCCCCAGTAGTTGCCGTGGATGAAGGTGCCGGAGCCCGTCAGGCGCATGGCGTGCGGTACGTCCTTGATGTCGTACTCGCCCTTGCCGTCGTCGTCGGTGAAGCCGACGGTGGCGCCGTTCATCCGGGTCTCCTTGAACTTCTCGGAGATCACCATCTGGCCTTCGTACGTCTTGTTGTCGGGCGAGCCGGCGGAGATCGGGATCGTCCGGACGGTCTTGCCGTCCTGCGTGACCTTCATCTGCTTGGTCTTCGCGTCGACGTACGAGACCTGGTTGCGGCCGATGTTGAACGTGACCGTCTTCTGCTGGACGCCGTAGACGCCGTCGGCTCCCTCGACGCCGTCCAGGGCGAGCTTCAGGGTGACGGTCTGGTTCTCCTGCCAGTAGTTCTCGGGGCGGCAGTCCATGCGGTTGGCGTTGAACCAGTGGCAGGCGACCTCCTGGCCGCCGCTGGCGCTGACGGTGATGCCCTGCTGGACGGCCGTCTTGTTGGTGATCGCCTTGTCGAAGTTGATCGACACGGGCATGCCCACGCCGACGGTGTTGCCGTCGTCCGGCGTGAAGTTGCCGATGAAGCTGTTGTCCGGGGAGACCGTCGTGAAGGAAGCGTTCTCGTGGGCGGCGCGGCCCTCGGAGTCCTCCGCGGTCGCCGCGAGCTTGTACGTGGTGGCGCGCTCCAGCTGGACGGTGGGCTTCCAGCTCTTCTTGTCGGCAGATATCTCGCCGGCGACCGTCGCGCCCTCCGCCGTGGTCATCGTCACCTCGGTGAGCGTGCCCTTGCTCACGCCGACGGTCGCGGAGTTGTTGATGGAGGCGTTGCTCGAGCCGTCCTTGGGTGTGATCTTGATCTGGGCCTCGGAGGTCTTTTCCGCCGCCGCCTCGTCCACCTTGGCCTGGGAGGAGGCGTCACCCCCCTTGCCCCCGTCGCCGGCCCCGGCGTCGCCGCCGGAACAGGCCGAGAGCACCAATACTCCGCCGAGCAGTGCGGACGCGACCGTGAGGCCCTTGCGCCGCTTACTGTCCGTCATCACACGCTTCTCCATCGTTGCCGAAATCCGATAACCCCGGGAGTCCCCGCCAAGAGCTTTCAACGCTACGACCGTTTCATCCCGTTCCACATGGCTCTGATGTGTGGGGCACACCACGTTGCCTGAGGGCCAGTGGGTGCTGGGGTCGGTCTGTGCGCCCCTTGAGACGACGAAACCCCGGGTGGCGGTTGCCGCCCGGGGTCACGATTTCCCCAAGCGGCGTCAGCCGACGGCCTCGGCCTCGTCGTCCTGCGCGCCATCATCCTCGTCCAGGTCCCAGTCGGGCGAATCAGGGTCGTAGTCGATCCGCTCGCTGCTCCACGAAGCCTGCTGGAGCTCCACCCCCGGCACTTCGCTGACCAGGTCGAACGGGTCGATGAGCTGGGCCAGGGCCTCCGCGGTGTCTTCCGTCACAGCCCGCTCGGCATGCGCCCTCTCCCCTTCGGGGATCTCCGGATCGTCCGCCACCCGCCCGAGCGCGGCCCCGGTCACGGCGGCCTCGTCCTCCACCTCGAGGACGAGTTCCACCCGCACGCGCACAAAGCGCGACGTCTCTTCAGTGCTCATGGCCGCAGCGTACGGCCAGGATCCCGTGACGTGTCGGTGACCCACGCCTCGGGACTTCACACACCACCGGAACGACCGTCGCCACCGCGGACAGCACCCCAGCGGCCACCAGCCCCACTGGCTCAGTTGCCGCAAGGCCCCACGCCCCTCAACACCCGCTCACCGCGGGGGTTAATATCGCCCGCACGGCCAATTCGCCAGCGCCACAAGGGGATCGATATTCCGTGTCATCCGCTCGCCGAACGTTGCTGACCGCCACCGCCGCGGGCACCCTGCTGGGCGCCCTGTGGTTCGTACCGTCCGCGAACGCGTCCGTGGACACCCCGGGCACAGCGGAGTCCGCGGCGAGCGCCGCGCCGCAGGTCGCGCCGCAGGTCACCACGGAGGCGCGGGTCGCTTCAGCGGAGTCCGCGGACGGGGTCGCGGAGCAGGTCCGGCTGGCCGACACCGGCAGTTTCGACAGCACGCCGTACGTCATCGGCGGCACGCTGTTCCTCACCGTCGGCGCGGGCTTCGTGGTCTATTCCGTACGCCGCGAGCGCCTGGGTTTCTGACCCGCCCGGCAGTCCTGCAGAAGGCTTCGGAGGGACGCCTGTCCAGCGGGTCCCGCGCGGCGCGGTGACCGGCGGCGCTGCGGGGACGCACGTGCGCCGCACGGCGTGAGTCCGGGCCGCGCGACCCCTCAGCGCAGCGGCCCCGTCACCGTTTCCGCCGCCGCCACCAGCCGCCCCTCCCGCACGAAGGTTTCCGCCGCCGCCAGGTCCGGGGACAGGAAGCGGTCCGGGCCCGGGCCCCGTACGCCCGCCTCGCGCGCCGCCTCGATGACGGCCCGCGTGGCCGGGGCCGGGGTGAGGCCCTCGCGGAGTTGGATCGCGCGCGTCGCGGCGTACAGCTCGACGGCGAGGACGCGGGTGAGGTTGTCCACCGCGGTGCGGAGTTTGCGGGCCGCCGACCAGCCCATGGACACGTGGTCCTCCTGCATCGCGGAGGACGGGATGGAGTCGGCGGAGGCCGGGACGGCGAGCCGCTTCAGTTCGCCGACCAGGGCGGCCTGCGTGTACTGGGCGATCATCAGACCGGAGTCGACGCCCGCGTCGTCGGCGAGGAACGGCGGGAGGCCGTGGCTGCGGTTCTTGTCCAGCAAGCGGTCGGTGCGGCGTTCGGCGATGGAGCCGAGGTCGGCGGCGGCGATGGCGAGGAAGTCGAGGACGTAGGCCACCGGGGCGCCGTGGAAGTTGCCGTTGGACTCCACCCGGCCGTCGGGCAGCACCACCGGGTTGTCGACCGCCGCCGCCAGTTCGCGTTCGGCGACCAGGCGGGCGTGGGCCATGGTGTCGCGGCCGGCGCCCGCGACCTGCGGGGCGCAGCGCACGGAGTAGGCGTCCTGGACGCGCGGCGCGTCGTCCTGGTGGTGACCGGTCAGGCCCGAACCCGCCAGGACGGCGGCCATGTTGGCGGCGCTGGCGGCCTGCCCGGGGTGCGGGCGGATGGCGTGCAGTTCGGGCGCGAGGACCCGGTCGGTGCCGAGCAGGGCCTCCAGCGTCAGCGCGGCCGTGACGTCGGCGGACCGGTACAGCGTCTCCAGGTCGGCGAGGGCCATGATCAGCATGCCGAGCATGCCGTCGGTGCCGTTGAGGAGGGCCAGGCCCTCCTTCTCGCGCAGTTCCACCGGGCGGATGCCGTGTTCGGCGAGCAGCTCGCCCGCGGGGCGCACCACCCCGTCGGGGCCCTCCGCGTCGCCCTCGCCCATCAGTGTGAGCGCGCAGTGGGACAGCGGCGCGAGGTCGCCGGAGCAGCCGAGCGAGCCGTACTCGTGCACGACCGGGGTGATCCCGGCGTTGAGGACGTCGGCCATGGTCTGCGCGACCTCGGGGCGCACCCCGGTGTGCCCGGAGCAGACCGTTTTGAGGCGCAGGAACATCAGGGCCCGTACGACGTCCCGCTCGACGCGCGGGCCCATGCCCGCGGCGTGCGAGCGGACGATGTTGCGCTGCAGCTGGGCGCGGAGTTCCGGGCTGATGTGCCGGGTCGCGAGGGCGCCGAAGCCGGTGCTCACGCCGTAGACGGGCTCGGGCTTGGCCGCCAGGGCGTCCACGATCTCGCGGGCCGCGGCGAGTGCGGTCACGGCCTGGGACGACAGCTCGATGCGGGCACCGCCGCGCGCCACGGCGAGCACGTCGGACGCGGTCACGCCGGACGTCCCCACCACCACAGTGTGCATATCCATATTCAGGAGCGTACGCAGTGAATTCGAAACTGTCACTACTGGCGGGGGGCTTCACCCCTTACGCCCTGCCCCGGTACATCCGCTCGTCGCCCCGCTCATTCCGGGGGCGCGTGGCGGCCCCGGAACCGGCGCCGTTCGCCGTTCCCCTCCCCGGGCGGCGTGTCGGCGAGCCGTACCACCGGGTCCGGCGGGCCCTCCCGCCCGGCGACCACCGGCGCGGCGGCCCGCACGGCCTTGGCCCGGTACTGGGCCGCGTCCGCGAGCCGGAACAGCCGGCGGGCCGAGCGCACCTCCCCGATCGCGTCCCCGGTGGAGGCGACCCCGCAGGCGACGCCCTCGCCGAGCTCCAGTCCGGCGGCCCGGCGACAGAGTTCGCCGGCCGCCTCCACGACCTGGTCCGCGGACGGCCCGACCACGAGCAGACAGAACTCGTCGCCGCCGAGCCGGGCCGCGAGCGCGCCCGGCAGTATCGCCCCGCACAGCGACAGCACCGACCCGAACCGCTCCAGCAGGCGGTCGCCGACCGCGTGCCCCTGCGAGTCGTTGACCCGCTTGAGCCCGTTCAGGTCGCAGACGACGAGGCTCACGATCACGCCGTCCGCACGGTGCCGCTCGATCGCCTCCTCCAGGCGTACGTCGACGGCACGGCGGTTGGCGAGCCCGGTGAGCGCGTCGGTGAACGCCAGCCGCCTCGCCTCCTCGATCCGCTCGGTCTGCGCGAGCCCGGCGGCGACGACGGACGCCAGCACCGTCGCGAAGTCCGCGTCGGACCGCGCGAACACCGGCTCGCCCGCCGGACGCGCCACATACAGCTCGCCCCAGGCACGGCCGTGCAGCACGATCGGCGCGACGACGCAGCAGCCCCGGCCCCGGCGGCGCAGCGCGGCGACGCGCTGATGGACGTAACCGGGCCTACGGCCGGTTTCGGGCGCCGGCCCTTCGACCGTCTCGACCCAGGCGTCCGGCTTCCCGCCCCGCACCCACCGCTCGTGCAGGAACTCGGTGATCTCCGGAAACCGGTGCACGGGGTACGCCTCGTCCTGCGGGAACTCCTCCTCGCCGGCCGCCCGGTGCCCGACGTTCAGCAGGACGCGCAGCCGGCCCCGCTCCCGCTCCCACACCGACAGCGCCGCGAAGTTCCCGCCGAGCGCGTCGCACGCGCCGACGGCCGCCGCCCGCCACGCCTCCCGCTCGTCGTGCGCGGCGGCCATGCTCTGCGCCAGCGCCACGACGGCCGCGAGCCGTCTGTCCTCACCCATCACTCCAGGCTAGGGACAATCAGGGCGAACCGGGATGTCGGCATTCGCCCGTCGCGCCGTTCGTACGGGTCACGAGACCGCTTGACCGTGGTGCCGCCGGTCACTCACCCGGCCACTGCGGCGGACGCTTCTCGTTGAACGCCGCCACGCCCTCCGCCCGGTCC
Organism: Streptomyces sp. NPDC005925; assembly: GCF_040638805.1. NCBI lineage: Bacteria > Bacillati > Actinomycetota > Actinomycetes > Kitasatosporales > Streptomycetaceae > Streptomyces > Streptomyces sp. NPDC005925. Next base: position 21,508 of record NZ_JBEXVL010000021.1, on the reverse strand, counting down.
CCCGAGAACGCCACCGAGCGCCAGGCCGCGTCCTCGACCTCCAGGCCGGCCCGCAGGTCGAGACCGTGCCCGAGCCGCAGGGCCCGCTTGGCGGCCCGCAGCCCCACCGGGGAGTTCGCCGCGATCCGGGACGCCAGCGCCAGCGCCTCCGTCCGGTCCCCGCCCTCGTCCACCAGCTCGTCGACCAGTCCCAGCTCCCGCGCCTCCGCGGCCTCCAGCCGCCGCGCCGAGAAGATCAGCTCCGCGGCCCGGGCCGCGCCCACCCGCCGCGGCAGCAGCTGCGTGCCACCGCCGCCCGGGATGACACCCACGGACACCTCAGGCAGCCCCACCACGGCCGTGCGGTCGGCGACGATCAGGTCGCAGGACAGGGCCAGCTCGAAGCCGCCGCCCAGCGCGTACCCGTGCACCGCCGCGATCGTCGGCATCGGCAGTTCCAGCACGCCGGTGTACGCGGCACGCGCGACCGGACGCTGCCGCACCAGGTCGGCGTCGGTGAACGAGTTGCGCTCCTTCAGGTCGGCCCCCACGCAGAACGCCCGCTCGTGCGTCGAGGTCAGGACGACGACGCGTACGTCCCGGTCAGCGCCGAGCGCCGAGCAGGCGGCGGCGAGGGACTGGGCCATGCCGGTCGAGACGGCGTTCATGGCCTTGGGCCGGTCGAGTGCCAGCTCCGCGACGTGCTCGTGCCGTCGCACCAGCACGAACTCCCCGTAACGCTCCTCGCTCACGGCACCGTCCCGACTCATGACACCCTCCCGGTTAACGCGGGTTAACAACGTCGGCTCGATCATCGCAGCCGGACCCGCCGCGCGAAACCCCGGGCACGTCCGGCGTCCGCGCCCTGCCGGGGCCCACCCGTTCGAGTGACGTCCGGTCAACATCACGCCCTGTAACCCACCCGTCTCATAGCGTGCGATCAGCGCGGCGCATTGGGGGGCGCCCGGACATGGGGAGGGAGCACGATGACCACGGACACGCCGGGGGCGGCAGACACCACGACCGGGAACACGGCCGCGAGCGAGGCGGGGCCGCCCGCATCGGCGGCGGGGGCGGCGACGCCGCCGCCGCGTGGCCGTCACCGCCGCCCGCGCTCCCGCAGACCGCTTTTCGCCGCCGCCTGCCTCGCGCTGGCGGCCGGCGCCCTCGCCCTCGTACGGCTGACGTCCGAGTCGGGGGTCGGCGGCATGGGCGTGGCGGCAGCGGCACCCGGACAGGACTCCGTGACCGCCGCGGGCCGGGCGACGACGCGTCCGGGCAGCGTCGCACCCGGCGGAGCGGGCTCCCGCCCGCCCGGCGGCCCGACCGGACACGGCGGTCCGGACGGCGACGGCACGGGCGGCGACGGCACGGACGGCGGACCGCGGCGGGACCGCGGCACCGCCACGGCGGACGCCAGCACCCCCGCGCACGGGACCGGAAGGGGCACGCACCCGACGGCCACGGTCCCGTCCCCTCGCCAGAGCCGGGAGCAAACCACCGCCCCGGTGCCTCCTCGGCGCACGGAGACCAGCGAGCCCCCGCGTCAGAGCCCGGCGCCGTCACCTCCGGAAGCGGACCGTGCAGGACTCTGCGTACCGCTCATCGGCGTCTGCCTGATCCTTCCCGAGGGCGACCGGCCGTAGGAGACGGCGCGCCGGGGCACGGGAACAGCCGTGAGGACGACCGGCCGTCTCATCCCGCCGCCGGCGCTCCCGGGGCCCCGTTCGAACCGGCCGCCCCGTTCCGCCTCGACAGCAGCCAGGGTTCGACCACGCCCAGGCCACGCACCGGGCGCTGCCACATCGGCTGGAGGGCGCAGCGGTAGCTCGGGGGCTCCTCGCCCTCCTTCTCCGCGGTGGCCGCCGCCTCGGCCGCCGCCGCTTCCGAGGCGGGCGCGTCGCCGGTGCGGATGAGTTCCTCGGCGAAGGCGCTGTCCACGAGCACGGTGTCCCGGGGCGCTATGGAGGTGAGACGGGAGGCGAGATTCACGGTCGTACCGAAGACATCGCCCATCCGGGTGGTGACCGTGCCGAACGCCATGCCCACGCGCAGCTCCGGCATGGTCGCGTCCTGCGCCATGGTCTCGATGAGGCGCAGCGCGATCTCGGTGGCCGTACCGGCGTCGTCGGCCACGTACAGGACCTCGTCGCCGAGGGTCTTGATGAGCCGGCCGCCACGGGCGGCCACCAGGTCGGCCGCGGTCGTCTCGAAGGCCTCGACCAGTTCGCCGAGCTCCTCCTCCTCCATGCGGCGGGTCAGCCGGGTGAAGCCGACGAGGTCGGCGAAGGCGACGGCGAGACGCCGGTCGACCATCTCCTCGTCGTCGGCGGCCTGCACGACGCGGCCCGCCGACGCGGCGAGCTGCCGCCGCCACACGTAGACGAGGAACTCCTCCAGCTCGGGCAGCAGCAGCTCGACGATCGGGTACGTGACCTCGGTGCGCGTCATGCCCGGCTCGGGCGGCTCGGTGAGGCCCTCCAGGAAGGAGTCGATCTGCCACTCGGCGAGCCTGCCCGTGGTCTGCCCGGTGGAGCGGGCCACCTGCACGGCCATGGCCTCGCTCAGCAGGCCCGCCTCCACGAGACCGGCCAGGCGCCGCAGCGCCAGGACGTCCGCCTCCGTGAGCGCCTTGGCCTGCCCGACGTCGGCGAAGCCCATGGCCCGCCAGAAACGGGTGGCCAGTTCCATGGTGACGCCCGCGCTGCGCGCCGCCTGGAAGGGGGTGTAGCGGCGCTCTGCGCCCAGGATGAGCTGTTCGAGGCGCAGCGCGAGAGGGTTGTCCTCACCGAGGTCGGCGGGGTCGGGGTCGACCCGGCCGTGCGCGCCGGTGTCGGAGCCCGAGTCGTCGACGGTCACGCCTGTTGCCCTTCCGATCTGCCACGGTCAGGTATCGACCGGCCTCAACTGTACGGCAGGTGTGGGCCACCTCACTCCCTCGACGACATGGCCGGTGAGAGGCGTGGGCGGCCCTCCTGTCAGGCCTCCCGCCACACCTTCTGTCCGGCTTCCGCCGTGCCCTCGGTCCCGGCTTCCGTCGCGTCTTGCGCCACATCCGGTGCCGCGCCTTCCGCGGCGCTCCCGTCACGCCGGCCGCAGGTGCACGATGTCGCCCGCGCCCACGGGTTCCTGCACACCGTCCTCGGTCGCCAGCACCAGCCGCCCGTCGCCGTCCACGGCGACGGCCTCGCCGCTGATCGAGCGGTCCCCGGGAAGTTCCGCGCGGACCATACGTCCGAGGGTGGCGCAGCCGGCCGCGTATGTCTCCTGCAGCCCGCTGGACGCCGGGTCGCCGCCGCAGCGGCGCCACTTCACGTACCACTGCTCCAGGGACCTGAGGACGCCCCTGAGCAGCGGGTCCCGGTCGGTGCCGGTGGCGCCGGCGAGGGCCAGCGAACCGGCCTGCGGCACGGGCAGTTCGTCGGCGCGGAGGGTGACGTTGAGGCCGATGCCGATGACCACGCCGTTGTCACCGGCCCGCTCGGCGAGGATGCCGCCCGCCTTGCGTTCGTCGTCGCCGACGGTCACGAGGAGGTCGTTGGGCCACTTGAGTGCCGTGTCGACGCCCGCGGTCCGGGACAGGCCGGTCGCCACGGCGACGCCGGTGAGCAGCGGCAGCCATCCCCAGCGGGCCGCGGGCACCTCGGCGGGGTTCAGCAGGACGGAGAAGAAGAGGCCGGAGCGGGGCGGCGCGGTCCACTGCCGGTCGAGGCGGCCTCGAGCGGCGGTCTGTTCCTCGGCGACCAGGACGGTGCCCTCCCGGGCGTCGCCCTTGGCCGCCCGCTCCACCAGATCCGAGTTGGTGGAGCCGGTCCGCTGCACCACGTCCACCCGCGACCACAGCCCGCCCTCGCGCACCAGCGCCCTTCGCAGGGCCGCGGCGTTGAGGGGCGGGCGGTCCAGGTCCGACCACCGGTTGTTGTTAGCGTCTGAGGCACCCGAGGTGCCTTGGGCATCGTGCGACGTCATGCAAGCCACCCTAGGTGTGGTAAACGCCGCACTGCCGATCGGTAGGCACCCCACTACGCTACGGATCAGTAACCGTCCCCCCTTATGAGCAGGCAGGGAGCCGCATCCCGATGTCCGAGCCGGAAGAGCCGCAGCAGCCTGACATCCACACGACCGCGGGCAAGCTCGCGGATCTCCAGCGCCGTATCCAGGAGGCCACGCACGCCGGTTCGGAACGTGCCGTCGAGAAGCAGCACGCCAAGGGCAAGCTGACGGCGCGTGAACGCGTCGAACTCCTCATGGACGAGGGTTCCTTCGTCGAACTGGACGAGTTCGCCCGGCACCGGTCCACCAACTTCGGCCTGGACAAGAACCGCCCCTACGGCGACGGCGTCGTGACCGGGTACGGCACCGTGGACGGCCGGCCGGTCGCCGTGTTCTCGCAGGACTTCACCGTCTTCGGCGGCGCGCTGGGCGAGGTCTACGGGCAGAAGATCGTCAAGGTCATGGATTTCGCGCTGAAGACCGGCTGCCCGGTCATCGGCATCAACGACTCCGGAGGCGCCCGCATCCAGGAGGGCGTGGCCTCGCTGGGCGCGTACGGCGAGATCTTCCGCCGCAACACCCGTGCCTCCGGCGTGATCCCGCAGATCAGCCTGATCGTCGGCCCGTGCGCGGGCGGCGCGGTGTACTCGCCCGCGATCACCGACTTCACGGTGATGGTCGACCAGACGTCGCACATGTTCATCACCGGCCCCGACGTCATCAAGACGGTCACCGGTGAGGACGTCGGCTTCGAGGAGCTGGGCGGCGCCCGCACCCACAACTCGACCTCGGGCGTGGCCCATCACATGGCCGGCGACGAGAAGGACGCGATCGAGTACGTCAAGCAGCTGCTGTCGTACCTGCCGTCCAACAACCTCTCCGAGGCTCCCGCGTTCCCCGAGGAGGCCGACCTCACGGTCTCGGACGAGGACCGCGAACTCGACACGATCGTGCCGGACTCGGCGAACCAGCCCTACGACATGCACACGGTGATCGAGCACGTCCTGGACGACGCGGAGTTCTTCGAGACGCAGCCGCTGTTCGCGCCGAACATCCTCACCGGTTTCGGCCGCGTGGAGGGCACCCCGGTCGGCGTGGTCGCCAACCAGCCGATGCAGTTCGCCGGCTGCCTGGACATCCAGGCCTCCGAGAAGGCGGCCCGCTTCGTGCGCACCTGCGACGCGTTCAACATCCCGGTGCTGACGTTCGTGGACGTGCCCGGCTTCCTGCCCGGCGTCGACCAGGAGCACTACGGCATCATCCGGCGCGGCGCCAAGCTGATCTACGCCTACGCCGAGGCCACCGTCCCCCTGATCACGGTGATCACCCGCAAGGCGTTCGGCGGCGCCTACGACGTGATGGGCTCCAAGCACCTCGGTGCCGACCTCAACCTGGCCTGGCCCACCGCGCAGATCGCGGTGATGGGCGCGCAGGGCGCGGTCAACATCCTGCACCGCCGCACCATCGCCGAGGCCGACGACGCGGAGGCGGCCCGCGCCCGGCTGATGCGGGAGTACGAGGACGCCCTCCTCAACCCCTACGTCGCGGCCGAGCGGGGTTACGTCGACGCGGTGATCATGCCGTCCGACACCCGCCGCCACGTCGTACGCGGCCTGCGTCAGCTGCGTACCAAGCGGGAATCACTCCCTCCGAAGAAGCACGGCAACATCCCTCTCTAGCCCTCAGGAGTGGCTGTGACGATCAAAGTCGTACGGGGCAACCCGACGCCGGAGGAGCTGGCCGCCGCCCTGGCGGTGGTCCGGGCGCGCGCCGCGGCGGCGGCAGCGATACCGCCCGGCGCGCCCGCCGCCCGCGACTCCTGGTCCGACCCGGCCCGTATCGCGGCCCACCACCTGCCCCAGCCGGGGCCGGTGTCATGGGGCCGCACGTTCTGGCCGGGCTGAGGGCAGCCTGCTCCGGGGCGCGGGGAACGCGCACGCCAGTGCGACCCCGCGCCCCGACCTGAGTACCCGTACTCAGGCGTCGCTCCGGCCCCGCGACCGACGATGGGCGGCATGCTGTGGTCCGACCCCGAGAACGAGCCGCCCCAGGAACTGCGCGACACGCAGGAGATGCTGCGCCGGCTGGGCGTTCTCGTGGCGCTCGCCATGGTCCTCGCGATGCTGGTCATCGGGGTGCGATGAGCCCGCCGGGCGGCGCCGATACCCTGGCCGCATGACTGATCAGCCGCGCCGTCGACTCGTGCTCGCCTCCCAGTCCCCCGCCCGGCTCGGACTGCTCCGCCAGGCCGGACTCGCCCCCGAGGTGATCGTGAGCGGCGTCGACGAGGACGCCGTCTCCGCCCCCACCCCCGCCGAACTCGCCCTGGCCCTCGCCGAGGCCAAGGCCTCCGTGGTGGCCGCCAGGCCCGAGGCCAAGGGCGCGCTGGTGATCGGCTGCGACTCCGTACTGGAACTGGACGGCCGGGCCCTGGGCAAGCCCGCCGACCGCGAGGAGGCCACCGCGCGCTGGAAGGCGATGCGCGGCCGGGCCGGCACCCTCCAGACCGGCCACTGCGTCTACGACACCCTCAGCGGGCGGTACGTCTCCGCCACCGCGTCCACCGTGGTCCGCTTCGGCGAGCCCACCGACGAGGAGGTCGCCGCGTACGTGGCGTCGGGCGAGCCGCTCCACGTGGCGGGCGCGTTCACCCTGGACGGCCGGTCGGCGCCGTTCATCGACGGCATCGAGGGCGACCACGGCAATGTGATCGGCATCAGCCTGCCCCTGGTCCGGCGACTGCTCGCCCGACTGGGCACCGGTATCACGGAGTTGTGGGCGCCGCCGGAGAAGTGACCGGGGAACCGCCGGGGCCGTCACCGGGCGCGGCCCCGGCGGACTTCTCGGGCCGGGCCGGGCGGTCGTACGTCATCAGCAGCAGCACGACCAGCCCCAGCACCACCACCATGAACAGGAAGGCGTGCCAGCCCACCAGGCCCCAGGTGAGCGCGCCGAGCAGGGCGTGCACCACGGCCACGCTGATCAGCAGCACCCGGCCGAACCCGGCCGGCGGGCGGTCCCGGAGCGCGACCAGCAGGGCGACCAGGCCGCACAGCGCGAAGTAGAGACCGAAGACGACGCCGCCGATCTTCGACGACAGCGACATCATGTCCGGGTCGAGACCCGCCAGCGACATGTCCTGCCGGTCCACGACCACTCCGAGGAACCAGTTCAGCGCCGCGATGCCGACCGCCTCGGCGAAGAGCACGACCGCCACGATCCACGCCACCGGCCTGCGCACCACGAGCCCCACCCTCTTTCAACCACCGCTCCAGCGTGCCGGAGAAGACTGCCGTTACCAGGAGTACGTCCGAACCGCCCTGAACGCTACTAACGGGTAAACGCTGGGACAAGGGTTCTGTGGAGGGCAAAGAATCGTTGGGCCATTCGTAGGGACTCAACAAAGAAACGGAGTGGGCCGCAGCACGCTCTCACAGAGACCTTGGCCACATAGGAGGGCTAGGGTTTCCCGGAGAAGTCCTGCGTACCGAGGTGCTGCATGGGATCTCGCAGGTCGAGCGAGCCCCGTATCACGCTCCGTGTGGGGAAGCTCACCACTGGGGACGGGTCGAAGTGACGTGTCGGCAGTCCCTAAACTCGGCTTGTTTCAAGGAGGGAGCCTCAATCGTGCGCAAGGTGCTCATCGCCAATCGTGGCGAAATCGCTGTCCGCGTTGCCCGGGCCTGCCGGGACGCCGGGATCGCGAGCGTGGCCGTATACGCCGACCCGGACCGGGACGCTCTGCATGTCCGCGCCGCGGATGAGGCGTTCGCCCTGGGCGGTGACACTCCGGCCACCAGCTACCTGGACATCGACAAGGTACTGAAGGCCGCCAGTGAATCCGGCGCGGACGCCATCCATCCCGGCTACGGCTTCCTCTCCGAGAACGCCGACTTCGCGCAGGCCGTCCTCGACGCCGGCCTGATCTGGATCGGCCCGCCGCCGCAGGCCATCCGCGACCTCGGTGACAAGGTCGCCGCCCGGCACATCGCCCAGCGTGCCGGCGCGCCACTGGTCGCGGGCACGCCCGACCCGGTGTCCGGTGCGGAGGAGGTCGTGGCGTTCGCCGAACAGCACGGCCTGCCCATCGCCATCAAGGCCGCCTTCGGCGGCGGCGGCCGTGGCCTGAAGGTCGCGCGGACCCTCGAAGAGGTCCCCGAGCTGTACGACTCCGCGGTCCGTGAGGCGGTGGCCGCGTTCGGCCGCGGCGAGTGCTTCGTCGAGCGTTACCTCGACAAGCCCCGCCACGTCGAGACCCAGTGCCTGGCCGACCAGCACGGCAACGTGGTCGTCGTCTCCACCCGTGACTGCTCCCTGCAGCGCCGTCACCAGAAGCTGGTGGAGGAGGCCCCCGCACCGTTCCTGACGGACGGGCAGGTCGCCGAGCTGTACGCGTCGTCCAAGGCCATCCTCAAGGAGGCCGGCTACGTGGGCGCCGGCACCGTGGAGTTCCTGGTCGGCGTGGACGGCACGATCTCCTTCCTCGAGGTCAACACCCGCCTCCAGGTCGAGCACCCGGTGACCGAGGAGGTCTCCGGCATCGACCTGGTCCGCGAGATGTTCCGCATCGCCGACGGCGAGGTGCTCGGCTACGACGACCCGCCGCTGCGCGGTCACTCCTTCGAGTTCCGCATCAACGGCGAGGACCCCGGCCGCAACTTCCTCCCCGCCCCCGGCACGGTCACGAGATTCGATCCGCCGTCCGGCCCCGGTGTCCGCCTGGACGCGGGCGTCGAGTCCGGCAGTGTGATCGGCCCGGCGTGGGACTCCCTGCTGGCCAAGCTGGTCGTCACCGGCCGCACCCGCGCCGAGGCCCTCCAGCGTGCCGCGCGCGCCCTGGAGGAGTTCCAGGTCGAGGGCATGGCCACCGCGATCCCGTTCCACCGCGCGGTCGTGAAGGACCCGGCGTTCGCCCCCGAACTCACCGGTTCGGCCGACCCGTTCACGGTCCACACCCGCTGGATCGAGACCCAGTTCGTCAACGACATCAAGCCCTTCGCCGCCCCCGCCGACGCGGAGGCCGAGGACGACGGCGGTCGTGAGACGGTCGTCGTCGAGGTCGGCGGCAAGCGTCTCGAGGTCTCCCTGCCGGCCTCGCTCGGCATGAGTCTGGCGCGCACGGGTCTGGCCGCCGGGGCCAAGCCGAAGCGCCGCGCGGCCAAGAAGTCCGGCCCCGCCGCCTCCGGCGACACCCTCGCCTCCCCGATGCAGGGCACCATCGTGAAGGTCGCCGTCGAGGAGGGCCAGGAGGTCAAGGAGGGCGACCTGGTCGTCGTCCTGGAGGCCATGAAGATGGAGCAGCCCCTCAACGCGCACAGGTCCGGCACCGTGAAGGGCCTGTCCGCCGAGGTCGGCGCGTCCCTCACGTCGGGCGCCGTGATCTGCGAGATCAAGGACTGACGCCCGTACTGCCCGTGTGATCACGACAGCGCCCGGCGGTCCGTGACGGACCGCCGGGCGCTGTCGTGTGTCCGGCGGACGGACGGCGGACGGTCAGGAGGCTCCGGGGCGCACCACGGGCGCGCGCCGGCGGCAACCCGCCTCCGGCCCCGCGCCGGTGGTGCGCCCGCGCGCCGCCGAGGCGGGACAGCGGTCCCCGCGACGCGAGGTCTACCGCCGCCGCAGGTCCGCGACCCTGGCGCGCTCTTGCGCCGCGGGCTGCTCACCGAGGACCGGGGGTGCGCTCCGCAGTCCCGGTCCCGCCCCCGGCACCTGACGGCGCGGTCCGGGGACCGGTACGTCCTGGCGCTGCCGGCGAGCCGGGTTCGCCTCACCCCCGGGGTTCCCCGGTCCCGGCGAGCCTCCCGCGCCCGGGCCCGAGGCGCCGGCCACGGCGATCTGCACCCCCTGGTCGGCGAGCGCCTGGAGTTCGGTGGCCGCGCGGTCGTCGTGAGCCGGGGGTTCGTCGGTGACGAGCCGGGTGATGAGTTCCGTGGGCACGGTCTGGAACATGGTGTCCGTGCCGAGCTTGGTGTGGTCGGCGAGGACGACGACCTCGGCGGCGGCCTGCACCAGAGCGCGGTCGACGGACGCCGACAGCATGTTGGACGTGGACAGCCCGCGCTCGGCGGTGAGCCCGCTGCCCGACAGGAAGGCCCGGGAGACCCGCAGCCCCTGCAGGGACTGCTCCGCGCCCGAGCCGACGAGGGCGTAGTTCGAGCCACGGAGCGTGCCGCCGGTCATCACGACCTCGACGCGGTTGGCGTGGGCGAGGGCCTGGGCGACGAGGAGGGAGTTGGTGACGACGGTCAGCCCGGGCACCCGGGCCAGCCTGCGCGCCAGCTCCTGCGTGGTGGTGCCCGCCCCCACGACGATGGCCTCGCCCTCTTCGACCATGCCCGCGGCGAGGTCGGCGATGGCCGTCTTCTCGGCGGTCGCGAGATGTGACTTCTGCGGAAAACCGGACTCCCGCGTGAATCCGCCCGGCAGTACCGCACCGCCGTGCCGGCGGTCGAGGAGTCCTTCTGCCTCCAGCGCGCGCACGTCCCGCCGTACGGTTACTTCGGAGGTCTGGACGACGCGGGCGAGCTCACGGAGCGACACGGCCCCGTTCGCTCGCACCATTTCGAGGATCAATTGGCGACGTTCTGCAGCGAACACGAAACTGACAGTAACCCCAACGTCCGTCTGGTTTCAGCAGTTTGCGCCGAATAACAGAAGTTGTTCGCAACAACATCACGGAAGTGGTATAAGGCCTACCCATCCCGACTATGCCACGCGCATGGGCGGCGACTCCCTGTGACCGGCGGCGAGTTGGGCGCGGCCGGGGATCTTCCACGTCGGGAGGTGGGCCGGTCAGGGGGCCGGGCACCCCGGGAGACGTACCTGTTTCGCTCAGCCCTCGCCGTTCATCTTCCGGGTGTGCAGCTGGCGGGCCACCTCGGCGATCGAACCCGAGAGCGAGGGGTACACCGTGAAGGCGTTCGCGATCTGCTCGACCGTCAGGTTGTTGTCCACGGCCAGCGAGATGGGGTGGATCAGCTCGGAGGCGCGCGGCGCGACGACGCAGCCGCCGACCACGATGCCCGTGCCCGGCCGGCAGAAGATCTTGACGAAGCCGTCCCGGATGCCCTGCATCTTGGCGCGCGGATTGCGCAGCAGCGGCAGCTTCACCACGCGCGCGTCGATCTTGCCGCCGTCCACGTCGGCCTGCGTGTAGCCGACCGTGGCGATCTCGGGGTCGGTGAAGACGTTCGACGACACCGTCTTCAGGTCCAGCGGGGCCACCGCGTCGCCCAGGAAGTGGTACATGGCGATCCGCCCCTGCATGGCGGCCACCGACGCGAGCGCGAAGACGCCCGTCACGTCACCGGCCGCGTACACGCCGGGGGTGGACGTCCGGGAGACCTTGTCCGTCCAGACGTGCCCGGAGTCGCGCAGCCGGACGCCGGCCTCCTCCAGGCCCATGCCCGCGCTGTTCGGGATGGCGCCGACGGCCATCAGGCAGTGCGAGCCGGTGATGACCCGACCGTCGGCCAGCGTCACCTCCACCCGGTCACCGACCCGTTTGGCGGACTGCGCCCGGGAGCGCGCCATGACGTTCATGCCGCGCCGCCGGAAGACGTCTTCCAGTACGGCGGCGGCGTCCGGGTCCTCGCCGGGCAGCACCCGGTCGCGCGAGGAGACCAGGGTGACCTTCGAGCCCAGCGCCTGGTAGGCGCCGGCGAACTCGGCGCCGGTGACGCCCGAGCCCACCACGATGAGCTCCTCGGGCAGCTCGTTCAGGTCGTAGACCTGGGTCCAGTTCAGGATGCGCTCGCCGTCGGGGCGGGCGTCCGGCAGCTCACGCGGGTGGCCGCCGGTCGCGATCAGCACGGCATCGGCGGCGAGCGTCTCCTCGGTGCCGTCGGCCGCGGTCACCACGACCTTGCGCGAACCGTCGAGGGCCTGCATGCCCTCCAGCCGGCCGCGACCGCGCAGCACGCGCCCGCCGGCCCGGGTGACGGACGCCGTGATGTCGTGCGACTGCGCCAGCGCCAGCCGCTTCACCCGACGGTTGACCTTCCCCAGGTCCACACCGACGACCCGGGCGGGCGTGTCGATGTAGGGGGTGTCGTCGGCGACGATGATCCCCAGTTCCTCGTACGACGAGTCGAAGGTGGTCATCACCTCGGCCGTCGCGATGAGGGTCTTGGACGGGACGCAGTCGGTCAGCACCGACGCCCCGCCCAGGCCGTCGCAGTCGACGACGGTTACCTCCGCGCCGAGCTGGGCGCCCACCAGCGCCGCTTCGTATCCGCCGGGTCCGCCACCGATGATCACGATCCGAGTCACGTACTCCATTGTCCCGCACGCTTCAACGCTTCACCGCCCCGGGGCCCCGACCGACGTACCACCGTTACCGAAGTGGCGGTCACTGCCGCCTGCCGTACGCTCTGAAGCATGTCGCTCTACGCCGCGTACGCCGGCAACCTCGACGCGCGGCTGATGACCCGCCGCGCCCCGCACTCGCCGCTGCGCGCCACCGGCTGGATGAACGGGTGGCGGCTGACGTTCGGCGGGGAGCACCTGGGCTGGGAGGGCGCGCTCGCGACGATCGTCGAGGACCCGATGTCGCAGGTCTTCGTCGCGCTCTACGACGTCGCGCCGATGGACGAGGACTCGCTCGACCGCTGGGAGGGCGTCGGGCTGGACATCTACCGCCGGACCCGGGTCCGCGTGCACACCCTGGACGGCGAGGAACAGGCCTGGTCGTACGTGCTGAACGCCTACGAGGGCGGCCTTCCCTCGGCCCGTTATCTGGGCGAGGTCGCCGACGCGGCCGAGTCCGCCGGAGCGCCGCACGACTATGTGATGGAACTCCGCAAGCGCCCCTGCTGAGCGCCGCCGGGGGCCTTCCGGGTGCCTTTCCGCGTGTCCCGCCGTGCTCCGGCGTCGGAAACGACAAGACAACGATCGCCAACCCGCGAGCTCCGTCATCTACGCGCGTAGGCCTCGACCGGCTACTCTCGTCGGCGTGAACGCATCTCTTCTTCCGGACGACATCCAGGGCGACCCCCATGCCGCCGCCGACGCCGCCGCCGCGCGCCTGCGCGAACTCACCGGCGCCGAGACCCACGACGTCGCCCTCGTGATGGGCTCCGGCTGGGCTCCGGCCGTCGACGCCCTCGGCGCCCCCGACGCCGAGTTCCAGGTCACCGAGCTGCCCGGCTTCCCGCCGCCGGCGGCCGAGGGTCACGGAGGCAGGATCCGCTCCTACCGGATCGGCGCGAAGCGTGCCCTGGTGTTCCTGGGCCGTACGCACTACTACGAGGGCCGGGGCGTGGCCCCGGTCGCGCACGGCGTCCGTACGGCCGTGGCGGGCGGTGCCAAGACCATCGTCCTCACCAACGGCTGCGGCGGTCTCCGCGCGGGCATGCGGCCCGGGCAGCCCGTCCTGATCAGCGACCACATCAACCTCACGGCGACCTCCCCGATCGTCGGCGCGAACTTCGTCGACCTCACCGACCTGTACTCGCCGCGTCTGCGCGCGCTGTGCAAGGAGGTCGACGCCACGCTGGAGGAGGGCGTGTACGCCCAGTTCCCAGGGCCGCACTACGAGACGCCGGCCGAGATCCGCATGGCCCGCGTGATAGGGGCGGACCTCGTGGGCATGTCGACCGTCCTGGAGGCCATCGCCGCGCGTGAGGCGGGCGCCGAGGTGCTGGGCATCTCGCTGGTGACCAACCTCGCGGCGGGCATGACGGGTGAGCCCCTCAATCACGAGGAGGTCCTCCGGGCCGGGCGGGACAGCGCGGCCCGGATGGGCAGTCTGCTGGCGCAGGTGCTGGAGCGTCTGTAGAGCCGTCGTTCGCCGGGCGGTTCCGCTGCCGTCGGGCGCCAGTTCACGGGCGGATCGACGGTGAGGGGGCGTGGCGCGGTCCGCCGCGGGTCGCACCCCGGCCCGGCTTCACGCCTTTCGGGGCGGTGGCCGGCCCGGAGGCGGGCCACACCCCACCCCCACCCCGCTCCCGTCGTACGCAGCCGGCCCACCGTCCCCTGCCGCCGAAGCCGAGGTCTTCCAGCCCGGCGGCGGCGTCGGTACGCGCCGCCGGGGCGACGGGGTCTCCCCGGCCGAGCGAAGCCGACAGTCGGGGAGGGTGGGCGCAGCGCCAACCCGGCAACGCCGGGACGCGTACCCACCCGGCCGCGCGGACGGACGCGGCAACCAGTCGGCGCCGGGGCGGGCGACCCACCCGAACAGACCAACCGCACGCACACACGAGAGGTGACCCATCGTGCACGACGACCTCCTCGCACGGGCCCGGGCATGGCTGGCCGAGGACCCCGACACGGATACCCGGGCGGAACTCGCCCGCCTGATCGACGCCGGGGACGTCGCCGAACTCGCCGCCCGCTTCAGCGGCACCCTCCAGTTCGGCACCGCCGGCCTCCGCGGCGAACTCGGCGCCGGACCCATGCGCATGAACCGCTCCGTCGTCATCCGCGCCGCCGCAGGCCTCGCCGCCCACCTGAAGAAGAACGGCCACGCCGGCGGCCTCGTCGTCGTCGGCTACGACGCCCGGCACAAGTCGGCCGACTTCGCCAGGGACACCGCCGCCGTCATGACCGGTGCCGGTCTCCGCGCCGCCGTCCTGCCCCGCCCGCTGCCCACGCCCGTCCTCGCGTACGCGATCAGGCATCTCGGCGCGGTCGCCGGCGTGGAGGTCACCGCCAGCCACAACCCGCCCCGGGACAACGGCTACAAGGTCTACCTCGGCGACGGCTCCCAGATCGCGCCCCCGGCCGACACCGGCATCGCCGCCGAGATCGACGCCGTCCGCTCCCTCGACGACGTCCCCCGGCCCGACTCCGGCTGGGAGACCCTGGACGACTCCGTCCTCGACGCCTATCTCGCCCGCACCGACGCGGTCCTCGGCAAGGACTCTCCCCGTACCGCCCGCACCGTCTACACCGCGATGCACGGCGTCGGCACGGCCGTCCTCCTCGCCGCGTTCGCCCGCGCGGGTTTCCCGGCGCCGGTGCTGGTCGCCGAGCAGGCCGACCCCGACCCGGACTTCCCGACCGTCGCCTTCCCCAACCCGGAAGAGCCCGGCGCGATGGACCTCGCCTTCGCGAAGGCCCGCGAGGCGGAGCCCGACCTGATCGTGGCCAACGACCCGGACGCGGACCGCTGCGCGGTGGCGGTGCCCACGGCCGACGGCGACTGGCGCATGCTGCGGGGCGACGAGGTGGGCGCGCTCCTCGCCGCCCACCTGGTCTCCCGAGGAGTCAAGGGGACCTTCGCGGAGTCGATCGTCTCCTCCTCCCTCCTCGGCCGCATCGCCGAGAAGGCCGGACTCCCCTACGAGGAGACCCTCACCGGCTTCAAGTGGATCGCCCGCGTCGAGAGCCTGCGCTACGGCTACGAGGAGGCCCTCGGCTACTGCGTGGACCCGGACGGCGTACGCGACAAGGACGGCATCACGGCCGCCCTCCTGATCACGGAACTGGCGTCCGTGCTGAAGTCGCGGAACCGCACGCTGCTCGACCTGCTCGACGACCTCGCCGTCGAGCACGGCCTGCACGCCACCGACCAGCTGTCGGTCCGCGTGGAGGACTTGGCCGTGATCACCGCGGCCATGCGGCGCCTGCGTGAGCAGCCCCCGACGGAGCTGGCCGGCCTGCGCATCACCCGCTCCGAGGACCTCACCCGGGGCACGGACCGCCTCCCTCCCACCGACGGCCTGCGCTACACGCTCGACGGCGCCCGGGTCGTCGTCCGCCCGAGCGGTACGGAGCCGAAGCTGAAGTGCTACCTGGAGGTCGTCGTCCCGGTGCCCTCGCACGCGAGCCTGCCCGAGGCACGGACGAGGGCGGCGCACCTGCTGGCCGGCCTCAAGCGCGATCTGTCCAGGGCCGCGGGCATCTAGACACCCGGACGTGCACGGACTTCCGGGGTGGTGGGGGTGCCACGCAGGACACTCCCACCACGTCCTCCCGGCGTCGCTCAGGGCCGGCGGGCCGTCCCGCTCACCCGAGTGCCAGCAGCACCGCCAGCAGCACCGCGCCCGTGATCGCCGGCGCCAGAACCTCGTACGCCCACCGCACGGTGACCGCGCCCTGGGCTTCCGGGGCCGCGGCCCGTCCCTCCCGGCGGGCACGCAGCTCGTCCATGATCTGGTCGGTCCCGGCCCTCACGGGCGTCTGCGGCGCACCCCCGGGCGGGTCCCCGTGCGCCGCGGCCCGCGCGTCGCGGCGCGCCGCCCGCTTCCGGGCCCGCAGGGAGACGGGAACGGCCCACAGCTGGTACCTGGTGCCGGCCCGGTCGACGACCTCGTTGGTGTATCCGGAGCGCAGTTCCACGACCTGCCCCCAGGGCAGCACGACGAGGCGGAAGGGGTTCCGGACGCGCAGCCGGTCGCCGTTGGCGTAGACGGCGGGACGCAGCGTGAAGGCGACGACGAGCGGGACGACGAGCAGCAGTGCGGCCAGGGACAGCCAGGGCGTACGCCCCTCCCCCTGCACCACGGCGTCGATGCCGAACCACCCGGAGAGGGCGAGCATCAGGGCACCGCCCGCGATGCCCGCGGGAGACCGGTAGACCCGGTCGGGTTCCGCGGGTTCCGCGGGTTTCCGGGCGTCCGGGGCGTCCGGGGTTTCCGATGATTCCGGGGGGCCCGAGGGTCGTGAAGGCTGGGGCTCTGAGGGCTCCGGGGTCGTCATGCCCCCGATTCTGCCCGACGCCCCCTCCGTCCCCGCACGCGCACCACACCCGCACCACCCGCCCCACCCGCTCCTGCCGTCTTCCCCCTGCACACCAGCGCCATCTCCGCGTCCCACGCTCCCGGTGCGCGCCCCCTGTCCTCCCCCTGCCCGCCGCCCTCCCCGGTCCGGCCCGCGATTCCGGCCGGGCCCTGTACAGCCGCTACGCGCGTAGATATGCTGGTCTGGTGACCATGCCCACCAATGCACCCACCGCCGCACGTGCCCTCCCGGACGTCACCGCGTCCGACAGCACGCTGCGCCGTTTCCTCCACGGGCTGCCCGGCGTCGACGCGGTCGGCCTGGAGGCGCGTGCCGCCTCGCTCGGCACCCGTTCCATCAAGACCACCGCCAAGGCGTACGCCATCGACCTCGCCATCTCGATGGTCGACCTGACGACGCTGGAAGGCGCGGACACCCCGGGCAAGGTCCGGGCGCTCGGCGCGAAGGCGGTCCGTCCCGACCCGACCGACCGCACGAGCCCTGCCACGGCCGCGGTCTGCGTCTACCCCGACATGGTGACCACCGCCAAGGAGGCCGTCGCCGGTTCCTCCGTGAAGGTCGCCTCGGTCGCCACCGCCTTCCCGGCGGGCCGCGCACCGCTCGCCGTGAAGCTGGCGGACGTGCGGGAGGCGGTCGCCGCGGGCGCCGACGAGATCGACATGGTCATCGACCGCGGGGCGTTCCTCGCGGGGCAGTACATGAAGGTGTACGACGAGATCACCGCCGTGAGGGAGACCTGCGGGACGAGCGCCCGCCTGAAGGTCATCTTCGAGACGGGCGAGCTGTCGACGTACGACAACATCCGCCGGGCGAGCTGGCTCGGCATGCTGGCCGGTGCCGACTTCATCAAGACCTCGACCGGCAAGGTCGGGGTGAACGCGACCCCGGCGAACACCCTGCTCATGCTGGAGGCCGTGCGCGACTTCCGCGCGCAGACCGGCGTCCAGGTCGGTGTGAAGCCGGCCGGCGGCATCCGCACCAGCAAGGACGCGGTCAAGTTCCTGGTTCTGGTGAACGAGACGGCCGGGCCGGACTGGCTGGACAACCACTGGTTCCGCTTCGGTGCCTCCTCGCTGCTGAACGACCTGCTGATGCAGCGGCAGAAGCTGGCCACCGGCCGCTACTCCGGCCCCGACTACGTGACGGTGGACTGATCACCATGGCATCCGCATCCCCCTTCGAGTACGCACCGGCGCCGGAGTCCCGGGCCATCGTCGACATCGCGCCCTCGTACGGCCTGTTCATCGACGGCGAGTTCACCGAGGCCGCCGACGGTCAGGTCTTCAAGACGGTCTCGCCGTCCAGCGAGGAAGTGCTCTCCGAGATCGCCCGGGCCGGTGAGGCCGACGTGGAGCGTGCCGTGCAGGCCGCCCGCAAGGCCTTCGAGAAGTGGTCCGCCCTGCCCGGCGCGGAGCGCGCGAAGTACCTGTTCCGCATCGCCCGCATCATCCAGGAGCGCAGCCGCGAGCTGGCCGTCCTGGAGACCCTGGACAACGGCAAGCCGATCCGGGAGACCAGGGACGCCGACCTGCCGCTGGTCGCGGCGCACTTCTTCTACTACGCGGGCTGGGCGGACAAGCTCGACCACGCGGGCTTCGGCCCGGCCCCGCGCCCCCTGGGCGTGGCGGGCCAGGTCATCCCGTGGAACTTCCCGCTGCTGATGCTGGCGTGGAAGATCGCCCCGGCGCTGGCGACCGGCAACACGGTCGTGCTGAAGCCGGCGGAGACCACTCCGCTCTCGGCCCTGTTCTTCGCGGACATCTGCCGCCAGGCGGGCCTGCCGAAGGGTGTCGTCAACATCCTTCCCGGGTACGGCGACGCGGGCGCCGCGCTGGTCGCGCACCCGGACGTGAACAAGGTCGCGTTCACCGGTTCGACGGCCGTCGGCAAGCAGATCGCCCGCACGGTAGCGGGCACCAGCAAGAAGCTCACGCTGGAACTGGGCGGCAAGGGCGCCAACATCGTCTTCGACGACGCCCCCATCGACCAGGCCGTCGAGGGCGTCGTGACCGGCATCTTCTTCAACCAGGGCCAGGTGTGCTGCGCGGGCAGCCGCCTGCTGGTGCAGGAGTCCATCGAGGAGGAGCTCCTGGACGCGCTCAAGCGCAGGCTCTCCACCCTCCGGCTGGGCGACCCGCTCGACAAGAACACGGACATCGGCGCGATCAACTCCGCCGAGCAGCTGGCCCGGATCACCTCGCTGGCCGAGCAGGGCGAGTCGGAGGGCGCCGAGCGCTGGTCCCCGGCCTGCGAGCTGCCGTCGTCGGGCTACTGGTTCGCCCCGACGCTGTTCACCAACGTCACGCAGGCGCACGTCATCGCCCGCGACGAGATCTTCGGCCCGGTCCTGTCGGTCCTGACGTTCCGTACGCCCGACGAGGCCGTCGCCAAGGCGAACAACACGCCGTACGGCCTGTCGGCGGGCATCTGGACGGAGAAGGGCTCCCGCATCCTGGCGGTGGCGAACAAGCTCCGCGCGGGCGTGATCTGGTCCAACACGTTCAACAAGTTCGACCCGACGTCGCCGTTCGGCGGCTACAAGGAGTCGGGCTTCGGCCGCGAGGGCGGCCGCCACGGCCTGGAGGCGTACCTCGATGTCCGATAAGGAAAAGACCGTGCAGCGACTGTCGGTCTTCAAGACATACAAGCTGTACGTGGGCGGGAAGTTTCCGCGTTCCGAGAGCGGCCGGGTGTACGAGGTGACCGACTCCAAGGGCAACTGGCTGGCGAACGCACCCCGGTCGTCCCGCAAGGACGCCCGGGACGCCGTGGTCGCCGCCCGCAAGGCGTTCGGCGGCTGGTCGGGCGCGACGGCGTACAACCGCGGTCAGGTCCTCTACCGCGTCGCGGAGATGCTGGAGGGCCGCCGGGACCAGTTCGTCCATGAGGTCGCCGAGGCGGAGGGCCTGTCGAAGGCGAAGGCCGCCGCGCAGGTGGACGCGGCGATCGACCGGTGGGTCTGGTACGCGGGCTGGACGGACAAGATCGCCCAGGTGGTGGGCGGCGGGAACCCGGTGGCGGGCCCGTTCTTCAACCTCTCCTCCCCGGAGCCGACCGGCGTGGTGGCCGTACTGGCCCCCCAGGAGCCGTCGTTCCTCGGCCTGGTCTCGGTCCTGGCCCCGGTGATCGCGACGGGCAACACGGCGGTGGTCGTGGCGAGCGAGAAGTCCCCGCTCCCGGCCCTGTCCCTGGCGGAGGTCCTGGCCACGTCGGACGTCCCGGGAGGCGTGGTCAACGTCCTCTCCGGCCGTACGGCGGAGGTCGCGGCACCACTGGCGGCCCATCAGGACGTCAACGCGATCGACCTGGCCGGCGCGGACGAGGTCCTCGCGAAGGAACTGGAGATCGCCGCGGCGGACAACCTCAAGCGCGCGCTGCGCCCACAGCCTGCGGACGAGGTGGACTGGTCGGTGACGCCGGGCATCGAGCGCATGACGGCGTTCCTGGAGACGAAGACGGTCTGGCACCCGACCGGTTCCCTGGGCGCGTCGGGCGGGTCGTACTGAGAGCACCCACAGTCTGAAGAGCCGCGCTCTCCCTCCGTCCGGGGAAGGCGCGGCTCTTCGCCGTGTACGGGCCTCAGCCGCCCAGCAGCCCCGTCACCTGCCCGACGACCGGGATGCCGCCGATGGACGGGGCCTGCGCGACCGGTCCGGTCAGGGTCTTGGAGGACAGCGGCTGGAAGTCGGCGAGTTGGGTGCCGACGCCGTTGTCCAGCGGGTCCACGCCCGTACCGGCGAGCGGGTTGGGCTTGAGCCCGGCGACCGGACCGATGACGTACCCGACGGTCCCGGTGACGGTGTCGAGACCGGCCTGCGGGTCGACGTTGCCCAGCGTGGCCGGGCCGGCGCCCGGGTCGGACACGGGCTCGGCGTCCGCCGCACAGGCCGTTGCCGCACCCGCGCCCAGCGCGACGCCCGCGACCGCGAGGGCGACGAGGCCACGTCGAGCCGTGGTCCTGCGGGGAAGAGCGTGTCGAGCCATCTCTGTTGCCACCTCTGCTGCACGTTCAACTGCTCCGAGTGACGGTACAAGTACGTAGAGTAGTGGACATGTGACGCGCGCTTCAAAGCCGACCCGCGGGGTCGTTCGACGGCACATGCATGCCTCACACTGGTGTCCCGTGAGCTCCCATCCGCACATACCTGCGCGAGTCGTGCTGCTCTGCGGCCCTTCCGGCTCCGGCAAGTCCCTGCTCGCCGCCCGCTCCGGCCTGCCGGTGCTGCGGCTCGACGACTTCTACAAAGAGGGCGACGACCCGACGTTGCCGCTGGTGGCCAACAGCTCCGACATCGACTGGGACCATCCGGACTCGTGGGACGCGGACAAGGCCGTGGCCGCGATCGAGGACCTGTGCCGCACGGGTCGCGCGAGCGTCCCGACGTACGACCTCTCCCTCAGCGCCCGCACCGGCGAGGAAACGGTGAGCATCGACAGCACACCGGTGTTCATCGCGGAGGGCGTCTTCGCGGCGGAGATCGTGACGCGCTGCCGCGAGCTGAGCCTCCTGGCGGACGCCCTGTGCCTGAGCCGGGGCCCGGTGAAGACCTTCCGCCGCCGCTTCCTTCGGGACTTGAGGGAGGGCCGCAAATCCATCCCCTTCCTCCTCCGCCGAGGCTGGCGCCTGATGCGCCTGGAGCGCACGATCATCGCCCGCCAGACAACCCTGGGCGCCCACGCCTGCGACCGCGACGAAGCCCTGACCCGCCTGGCATCGGCGGCAACGGCCCGCCGCACCTCGAACAGGACACCGGCCTAGGCCGTGTCTGATAATTGATCTTGTGGTGGGTCGTGGTGAGCTGACGGATGTGGCGTGGGAGCGGATAGCACCGCTGCTGCCGGGTGTTGA
>NZ_JBEXVL010000020.1:90526-101256 GCF_040638805.1 Streptomyces sp. NPDC005925 | reverse complement strand
AACACCGAACGCGCCCAGGCCCTGGCACCATGGCTGACCTTCTACAACACTCAACGCCGACACACCGCGCTCGCAGGCCAACCCCCGATCAGCCGCCTGTCACCAACGCCATGACCGAGTACAGCTAGCCTCTGTGAGGTGCCCGCTCGAATCACCGACCCCGACCAGCTCAAAGAGCTCCTCGGCATCCCGTTCACGCCGGAGCAGACGGCCTGCATCGTCGCGCCGCCCGCCCCGCAGGTGATCGTGGCGGGAGCCGGGTCGGGCAAGACCACGGTGATGGCGGCACGCGTCGTCTGGCTGGTCGGCACCGGCCAGGTCGCCCCCGAGCAGGTCCTCGGCCTCACCTTCACCAACAAGGCCGCCGGCGAACTCGCCGAACGCGTCCGCAAGGCACTGGTCGGGGCCGGCGTCACCGACCCCGACGCCATCGACCCGGACAACCCGCCGGGCGAGCCGGTGATCTCCACGTACCACGCCTTCGCGGGCCGGCTCCTGACCGACCACGGCCTGCGCATCGGCATGGAGCCGACCTCCCGCCTCCTCGCCGACGCCACGCGCTACCAGCTCGCCGCGCGCGTACTGCGCGAGGCCCCCGGCACCTACCCGGCCCTGACCCGCTCCTTCCCGGACCTGGTGGGCGACCTCCTCACCCTCGACGCCGAACTCGCCGAACACCTCGTACGGCCCGAAGAACTGCGCGCGTGGGACGCCCGGCTGCTGAGCACCCTGGAGGGCGTCAGGCTCAGCAACGCCGACCTGCGCAAGGTCCCCGAGGCCGCCGCCGCCCGCCGTGAACTCGCCGAGCTGGTGATGCGCTACCGGGCCGCCAAACGCGAACGCGACCTGCTCGACTTCGGCGACCAGATCGCCCTGTCGGCGACCCTCGCACAGACCCGCCCGGAGGTCGGCGAGCTCCTCCGCGACGAGTTCCGCGTCGTCCTGCTGGACGAGTACCAGGACACCTCGGTCGCCCAGCGCCTGCTGCTGGCAGGGCTGTTCGGGGACGGCACCGGCCACCCGGTCACCGCCGTCGGCGACCCCTGCCAGGCGATCTACGGCTGGCGCGGCGCCTCCGTCGCCAACCTGGACGACTTCCCCGAGCACTTCGCGCACGCCGACGGCCGCCCCGCCACCCGGCAGGCCCTCAGCGAGAACCGCCGCAGCGGCGGACGCCTCCTCGACCTCGCCAACGGCCTCGCCACACCGCTGCGCGCCATGCACGCCGGGGTGGAGGCCCTGCGCCCCGCCCCCGGCGCCGAACGCGACGGGCTGGTCCGCTGTGCCCTGCTGCGTACCCACGGCGAGGAGATCGACTGGCTGGCGGACTCCGTCGCCCACCTCGTGCGCACCGGCACGGCACCCGGCGAGATCGCCGTCCTGTGCCGCACGGCGACCGACTTCGCCGAGATCCGGGCCGCCCTGGTGGCCCGGGACGTCCCCGTCGAGGTGGTCGGCCTGTCCGGGCTGCTGCACCTGCCCGAGGTCGCCGACCTCGTCGCCGTCTGCGAAGTCCTCCAGGACCCCGGCGCCAACGCCGCCCTGGTGCGGCTGCTGACCGGGCCGCGCTGGCGCATCGGCCCGCGCGACCTCGCCCTCCTCGGGCGCCGCGCCCGGCTGCTCGTGACGCACGCCCGCGTGGACGGCGACGACGACCCGGACCGCCGGCTCGCCGCGGCCGTCGAGGGCGTCGACCCGGCCGAGGTGATCTCGCTCGCGGACGCCCTCGACACGTTCCTGGAAACACCGTTCGACAGCCGGCCCGGCGACGACGGCCTGCCGTTCTCGCCGGACGCGCGGGTGCGGTTCGCCCGGCTCGCCGCCGAACTGCGCGACCTGCGCCGCTCCCTGTCCGACCCGCTCATGGACGTCCTGCACCGCGTCCTCGCCGTCACCGGGCTGGAGGTCGAGCTGTCGGCGTCCCCGCACGCGCTGGCCGCCCGCCGCCGCGAAACCCTGGCGAACTTCCTCGACGTAGCCGCCTCCTTCGCCTCCGGCGACGGCCAGGCCACCCTGCTCGCCTTCCTCGGCTTCCTGCGCACCGCCGCCCAGTACGAGAAGGGCCTCGACAACGCCCTGCCCGGCGGCGAGAACACCGTGAAGGTACTCACCGCCCACCGGTCCAAGGGCCTGGAGTGGGACGTCGTGGCCGTACCCGGCCTGGTCACCGGCACCTTCCCCAGCGGTCAGGGCCGCGAGAAGTGGACCGCGCAGGGCAAGGTGCTGCCGCACGAACTGCGCGGCGACGCCGACACCCTGCCCGACGTCACCTCCTGGGACGCGCGCGGAGTGAAGGCCTTCCAGGAGTCCATGAAGGAGCACCAGCACACCGAGGAACTGCGCCTCGGATACGTCACCTTCACCCGGCCCCGCTCCCTGCTCCTCGGCTCTGGCCACTGGTGGGGCCCCACGCAGAAGAAGCCGCGCGGCCCGTCCGCGTTCCTGCGGGCCCTGTACGACCACTGCGCCGCGGGGCACGGCGAGATCGAGGCCTGGGCCGACGAGCCCGCCGAGGACGAGGAGAACCCCGCCCTGCACCGAGCGACCGCCGAGCAGGTCTGGCCGCTGCCCCTGGACGCGACGGCGCTGGCCAGACGCCGGGAGGCCGCCGCGACCGTCCGGGCCCACCTGGAATCCCTCGCGGCCCTCCCCGACGACGGCGACGGTGACGACCACCCGGCGGCCCCCCACGACCCGGACGGCTACGACGACCCCGACTGGCCGACGCCCGACGACCCCGACGACCTCGAGTGGCCTGCGCCGCCGGACGACGAGATGCCGGCCGGGGCGCAGGACCCGCTCCCCGGCACCCCCTCCGGCACGGAGGAGAACCCCTTCGCCGACGCCCCCTTCTCGGAGGACCCGGCCGGCTGGGACACCTGGACGACGACCCGCCCGGCGATCCCCCACCAGCCACCCGCACCGGCACCGGAGACAACCGGCGGCCCCGCCGAACCCGAGGACGCCCGTCCCCGGCGGCCGCAGCCGGCCCAGGAGCACCCGCGGCCCGCCGGCGAGGCTCCTCCAGCACCCGGCCGCACGCCGCACACCGCCCCCCGCCCCCCGCTCACCCCGGAGGAGGCCCGCACCGTCGCCTCCTGGGACCGGGACCTCGACGCCCTCGCCGGGGAACTCCTGCGCGCCCGCCGCAGGGTCACCGACGTCCCCCTCCCGGCGTCACTCACCGCCACTCAGCTGCTGCGCCTGGCCGCCGACCCGGACGGCTTCGCGCGGGAACTGGCCCGCCCCATGCCGCGCCCGCCGCAGCCCGCAGCCCGCCGCGGCACCCGGTTCCACGCCTGGGCCGAAGCCCGCTTCGAGGAACTGACCCTGCCCATGCTGGAGCCCGACGACCTGCCCGGGAGCGAGGCCGAGATCGCCGACGAACGCGACCTCGACGTCCTGAAGGCGGCCTTCGAGCGCACCGCGTACGCGCACCGCACGCCCTACCGCGTGGAGGCCCCCTTCCAGCTCGCCATCGCCGGCCGGGTCGTACGAGGCCGGATCGACGCCGTCTACAAGGAGGGCGACGGACCGGACGCGACGTACGAGATCGTCGACTGGAAGACCGGCCACGGCCGCACCGCCGACCCGCTCCAGCTCGCGGTGTACCGCCTCGCCTGGGCCGAACAGCAGGGCGTTCCGCCCGAGTCGGTCACGGCCACATTCCTGTACGTACGCAGCGGAGAGGCCGTACGCCCGGACGCCCTGCCCGGCCGCGCGGCCCTGGAGCGGCTGCTGCTGGAGGAGCCGTCCGGTGAGGAATCGCACTCCGAGGATGCCGGTGCGGGCCGATAGGCTCGTGACCATGAGCCAGTCCGTTGACAGTGCAGTCAGCGCCGTCCGTCCGTACATCGAGCAGCACCGCGCGGCCTTCCTCGACGACCTCGCCGAGTGGCTGCGCATCCCGTCCGTGTCGGCCCAGCCCGAGCACGCCGCCGACGTGCGGCGCAGCGCCGACTGGCTCGCCGCCAAGCTGCGGGAGACCGGCTTCCCGACGGTGGAGGTCTGGCGGACGCCGGGCGCTCCCGCCGTGTTCGCCGAGTGGCCCGCCGCCGACCCCGGGGCGCCGACGGTCGTCGTCTACGGCCATCACGACGTGCAGCCCGCCGCCCGCGAGGACGGCTGGGAGAGCGACCCCTTCGAGCCCGTCGTCCGCGGAAACCGCCTCTACGCGCGCGGTGCCGCCGACGACAAGGGCCAGGTGTTCTTCCACACACTCGGCGTCCGCGCACACCTCGCCGCCACCGGCCGTACCGCCCCGGCGGTCCACCTGAAGCTGCTGATCGAGGGCGAGGAGGAGTCCGGCTCGCCGCACTTCCGGGAACTCGTCGAGCAGCACGCGGGCCGGCTCGCCGCCGACGCCGTGATCGTCTCCGACACGGGCATGTGGTCCGAGGACACCCCCACCGTGTGCACCGGCATGCGTGGCCTCGCCGAGTGTGAGATCCGGCTGCACGGCCCCGGCCAGGACATCCACTCCGGCTCCTTCGGCGGCGCCGTGCCCAACCCGGCGACCGCCGCCGCCCGCCTGGTCGCCGCGCTGCACGACGAGCACGCGCGCGTGGCCGTCCCCGGCTTCTACGACGGCGTGGCCGAGCTGACCGACCGGGAGCGTGAACTCTTCGCAGGACTGCCCTTCGACGAGCAGCGCTGGCTGGGCACGGCCAAGTCGCGCGCCACGCACGGCGAGGCCGGGTACAGCACCCTGGAGCGCGTCTGGGCCCGGCCCACCGCGGAGGTCAACGGCATCGGCGGCGGTTACCAGGGGCCCGGCAGCAAGACGATCATCCCGTCCTCCGCCATGGTGAAGCTGTCGTTCCGGCTCGTCGCGGGCCAGGACCCCGGCCACATCGAGAAGGCCGTCCGGGCCTGGGCCGAGGAACAGGTGCCCGCCGGAACCCGCTGCGACATCACGTTCGGGGCGGCCACGCGCCCATGCCTGACCCCGCTGGACCACCCTGCGCTGCAGTCCCTGGTCCGCGCCATGGGCCGGGCCTTCGACCAGCCCGTCGGCCACACGCGCGAGGGCGGCTCGGGACCCGCCGCCGACCTCCAGGAAGTCCTCGGCGCCCCGGTGCTCTTCCTGGGCATCTCGGTCCCCTCCGACGGCTGGCACGCTCCGAACGAGAAAGTGGAGCTCGACCTGCTCTTCAAGGGAGTCGAAACCAGCGCGTACCTGTGGGGCGACCTCGCCGAGCACTGGAGGACCGAGCCCTGAGGCCCGAGCCCTGAGGTCCACGCCCTGAGGCCCCGAGCCCTCCGCACCGTCCGGGGCGATGCCCCACCCGGGGCACACTGGGAGGGCCGCCCAGGAAGGACCGTCCCTGCCGTGCGGCGGAGGCACGGGCCGCCTCCGCCGAACCGCCTGCCGTACCGCCGCCGAAACGAACCGTTCCACCGGGGGAGTTGGAAGCACCCGTGACCACCTGGACCGACCACACCGCCGACCGCCCCCTCTCCCTGACCGCCCCGAGCGGCGTCGACCGGGCCGCCCACCACCGGCTCGACGAGGCCTGGCTCGCTGCGGCATGGAGCCACCCCACGACACGTTGCTTCGTCGTCTCCGGCGGCCAGGTCCTCATCGACGAGACGCAGGACGGGCGCACCGAACTCGTCATGACCCCGTCCTTCGAGGCCCCCCTCACCGAGGCGCACCGCTACTTCCTCGGCATCGACGAGGACGGCGTGCGGTATTTCGCCCTCCAGAAGGACTCGCTGCCCGGCCGCATGGACCAGTCCGCCCGGCCCGCCGGCCTGCGCGAGGCGGGCCTGCTGCTGTCGCCCCGCGACGCCGGCCTGATGGTGCACGCCGTCGGCCTGGAGAACTGGCAGCGCACCCACCGCTTCTGCTCGCGCTGCGGCGAACGCACCGCCATCGCCGCCGCCGGCCACATCCGACGCTGTCCGGCCTGCGGGGCCGAGCACTACCCGCGCACCGACCCCGCCGTGATCATGGCCGTGACCGACGAGGCCGACCGCATCCTGCTCGGCCGCCAGGTGCACTGGCCCGAGGGCCGCTTCTCGACCCTCGCCGGCTTCGTCGAACCCGGCGAGTCCATCGAGCAGTCCGTGCGCCGCGAGGTCTACGAGGAGGCCGGAATCACCGTCGGGCACGTCGAGTACGTCGCCAGCCAGCCCTGGCCGTTCCCGTCCAGCCTCATGCTGGGCTTCATGGCCCGCGCCACGTCCACCGACATCGACGTCGACGGCGACGAGATCAGCGAGGCCCGCTGGTTCTCCCGGGACGAACTCGACGCCGCCTTCGCGTCGGGCGAGGTCCTTCCGCCGTACGGCATCTCCATCGCGGCCCGCCTGATCGAGCTCTGGTACGGCAAACCCCTGCCGGAGCGGAGCGTCTGAGGCACACGCGGCGTCCGCTGCCCAGGTCTTGAGGGCTGTCCGAGTTCATACGGACACCGTAGGCGCGGGCACTGACAACGTCCCGGGCCGCGGACCGCGGCGCGGGACCGGGGCGTCGGCCGGCGCCGTCGCGGACCCGGTTCCGGTTCCCGCGGCGCACGGGGCCGAGGCCCCACGGCCCGTGCGAAAGCCCCGGCCGGCGCTCTCTCCGGCCGGGGCTTTCTCATGGTGCGTTCCGGCGTGGTCAGGCCCCGAGGGCCTGCTTCACCTGCGCCAGACTCGGGTTCGTCATCACGACCTCGGCGGCGCCCGTGGTGGGGAGCACCCGGACCGTGGGAACCGTCTGGTTCCCGCCGTTCGCCTTCTCCACGAAGGCCGCGGACTCCGGGTCCTGCTCGATGTTGATCTCGGTGTACGTGATGCCTTCGCGGTCCAGCTGGCCCTTCAGCCTGCGGCAGTAGCCGCACCACGTGGTGCTGTACATCGTCACAGTGCCCGACATGTCTTCTCGCGCTCCTTCGGCGGCTCGGGGATGCGTGGTGCTCGCCTGGGAGGAACGTACGTGACAGCGCGGCCATTCCCGCCCCGGCGACGGGGACAGGACGCCGCGTGACGTGACGCCTGCCGCATTCATATGACTGCGAGGCCGCCCCTGTGGACAACCGGCTCACCCGTCTCGCACGACCTGGCAGCATGGCCGTGTGACAGCAGCAACGCACTCCCCGCTCTTCCCGCAGGTACCGGACACGGCCGACGCGGTGCTCGAGGGTCTCGACCCCGAGCAGCGCGAAGTGGCCACCGCCCTGCACGGACCGGTGTGCGTGCTCGCGGGCGCCGGCACCGGCAAGACCCGGGCGATCACCCACCGCATCGCCTACGGGGTCCGCGCCGGGATCCTCCAGCCCTCCAGCGTCCTGGCCGTCACCTTCACCAACCGCGCCGCCGGAGAGATGCGCGGCCGGCTGCGCCATCTAGGAGCCCAGGGCGTCCAGGCCCGTACGTTCCACTCGGCGGCGCTGCGGCAGCTCCAGTACTTCTGGCCGAGGGCGATCGGCGGCTCCATGCCCCGGCTCGTGGACCGCAAGATCCAGCTCGTCGCCGACGCCGCGGCCACCTGCCGGATCCGCCTAGACCGGGGCGAGCTGCGCGACGTGACCGCGGAGATCGAGTGGTCCAAGGTCACCCAGACCGTCCCCTCCGACTACGTCCTCGCCGCCGCGAAGGCCGGTCGCGAGGCACCCCGCGCCCCCGCCGAGATCGCCCAGCTCTACGCCGCCTACGAGGAGGTCAAGCGCGAGCGTGCCGTCATCGACTTCGAGGACGTGCTGCTGCTGACCGTGGCCGTCCTCCAGGACCGGCACGACATCGCCGACCAGGTCCGCGCCCAGTACCAGCACTTCGTGGTGGACGAGTACCAGGACGTCAGCCCGCTCCAGCAGCGCCTGTTGGAGCTGTGGCTCGGCGGCCGGGACAACCTGTGCGTGGTCGGCGACGCCAGCCAGACCATCTACTCGTTCACCGGCGCCACCCCCGACCACCTGCTCGACTTCCGCACCCGCCACCCCGGCGCCACCGTCGTCAAACTCGTCCGCGACTACCGTTCCACGCCCCAGGTCGTCCACCTCGCCAACGGCCTGCTCGCCCAGGCCCGCGGCCGCGCCGCCGACCACCGCCTCGAGCTCGTCTCCCAACGCCCGCCGGGCCCCGAGCCCGTCTACACCGAATACACCGACGAACCGGCCGAGGCCGAGGGCGCCGCCCGCCGCATCCGCGAACTCATCGCCTCCGGAGTGCCGGCCAGCGAGATCGCCGTCCTGTTCCGCACGAACTCCCAGTCCGAGACCTACGAACAGGCCCTCGCCGACGCGGGGGTGCCCTATCAGCTGCGTGGCGCCGAGCGGTTCTTCGACCGCCCCGAGGTGCGCAAGGCCGGAGTCGCCCTGCGCGGCGCGGCCCGCTTCGGCGGCAACGACTCCCTGCTCGACGACGCCGTCGACCTTCCCTCCCAGGTGCGCGCCGTCCTGTCGGGAGAGGGCTGGACGTCTCAGCCGCCGGCCGGCTCCGGCGCCGTCAGGGAGCGCTGGGAGTCGCTGGCCGCCCTGGTGAACCTCGCCCACGAATTCGCCGCCGCCAGACCCCGCGCCACCCTGAGCGACCTCGTCGCCGAACTCGACGAGAGGGCGAGCGCCCAGCACGCCCCGACCGTGCAGGGCGTCACCCTCGCCTCCCTGCACTCGGCCAAGGGCCTGGAGTGGGACGTGGTGTTCCTGGTCGGCGTCGCCGAGGGCATGATGCCGATCACCTACGCCAAGACCGACGAGCAGATCGAGGAAGAGCGCCGTCTCCTCTACGTGGGCGTCACCCGCGCCCGCGAGCGCCTGCAGGTGTCCTGGGCGCTCGCACGTTCGCCGGGCGGGCGGGCCGGACGCCGTCCCAGCCGGTTCCTCACCGGACTGCGCCCCGGTTCGGCGGGCGCGGCGGCCGGGCGCGGCGCCGAGGGCGGGGCGGGCGGTGTCGAGCGCGGGGCCACGCCTGCCGCGGGTGTCGCGCCCCGGCGGACCCGGCGAGCCCCGGCCCGCTGCCGGGTCTGCGGCCGTACGCTCACCGACGCCGGTGAGATGAAGCTGATGCGGTGTGAGGACTGCCCCTCCGACATGGACGAGAGCCTCTACGAACGGCTGCATGAATGGCGGGCGGTCCAGGCGCGGCGCAGCGGTCAGCCGGCCTTCTGCGTCTTCACCGACAAGACCCTCGTGGCGATCGCCGAGACGGGCCCCGAGGACGAGCACGAGCTGGCCCGGATCCCCGGCGTCGGCATGCGCAAGCTCAACCGCTACGGCGCCGATGTTCTCGCCCTGTGCGCAGGTCAGGACCTCGTGTTCGACGACGGGAACGGCGAGACGACGACTGATACGAACTCGTCGGGAAAATAGTTTGCGCCTGCCCCAGCAAGCCCCATAGGTTCTTAGACACGGGAACGGAGGCCTTCTCGTAGGCCCTGAATCCGTGTTGTACTTGCATATCCGCGGACTGGTTCACCCCAGTCCCCCGAGACGCCGAGAGGAGGCGAGTCCAGTGATCAGCATCAACACCAGCTTCTGCACCGTGAAAATGACCGATCGCTCGGTCGTCGCCTCGCTGTGCCTGCTCGGCGCCTCCAACCAGGGCACCGGTCTGTCCGGCATCCGTGCCGCCCGTCCGGCGTCCGCCGTGTCCCCCGCGGGTCTTCCCGTCCGGGAGCGCAATGAGCGACCGACCAAGGCACTGGAAGCAGCAGTAGAGGCACAGGCGCAGGCCTATGCCTCTACGGCGACCGGTGCCGGATCCCGGAAGCAGACGACGCAGCACCACCAGATGTGGGCCTTCCGTGGGCCAGAACCCTGGAGTGATCCAGCCTGATCGTCGATCAGGCCGGCGCCTTCAGGGCCGCGGAACCCCACCCGGGATCCGCGGCCCTTCTGTTTTCCCCGAACGGTGACGACAGAGCGAAGGAGCCTCGGAACAAGACAAGACCCGGTACCCAGCCGACCCCGGCCCACCCCGGCCGGAACGACCAGACGAGGAAGACCAGCCGTGCAACTCGAAGCGCACGCCCCGTCCGTACCGCCTTCCGACACGATCCCCAAGCCCGGCCTCACGGAGGACTCCACCTTGACTCCGCTCACGGCGCTCACCGCGCTCGACGACGCCATCGAGAACCTCGGCGTACCCGTCCCCTGCCGTTCCTACGACCCGGAGGTCTTCTTCGCCGAGTCGCCGGCCGATGTCGAGTACGCCAAGTCCCTCTGCCGCACCTGCCCGCTGATGGAGGCCTGCCTCGCCGGCGCGAAGGAACGGCGTGAGCCGTGGGGCGTCTGGGGTGGCGAGCTGTTCGTCCAGGGTGTTGTCGTCGCCCGGAAGCGGCCGCGTGGCCGCCCGCGCAAGAACCCGGTCATGGCATGAACACCGCAGGCACGATCGACCGTCCCCTCACGCACGGCCCCAAGAAGCAGGATCCGATGAAGCCGTCCGCCCACGAGCCCGCAGGCTCCGCGACCGAAGACGCCCACCTCAGTGATGCGAAGGATTCGCGTCAGAACAGGACCCGAGAAATGCAACTCATCCCAGAAGCCCTGGCACGTGCGCATATGCACGCGCGCCTGCACGAGGCCGAGGCGGAGCGTCAGGCCATGCGCCTGGCGGCCGCCCGCCGGATGCAGCGCCGGGCGGAGCGCGCGTCCCTGCGCGCCCGCCGCGCACTTGCCATGGCGGTCATGCAGTGACCACACACACCTGAAGCGGTGACCTCCCGGCGGCCCGGGGGGTGAGCTTTCCAGCAGGGGCCGGTCCGTCCGAACGGACCGGCCCCTCGGCGCGTTGTCCCCCGG
>NZ_JBEXVL010000020.1:11949-90428 GCF_040638805.1 Streptomyces sp. NPDC005925 | reverse complement strand
GGGAAGCCGGGAAGCCGGGAAGCCGGGAAGCCGGGAAGCCGGGAAGCCGGGAAGCCGGGAAGCCGGGAAGCCGGGAAGCCGGGAAGCCGGGAAGCCGGGAAGCCAAACAGTTACTCCGCGACCCGCCATTTTTGATCGGGTGACTGGTGACCGGTGCCCTCAATGCCGCGCGCGACGCGCGACAAGCGGTGGCCGGTCACGTCGAGAGCCGCGGCCGAGGGGGGCGACGGCGAGGTGGGGAACCCCGGCTACTGCCCCGGCGTCACGCCGGGGCTGCGGACTCCTCCTCGTCCATGTCCACCACGAAACCCGGCAGCCACTCCTCCAGTTCGTCCCGCATCCGCACTGTCGCGCCCAGCTGGCACAGCACGCCGATCGTGCTCAGCGTCACCCGATGGATCAGCAGGTAGGCCGGGGGCAGGTTGAGCTGCTTGGCCAACTGGTAGGCGGGGGAGCGGGGGTCGGCTATCCGGGCCGCCTGGCCGCGCATCCAGCTCCGGCTGAAAGTGAATTCCTCGGCCTTCGCCGGCTCGATGATCGGCACCAGGTAGTCGAGGACGGCGTCGGGGTCCAGCTCTATGGACTCCTTGACGAAGCCCTCCGCGCAGAGCATCTCGTAGACGGCCTCCGCTTCACCGTCGAGCGTCAGGCGCAGTGACTCGCCGATCGGCTGCGGCAGGCCGCCGGGCAGTCGGTCGACGGTGCCGAAGTCCAGGACGCCGAGGCGCCAGTCGTCCTCGCCGTCCGGTCCGCCGGGCAGCAGGCGGAAGTTCCCCGGGTGGGGGTCGGCGTGCAGAAGGCCGGTCCGGGCCGGACCGGAGAACAGGAAGCGGGTGAGGAGCTGGCCCGCCCGGTCGCGCTGCTCGTCGGTGCCCGTGGCGATCACCTCCGACAACGGAACCCCGTCC
The DNA here is from genome assembly GCF_040638805.1 of Streptomyces sp. NPDC005925. NCBI lineage: Bacteria > Bacillati > Actinomycetota > Actinomycetes > Kitasatosporales > Streptomycetaceae > Streptomyces > Streptomyces sp. NPDC005925. The sequence continues at coordinate 89,520 of NZ_JBEXVL010000020.1, read as the reverse complement.
ATCCACTCGGTGACCAGGATCTGGTCGCACTGGTGGACCACGGCCGGCACCACGATGTCCGGGTCGCCCTCGAACTCCTCGGCATGCGTCTGCTGGGCCTGCGCCTCCAGGCCGTAGTCCAGTTCCTCGGTGACCCGGTCCTTCAGTTCCGCGATCAGCGGCTTGATGTCCATGCCGGGCACGAGCGGGCCCAGCAGGCGGGCGAAGCGGCTCAGTTGGTTCAGGTCGGAGAGCAGGGCCTCGCCCGCGCCGGGGTACTGCACCTTGACGGCCACCTCGCGGCCGTCGTGCCACACCCCGCGGTGCACCTGGCCGATGGACGCGGCGGCCGCAGGCTTGTCCTCGAACTCCAGGAACAGCTCGCGCCAGTCCTCGCCGAGCCGCTCGTCGAGCACCCCGTGCACCGTGCGCGTCGGCATCGGCGGGGCCGCGTCCTGGAGCTTCGTCAGCGCCGCGCGGTAGGGACCGGCGACCTCCTCGGGCAGGGCCGACTCGAAGACGGACATGGCCTGCCCGAACTTCATCGCGCCGCCCTTGAGCTCGCCGAGAACCTTGAAAAGCTGGTCTGCGGTGCGCTGCTGGAGTTCGCGACCGACCAGCTCGGCGGACTCGCCGATGATCCGCTTGCCGAGCCCCCAGGTGGCCCGGCCCGCGAAGCCGAGCGGGAGCGCGGCGAGCTTGGCGGTCCGGGTGACCGCCTTGCGGGGAAGATCAGACATGCGCCCTCCAGGTACCAGCCAGCCGCGCTGCGTCTGCCTGACGATCGAACTTCTCTGACGGCAGTTGCTCTGCCATTGTCTCGTGCGACTCCTCGTTCTCCGAGGTGTGTTCCTCGTTACCTTTCTCCGCCGCTCCGCAGGGGCACGCGGCGTGCGCCCGAACCGGCCGCGCCCGCCAGTCCGGGCCCGGCGCGGAGACCTCCCAGCGTGCACCGGCCGTCGATGGCATCCGGCCGTCCAGGAAGGCAAGCGTATGAGCCGCCGCAAGCCCCGCCACGGAGGTCGCCAGCGCCAGATCACAGGCCCCCACCCGGCCCGGCCTACTCGCCGAGCGCCACTGGGCGAGCAGGCGGGGCCAGGTCTCGTCCTGGTCGATGCGCTCCTCCTGCAGACAGCCGGCGCAGCCCGTCTCACCCGGCACGACGAGCGGGCCGACGACGCCCGTGCCCTCCACGACGCCGGCATAGAGGTGAGGTGTACCGGACGCCATGAGCGGCTCCGCGGTCCCCGGGTCGGGCGCGTGCACGGCGACGTCGTCCCGGGGAGCGACGATGACCAGGGAGAAGCCCGGCTCGTGATCCTCCAGCGGCGACCGCGGGCCCCGCCGGGCCGGACGGTCCGGGGCGGCGTCGCGCACCACGCGGCGGGCCGCCTCCTCCCTGCGCTCGCCGACGGACTCGGCCGGAAGCCCACCCGGTGCGACGTCCCACGGCTCGACGCGCCCGACGTCCCGCACGTCGACCTCGCCGACGCCGGCTCCCGACAGCAGCGCGGCCAGCATCGCGCCGACCCGGCCCGAGCCCCTCACCTGTACCCGAAGCGAACTCCGCGCGGCCAGCAGTCTTATCGCGTCGCCCGGTTCCGGCGTGATCAGCGACAGTGCGGCCAGGTCCGGACGCAGCCGGTCCAGGACCTCCTTCTTCTCCCGCAGAGCGTCGGCGGCAGGACCGCCGCCTCGCGCGTCGTCGAGGAGCCCGGCCCGGGTCAGCCGCGCCACCAGCCTGTCGACATGACCCTCCGGAAGAGCCATCCTCCGCCCCTCTTCACGCAGCAGCGGGAGCCCGCGGGTGCCGTTGAGCAGTTCCAGGAAGCTGCCCGTCGCCGTGTCCACCGGGCCCAGCGTCAGCGCCTGCGCCGGACTCATCCCGAACTGCACCGTATTGAGATCCCGCCAGCCACGCCTGAGCGCGGGCTTCACCACCGGATGCATCCAAGGCCCCCCATTGCCGCACAACGTCCCCGTTCGCCGGGCGGGCTCACTCCAAGCCGTCCCGGCGACGGCCAGCATGCCCCACCCGGCCGCTCGGACGTCGAGAGTTGTCCACAGGCAAGAGGATTCGTCGTACAAGTCGGCAGCGCTGATCGGGCCCGGTGTTCGCAGGGCCCCGTCCCTGGCGATCACCCGCCTCTCTTTCAGTCACGCCGCGCCCGGTCTCCGGCCGCGCCGCTTCCCGCCCTCGGGTCGCACCGCCCTCGGCCGCGCCGCTTCCCGCCCTCGGGTCGCACCGTCCTCGGCCGCGCCGCTTCCCGCCCTCGGGTCGCACCGTCCTCGGCCGCGCCGCTCTCCGCCCTCCGGTCGCACCGCCCTCGGCCGCGCCGCCCCGCGCCCGCCAGCCGCACCGGCCCCCGCCGCCTTTCCGACCGCGTCTCCCGCCCTGCGGTGCACCGTCCCCGGCTTCCGCCCACCCCGGCCTCAGCCCGCACCGCACCCACCCTCCGGGCGCGTCCCCAGCCTCCCGGCGCGCGGTCGTACAAATCAAACGCCCGGTGGGGGATCGGTAGGGAAGCGAGCGGAGCCGGGACTTCCCCCGTGCCCAGCGGGTACGGTCGGGGCGTGTCCGCCGACCCCCTGCACCGCGCCGGAAGCCCGCAACGCAGCGCGACGAGCCCGCCGCCCAGCGGTTCGAAGGCGCACGCGATCGAAGTCCGCAGGAGCTCACGCCGGCGCAGGACGGTCTCCGCGTACCGCGAGGGTGATCGCACCGTCGTGCTCATCCCCGCCCGGATGTCCGAGGCGGAGGAGCAGCGCTGGGTGAGCGTCATGCTGGACAGACTCGCCGCCCAGGAGAGCAAGCGGGTGCTCGGGGACGGCGAGCTGGCCGAGCGTGCCCGGCGGCTGTCGGAGCAGTACTTCGAGGGCCGCGCCAGACCCGGTTCGGTCCGCTGGGTCACCAACCAGAACACGCGGTGGGGTTCGTGCACCCCGGCCGAGGGCAGCATCCGCCTCTCGCACCGGCTGCAGGGCATGCCCGAGTACGTCGTCGACTACGTCCTCCTGCACGAGCTGGCGCATCTGCTGGTCCCCGGGCACGGCCCGCGTTTCTGGCAACTGCTGGAGGCGTATCCGCGCACCGAGCGGGCCCGCGGCTACCTGGACGGGGTCGTCGACGCCGACCGGTTGCCGCACGTGCCCGGGGCGCGCGGCGAGTGATCGACTGGCCGAAAGAGCCGGTCCGGTACGGGCACGCGCGGGTTGTGTACCGGGTCTGTACCGACATCGTCCACTGTCGGACTTTGCCGTTAGCCTGACGCGACGCACTCACTTCGGGTTGGGGGACGGTCGTAACGCATGGCGAGGGAATTCCAACGCGGCCACAAGGCCAGGATCAGTGATCTGACCGCGGGGACGGATCTGTACGTGGGCGTGCAGATCTCCGGCCCCGGGCTGAGCTTCGACATCAGCTGCTTCGGTCTCGACGCGAGTGAGCGTCTTTCGGACGACCGGTACTTCATCTTCTACAACCAGCCGAAGTCGCCCGAGGAGTCCGTCCAGCTCCTCGGCGCGCAGGCCGGTGACACCGAGTCCTTCCGCGTCACCCTCGACCGGATCCCGCCACAGATCCAGAAGCTGTCCTTCACCGCGACGATCGACGGCGCCGGTCAGATGTCGCAGGTCGGCCCCGGCTACCTGCGCATCGTCGCGGGCGGCGAGGAAGTGGCGCGCTACCCGTTCAGCGGCTCGGAGTTCACCACCGAGCGCGCCGTCATGCTGGGCGATCTCTACCTGAAGGACGTGTGGCGGTTCGCCGCTGTGGGCCAGGGCTTCGACGGCGGCCTCGAGGCGCTGCTGAAGAACTTCGGCGGCGAGGTGGCCGAGGAGGAGACGCCCGCAGCACCGCAACCGCAGACGCCGGGCGGCGCCACCCCCGGCTTCGCGCCGCCCGGTGGCCAGTCCGTGCCCCCGCCCGCGTTCGGCGCTCCCGGCGGCCCCGCCCCCGCGCCGGCGCCCGCCCCCCAGGGCTTCGCGCCCCCACCGGGCGCCACACCTCCGCCCCCGGGCGTCACGCCACCCGTGCACACGGCGCCGACCATCGTCGCGCCCCTGCACACCCCGCCCGGCGGCTCCCCGGTGCCGCCCCCGGCACCCGCCCCCTACGGCCCGCCCGGCCAGCAGGTGCCGCCGTACGGCCAGGCACCCGCCGCCCCGCCACCCCCGGGCTACGCCCAGCCGCAGGCGCCGCACGCCCCTGCCCCGCCGCCCGGCTACGGACAGCAGCCACCCCCTCCCGGCTACGGCCAGCAGCCGCCGCCCCCCGGGTACGGTCAGCAGCCCCCGACCGGACACGGCCAGCCGCCGCCGTACGGCCAGGCGCCGGGAGTTCCGGGCCAGCAGGCGCCCTACGGAGCCCCGCAGGGCGTCCCCCAGGGAGTGCCCGCCGCCCAGGGCGCGCCGCAGGGCGCGGGCGTGGCCGCCGCTCTCCAGCAGTTCCGGGAGACGCCCACCGGGCAGCGCTGGACGCAGCAGAACCGCAAAATGGTCCGCGTCGACCTCGGCATCGGCGGGCAGCCCGTGCTGGCCCGACAGGGCAGCATGGTGCTGTACCAGGGCAAGGTCGACTTCAGTTACAAGGGCGCCGGCTTCGCCGGCCGGATCGTGGGCAACGCGACCGGCCAGGAGATGCAGCTGATGCGCTGTTCCGGCCAGGGGCAGGTGTTCCTCGCCGAGAACTCGACGATGCTGCACCCCATCGAGCTCCAGGGTGACGCCGTGTGCGTCTCCGCGGAGAACGTCCTCGCGTTCGACGAGACCCTCCAGTACGAGGTCCGCCGCATCGAGGGGCACGGCATCCCGGGCGGCGCGCTGTTCACGATGCAGTTCCAGGGCACCGGCACGATCGTGGTGAAGACGCACGGCACCCCCGTGGTGCTGCCCGTCACGCCCACCACGTTCGCCGACTGCAACGCCGTGGTCGCCTGGTCGGCCGCCGCGCAGGTGGTCGTTTCCAGCCAGGTGCGGCTGCGCCGCAACGCCTACCCCGGCGACACCGGGGAGAGCGTGAACCTGCAGCTCCGGGCGGCGCCCGGCAGCTTCGTCATCGTCCAGCCCTACGAGATCTGAGGGAGAGCCCGTCATGAACCAGCCGCTCGCGGGCTACGCCCCCGCACCCGTCGCCGCCCGTATGGAGAATCACGGCAACCACATGGCCAAGGTCGCCATGCAGACCGGACACGACCTCCTCGCGCGCGTCGGCTCGATGGTCGCCTACGAAGGGTTCGTCCAGTACGAGCCCAACCCGCCGGCCGTGCGCCAGATCGCCCGTGACTGGGTCACCGGCGAGGGCGCGCCCCTGATGAAGTGCTCCGGCGACGGCCTGCTCTACCTCGCCGACTACGGCGCGAACGTCGTCGTGATCAACCTCAACGGCGACGGGATCTCCGTCAACGCCACCAACCTGCTCGCCTTCGACGCCCACCTCCAGTGGGGCGTGGAGCGGGTCAAGGGCCTGGCGAAGTTCGCCGGTCAGGGCATGTGGAACACCAAGATCTCCGGGCAGGGCTGGGTCGCGCTGACCTCCCGGGGCAAGCCGATCGTCGTCGACTGCGGCGGCGGCGAGGACGAGACGTACGTCGACCCGGACGCGCTCGTCGCCTGGTCCCCGAACCTCAAGGTGAAGGGCAAGCGCAGCTTCAAGGCGCAGTCACTGATCGGCCGCGGCAGCGGCGAGGCCTACCAGATGGCCTTCTCCGGTCAGGGCATCGTCGTCGTCCAGCCCAGCGAGGACAGCACCGACCGTCTCCGGCTCCGGGGCTGAGGGGGAGCACCACACCATGCAGAGCCCGATTTTCGCGTACAACGACCAGCAGTCCCAGGAGCGCTGGAGCCTGCAGAACAAGCAGATGCTCCGGGTCACCCTGGAGGGCCACGACGACATCCTCGCCCGCAAGGGCACCATGGTCGCCTACCAGGGCATGGTCGAGTTCGACGCCGAGTACCAGAACAACAGCCAGGCACGTGCGCGTGCGCACACGGGCGAGGGTCTGGACCTGATGCGCTGCCACGGGCAGGGCACGGTCTACCTGGCCAACCTCAAGCAGCACGTCCACCTCGTCGACGTCGACCAGGACGGCATCACCGTCGACAGCAGCTATGTGCTGGCGATGGACTCCGGGCTGCACCACGAGGTCATCGCCGTGGACAGCCTCTACGGCATCTCCGGCTCCGGGAAGTACCAGCTCAACATCACCGGCCGCGGCAAGGTCGCGCTGATGACCTCCGGCATGCCGCTGATGATGCAGGTGACGCCCGACAGGTACGTCAACTGCGACGCCGACGCGATCGTGGCCTGGTCCACGAGCCTGCGGGTGCAGATGCAGGCGCAGACGCACTCGTCGGGCGTGTGGCGGCGCCGCGGCAGCACCGGTGAGGGCTGGGAGCTCAGCTTCATGGGCACCGGTTTCGCCCTCGTCCAGCCCAGCGAGCTGCTGCCGCCGCAGAACGCCCAGGTCGGGTCGGGCCTCGCGGCCCAGTACGGCATGGGGCAGCAGGGAGCCCGCGGCCAGAACCAGGGCAACGTCTGGAGCTGACCGTCCAGAGCGGGACCGTCGGCGAACGTGAGGGGCGCCCGCCGTCGCGGACGCCCCTCACCCGTACCCAGCCCCGCCGGCCGGGCTCACAGCCGCGCGCGCGTCGCCTCCAGCAGACGTACCACCGAGTCGTCGGCCACCTCCGCGACCTCGGCGTACGGGAACCAGCGCAGGTCCAGGGACTCGTCGCTGATCGCCTCGACGGCGCCGGGCGCGGCCAGCGCCGCGTACTGCACGTCCAGGTGCCAGGCACAGGGCGTGCTGTGGCGGTCCAGGCGCACCGGGCCGCCCGCGAACAGCGTCAGGCCCTCGATGCCGGACTCCTCGGTCGCCTCGCGCAGGGCCGCCGACGCCAGCGTCGCGTCGCCCGGCTCGCAGTGGCCGCCCATCTGCAGCCACATGCGCAACTTCTTGTGGAGGGTCAGCAGAACCCTTTCCCGCGCAGGGTCGACCACCAGGGCGCTCGCCGTGATGTGGCCCTCCGGGCAGGCCTTCCACATGCCGTCCGGGTGGGCGGCGAGATGGTCCAGGTACACCCGGCGCAGCTCATGCTGGTCCTCGTACGCCTTCAGTACGAGGACCGCGTCGTCGTACAGGCTCACTCGGTGTCGTCGCCCTTGCCCGTGTCGTCGTCGCTCCCGCTCTCCTCGGCCTTGTCCCCGCTCTCCTCCGCCTTGTCCCGCTTGCGCAGGTCGGCCTTGCCGGCGGCCTCGCCGAGCATCTTGTCGAGCTCGGAGAAGTCGAGGTGTTCGCGGTGCACGAAGCCGTCCGGGTCGTCCAGGTCGGTCGCCGTGGGCAGCATGTCCGGGTGCGCCCACAGGGCGTCCCGGCCGTCGACGCCGCGCGCGTCCGTCAGCGACGCCCACAGCCGGGACGCGTCGCGCAACCTGCGCGGGCGCAGCTCCAAACCGATCAGCGTGGCGAACGTCTGCTCCGCGGGACCGCCCGAGGCGCGGCGGCGGCGCAGCGTCTCGCGCAGCGCGTCCGCCGAGGACAGCCGCGGCTTGGCGGCGGCGTGCACCACGGCGTCCACCCAGCCCTCGACCAGGGCCAGCGCGGTCTCCAGACGGGCCAGGGCGGTCTTCTGCTCGGGGGTGTCCTCCGGCTGGAACATGCCCTGCTGGAGCGCCTCTTGCAGCTGCTCGGGGTTCTGCGGGTCGAACTGGCCGACCACGTCCTCCAGCTTCGCCGTGTCGACCTTGATCCCGCGGGCGTAGCCGTCGACCGCGCCGAACAGGTGCGAGCGCAGCCACGGCACGTGCGCGAACAGACGCTGGTGGGCGGCCTCGCGCAGGGCCAGGTACAGCCGCACCTCCTCCTGGGGCACGCCCAGGTCCTTGCCGAACGCCTCGATGTTCACCGGCAGCAGCGCGGCCCGGCCGGCCGGGCCGAGCGGCAGGCCGATGTCGGTGGAACCGACGACCTCGCCGGCGAGCACGCCGACGGCCTGACCGATCTGTGTGCCGAACATGGCGCCGCCCATCGACCGCATCATGCCGATCAGCGGGCCGGCCATGGCCTGCATCTCCTCGGGCAGTACGTCGCCCATGGCGGTGCCGACGCGTTCGGCGACCGGGTCGACGAGCTCCTGCCACGCGGGCAGGGTCGCCTCGACCCACTCGGCGCGGCTCCACGCCACCGCGGAGCCCGCGCCCGAAGGCAGGGACGTCGCGTCGTCGAGCCACAGGTCGGCCAGACGGACGGCCTCCTGGACGGCCGTGCGCTCGGAGGGGCCGACACTCGCGTCCTTGACGCCGTCCGGCGTGCCCTGGGAGACCGTCTGGCGGGCGATCTGCTTGGCCATGTCCCAGTTCACCGGGCCGCCCTCGTAGGACAGCATCTGGCCCAGCTGCTGGAACGCGGCGCCCAGGTCGTTGGGGTTCAGCGAGCCGAACATGGCAGCGAACGGATTGTCGGCGCCGGGGCCGCCGAAGCCTCCGGCCCCGGGCAGCCCGAAACCGAACGCGTCGGCCGGGTCCTGACCACCGCCGTTCCGCTGGTCCTTCTTCTTGCCCTCGTCGCCGTCGTCCGGCTCCTCCGGCGGAAGGCCGAATCCGAATGGGGTGTCACTCACGGGGTTCCTCGGCTGGTAAGGCCGCCGGTTCTTTCCGGCGGCACGGCTGCCCGACAACACCACCCAGCGTAGACACCTGGGACCGATCGGGCCTCGGTGCTTCGCCGGCTGACGGCCTGCGGCAGGATGGATGCCACCTGGTACGTACGCGTATCGCGTGTTCGTACTGAAGACAACCTCTGGAGACGCCCGGTGAGTTCCCCAGACCCGCAGGTTCGCGCAGCGCGAAACCAGTCAACCAGTCCCGCGCCCAGAGGGCCCGTCGTGGCGGTCACCGGTGCCGCGTCCGGCGTCGGCGCCCTGCTCACCCGGCGGCTCGCCGCATCGGACGAGGTCAGGCAGGTCGTGGCCATCGACGAACGGCGTGGCGACTGCGAGGCGGCGACCTGGCACATCCTCGACGTGCGGGACCCGGCCATCGCCGACAAGCTCCGCGGGGCCGACGTCGTGGTGCATCTCGCGCTCGACCTCGATCTGGAGACCGACTCGGCCGCCCGGACGGCCTACAACGTCCGGGGAACGCAGACCGTGCTGACGGCCGCCGCCGCGGCCGGCGTCCACCGTGTCGTGCTGTGCACCTCCGCCATGGTCTACGGCGCGCTCCCGGACAACGAGCTGCCGCTGTCGGAGGACGCCGAACTGCGGGCGACGGCGGAGGCCACCGGCGTGGGCGACCTGCTGGAGATCGAGCGCCTGGCGCGGCGCGCACCCCGGGCACACCCCGGGCTCAACGTGACCGTGACGCGCCCGGCCGTCCTGGTCGGCGGCACCGACACGGCCCTGACCAGGTACTTTGAGTCGCCGCGCCTGCTGGTCGTGGCCGGGTCGCGTCCCGCGTGGCAGTTCTGCCATGTCGAGGACCTGTGCAGCGCCCTGGAGTACGCCGTTCTGGAGAAGGCCGAGGGGGAGCTCGCCGTCGGCTGTGACGGCTGGCTGGAACAGGAGGAGGTCGAGGAGCTCAGCGGGATCCGGCGGATGGAGCTGCCGTCGACCGTCGCGCTGGGTGCCGCGGCCCGGCTGCACCGCATCGGGCTCACCCCGTCCCCGGCCGGGGACCTGGCGTACACGATGTACCCGTGGGTGGTGAGCGGGAGCCGGCTGCACGACGCGGGATGGCGGCCGAAGTACACCAACGAGGACGTGCTCGCGGAACTGCTGGAGGAGGTGTCCGGGCGGCACACCGTGGCCGGGCGGCGGCTCGGACGCAAGGACGCGACGGCCGCCGGTGCCGCCGGAGCGACCGTGGCGCTGCTGGGCGCGGCGGCCGTGGTGCGCCGCGCGCGCAAGGCCCGCCGGCGGATCTGAGAGCGGCACCACCGAGGCGCTCCGCGTACCGGCCTCCGGCAGGGAGACTGCGAACCGGCACGCGTGTGCGCCGGGCGTTGCCGCTGTTCCCCGTTGTCGGTGGGGTGGGGCACGATGGGGGACATGGCACCCACGAATGACCACCCCGGTGAGCAGGCGGCGCAGGACCCGATCAGGCTGATCGGCATCCGTGACAGTGCGCTTTCCCTGGACGAGGTCTTCCGCGCGGTGGGCGACGACGCGGCGGGCGGCACGGCCCTGTTCGTCGGCACGGTGCGCAACCACGACGGCGGCGCGGACGTCGACGCGCTCGGGTACTCGTGCCACCCCAGCGCCGAGGCCGAGATGCGCCGGATCGCGGAGAAGATCGTCGCCGACTACCCCGTACGTGCCCTGGCGGCCGTCCATCGGGTGGGCGAACTCGCCGTGGGTGACCTGGCCGTCGTCGTCGCCGTGTCCTGCCCGCACCGCGGGGAGGCCTTCGACGCCTGCCGGAAGCTGATCGACGACCTCAAGCACGAAGTGCCTATATGGAAGCACCAGAAGTTTTCCGACGGGACCGAGGAGTGGGTCGGGGCCTGCTGACCGGGCGTCGGCCGGCTGCGTCCCCCGAACGCCTCGGGTTGCGTAACCGCCCCCCTGGCGTGAGCGTTGTCCCTGCGGATGGTTAATCTGCTGATCAGTCGGTCGAGAACGCGCGTTACAGGGTTGGGAGGTCGGCATGGCGGCGCTTGCCTGGTTGCTGATTCCGCTGGGGGCCGCTGTCGGCGCCGGCCTGTGGGGCACATGGGCCAACAGAACCCGCAGGGCGCGCAGCGACGGGCCCGAGCTCATCGGGTACGCGCGGTTCCGCGAGGCCATGGAGAAGACCGGCCCGAGCGACTGACCGCTGCCGGGTTCCCGCACGGGCGGCCCTGACGGTCACCTGACAGGAGCGTCCCGTACTGTCGTGCCATGCCACGCCGCACCGCGACGATGCTCGCCTCCACCCTGATGCTGATCACCCTTTTGTGCGTCGGAGTGTTCATCCCCGTGCCGTACGCGGAGATGTCACCGGGGCCGACGGTGAACACCCTCGGGCAGCACGACGGCGAGCCGGTTCTCCAGATCTCCGGACGGAAGACCTACGGCACGAGCGGTCACCTGAACATGACCACGGTGCGGGTGACCAGCGCCGACTACCGGATGAACCTCGTCGAGGCCGTGTACGGCTGGCTGGCCCACGACAACAAGGTCGTGCCGCACGACACCCTCTATCCGGACGGCAAGACGGAGGAGGAGTCCACCCAGGAGAACGCCGAGGAGTTCAGCCAGTCCCAGGAGAGCGCGAAGGTCGCCGCCCTGAAGGAGCTGGACGTTCCGGTGAAGTCCTGGGTCATCGTCTCGACGGTCGTGAGGGATTCCCCGGCCGAGGGCCGGCTGCACGCCGGCGACGTGATCAAGGCCGTCGACGGTACGCCCGTCAAGAAGCCCTCGGACGTCGCCGGACTGGTGACCAAGCACAAGCCGGGCCAGAAGACCGTCTTCACGATCGTGCCGGCCAAGGAGCAGGCCGCCGCCGAGAAGGCGAACCGGGCGACGGCGAAGACCGAGGACGTCACGATCACCACGGCGACGTCCGACGACGACAGGAAGCGGGCGATCGTCGGGATCTCCGCCGGGACCGACCACACCTTCCCGTTCAGCATCGACATCAAGCTCGCCGACGTCGGGGGCCCCAGCGCCGGCCTGATGTTCGCGCTCGGCATCTACGACAAGCTCACCCCGGGCAGCCTGACCGGCGGCAGCTTCGTGGCCGGCACCGGGACCATCGACGACGCAGGCAAGGTCGGGCCGATCGGCGGCATCGAGATGAAGACCGTCGGAGCCCGCACCAAGGGCGCCCAGTACTTCCTGACGCCCGCGGACAACTGCGCGACCGCGGCCAAGGACACCCCCGACGGACTCACCCTCGTCAAGGTGAACACCATCGACGACGCCCTCGACGCCCTGAAGGACATCCGCGCCGGAGACACCGACGGCCTGCCGGCCTGCTCGGCCAAGGGCTGACACAGACCCCGCCGCGCGCCGAGCGCCCGTACGACGGCTGGGGCGCCCCGCACCGTGCGGGGCGCCCCAGCCGCGCGAGCGGCAACCGTCGGCTCAGTCCTCGAACGTCGCCGCCAGTGCCTCCGCCAGGCCCGGCACCAGGTCCGACCCGGTGAGGACCTCCGTCGGGGAGTCCTTCTCGCGCAGTCGCAGGGCCGACTCGCGGGCGCCGTCGCGCAGCACCGCGACGGTCATCCGGACCTCTTGACGCTGCGGGTGCTCGGCCACCCACTTCGTCAGCTGCGTCTCGTCCAGATCCTTCGGGACCTGCGCCTCGGCGGACGGCGGCAGCATCAGCCGCTCCACGGAGAGTGCGCAGCCCACCACCGCGTCGGGCCAGGCGATGGTGCCGAGGAACTCGTCGAGCGGTTTGCCCGTTGCCACCTCGTCCTGCTCGATCGGGGTGAGGCCGGGGGACTCCTGTTCATCCGTCAGACCGAGCCGGTCGGCGAGCGTGGGCTGTTCGGCCCGTAGCCGTGCGGTGTCGACAAGGGCGAAGAGGCGGGCGGGCTGGTCCCAGCCGAGACCGGAGACGTACTCGTCGATCTCCAGTACGGCCCGGGTGAGCGGGTTCGCCGCCATGGGGGTGTTGGACATAGTCACAATCCTGCCTCGTTCCCGCCCGGAATCGGGAACCGAGTAAACGGTGAGTAAGTTGCATAGGTGTGGGGTCCGCGATCAGAGACCCCGCACACGGTCCACGAACACGCGGGCCTGACGGATCAACAGCGACTTCGAGGTGCGCACCTTGGCTTTCCAGATGCCGGACCGCGGCGGAGGCCCGTCGGGGCCACGGATCAGAGTGGGCCGCCCGTCCCGGCGGGTCCGGACCCTGCTCATGACACTGGGCGTGCTCGCCGTGCTTCTCATGGCGTTCACGATGTTCGCGGGCTTCTGGGCCGACTGGCTGTGGTACCGCTCGGTCGACTACTCGTCGGTCTTCACGACGACCCTGTGGACCAAGATCGGACTGTTCTTCGTCTTCGGTCTGCTGATGGCCGTCGCCGTCGGGCTCAACATCTGGCTCGCGCACCGGCTGCGGCCCCCGCTGAGCGCCATGTCGGCCGAGCAGCAGAATCTCGACCGTTACCGGATGAGCGTCGCCCCGTACAAGAAGTGGCTGCTGCTCGGCATCACCGCCCTCGTCGGTCTCATCGCCGGCGCCTCCGCCTCCAGCCAGTGGCGGACCTGGCTGATGTGGGTCAACGGCGTCTCCTTCGGGCAGAAGGACCCCCAGTTCAAGCTGGACGTGTCCTTCTACGCGTTCGACCTGCCGTGGTACCGGTTCCTGCTCGGCTTCGGCTTCGCCGCCGTCGTCCTGTCCCTGATCGCCGCCGCGCTCACGCACTACCTGTACGGCGGCCTGCGCGTCACCAGCCCCGGCGCCCGAGCCACCGCCGCAGCCACCGGTCACCTGTCGGTGCTCATCGGTGTGTTCGTCGCCCTGAAGGCGGTCGCCTACTGGCTCGACCGGTACGGACTGGCGGTCAAGTCCAGCGACTTCAAGGCCACGGACAACTGGACGGGCCTGAGGTACGTCGACGCGAACGCCTATCTGCCGGCCAAGACGATCCTGTTCTGCATCGCCGTGATCTGCGCGCTGCTGTTCTTCGGCACGCTGTGGCGGCGCACCTGGCAGCTGCCCGTGATCGGCTTCGGCCTGATGGTGCTCTCCGCGATCCTCATCGGCGGTCTGTACCCGGCGATCGTCCAGAAGTTCCAGGTCCAGCCGAACGAGCAGGCCAAGGAAGCCCCGTACGTCGAGAAGAACCTCAAGGCCACGCGTGACGCGTACGGCATCGACGGCGCGAAGGTCACGGAATATCCGGGGACGAGCCAGACCGAGGACAAGAGCCGGCTGCGGGACAAGGTCCCCGCCACGGCGAGCGTCCGCATCCTCGACCCGAACATCGTGTCCCCGACGTTCCAGCAGCTCCAGCAGATCAGGAACTACTACGCGTTCCCGACCAACCTGGACGTCGACCGGTACAGCAAGAACGGCAAGGTCCAGGACACGGTCATCGGCCTTCGCGAGCTGAACCTGAGCGGCATCCCGAAGAACAACTGGATCAACGACCACTTCCGGTACACCCACGGCTATGGCGTCGTCGCCGCGGAGGGAACCACCGCCGACTCCGAGGGCCGCCCGAAGTTCACCGAGTCGGACCTGCCGTCCAGGGGAAGCCTCGGGTCGTACGAGCAGCGGGTCTACTACGGAGAGAAGACCACCTCGTACTCGATCGTCGGCGGTCCCCAGAAGGAGATCGACTACTCCGACGACAACGGCGAGAAGACCTACAGCTACAAGGGCGACAGCGGGGTCGACCTCTCCAACCCGGTGAACCGGGCCGCGTACGCGGCGGCGTTCAGCGAGCCGCAGATCCTCTACTCCGGTGCCATCGGGGAGGGTTCGCGGATCTTGTACAACCGCACGCCGAAGGAGCGCGTCGAGGCCATCGCCCCGTGGCTGACCATCGACGGCGACGCCTACCCGGCCGTCGTGGGCAAACGCATCCAGTGGATCGTGGACGCGTACACGACGACCAACGGCTACCCGTACTCGTCGCGGACGACGCTCGGCGACACGACGGCCGACTCGCTGACCGCCACCAACGACAACCGTGCGGTGGTGGCCCAGCAGAACCAGGTCAACTACATCCGCAACTCGGTGAAGGCGACCGTCGACGCGTACACCGGCGAGGTCAAGCTCTACGAGTGGGACACCAAGGATCCCGTCCTGAAGACGTGGATGAAGGCGTTCCCCGGCACGGTCAAGGCCAGGAGCGACATCTCCGCGGCGCTCATGGACCATTTCCGGTACCCGCAGGACCTGTTCAAGGTCCAGCGCGAGCTGCTGACCCGCTACCACGTCAGGAACCCGCAGACGTTCCTGAGCGGCAGCGAGGTGTGGCAGGTGCCGGACGACCCGACCAACCAGTCGGGCAACGCGGTGCCGCCGTACTACCTCAGCATGAAGATGCCCGACCAGAAGTCGCAGGTGTTCTCCCTGACGACGACGTTCACGCCCAACGGGCGGGACAACCTGAGCGCGTTCATGTCGGTCGACGCCGAGGCGGGCACCAAGGGCTACGGCAGCATCAGAATCCTGAAGCTGCCGACCAGCACCACCGCTGCCGGACCCAAACAGGTGCAGAGCCAGTTCAACTCCGAACAGGCCATCGCCGAGACGATCAGGCTGCTGAGAGGCGGCGACTCGGAAGTCGAGTACGGCAACCTGCTGGCCGTCCCGCTCGACGGCGGACTGCTCTACGTGGAACCGGTGTACGTGCGCGGTGGGGGCCTCAAGTACCCCCTGCTGCGCAAGGTGCTGGTCACCTACGGCGGCAACACCGCCTTCGAGGACACGCTGGAGGAAGCCCTCGACAAGGTGTTCGGAGCGAAGGGCGCGCCCGAGAAGCCACCGGGGGACGAGGAGACGACACCGCCGCCGACGTCCGACAACCCGACGGTCCAGGAAGCGCTCGACGACGCCCAGAAGGCCTTCGAGACCGGCCAGGAAGCCCTGAAGAAGGGTGACTGGGAGGCGTACGGCAAGGCGCAGAAGGACCTGGAGGACGCCCTGAAGCGGGCCGAGGACGCCCAGTCCCGGGCTGCGAAGGGCGGCGGCGCCGCCGCCGGGGACGGCAAGGGCGAGCGCCCGCGACCGTCCGGCAGTCCGTCCCCGAAGCCCTCCGGCAGTCCGCAGAACAGCTGAGCGGATCACCCACCCCGCGCCGTGATACGGTTGCATCACAACGGCGCGGGGTGGAGCAGCTCGGTAGCTCGCTGGGCTCATAACCCAGAGGTCGCAGGTTCAAATCCTGTCCCCGCTACTGAATCGGCGGTTTCGACCGCACGATCACAAGGCCCGGATCCTTCAAGGATCCGGGCCTTTGTGTGTGCGACATTCATGTACCGACGTCTATTCGACGGTCGTGCCGCCGTGGGGACTTGATGGAACTGTGTTTGACTTATCTCTCTGTGGGCATGTCGACAAAACGCTGAAGTGACCTCAATGGCTGCGGTATACCAGGTGTACCCAGGTTGCAGGTGGTGCGACGATGGACGTTATGGGGGACAAGGCAACTCTGTACGGGACAGGGCGATTTGTGCAGACGTCCGGCCGGGACGAGACCAGTGGCGACGAAACGGGTGAGGCCGCGGAGGAGATGCGTCTGAGGCTCGCCGCCGAGGCCGGTGACGCCGAGGCCATGAGCGTTCTCGGCGCCATGCTCCTGCGCCGCGGTGACCTCGACGGAGCCGAAGCCCACCTGCGTGCGGGCACCGCGGCCGGTGACCGTGCCGCCGCCAACAACCTCGGCGTCCTCCTCCACCAGCGCGGCTACGCCGACGACGCGGCCGGCTGGTGGCGGATCGCCGCCGTGGCCGGATCCGCCGCAGCCGCGCACGCGCTCGGCCGGTACCACCGCGAGCGGGGCGACGAACCCGCCGCCGAGTACTGGCTGTGCCAGTCCGCCGAACAGGGACATGCCCTGGGTGCGTACGCCCTCGCCGACCTGCTGGAACACCGGGGCGACGGCGGCGCCGTGCGGTGGATGAGAGCAGCGGCGGAGCGTGGCCACCGCGAGGCCGCGTACCGGCTCGCGCGCACCCTGGACCGGCGGGCGCCGCAGCAGACCGACGGTGCCGGCCCGGCCGCGGCGGAGGAGGCCGAGCAGTGGTACCGGCAGGCCGCCGCGCGCGGACACCGCCGGGCCGCGCTGCACCTGGGAGCCATCCTGGAGAAGCGCGGTGAGCTCAAGGAGGCGGGGCGCTGGTACCTGACGTCCGCCAAGGACGGCGAAGTGCGGGCCGCCTGCGCGCTCGGCTTCCTGCTGCGCGACGCGGGCGACACCGAGAACGCCGCCGTGTGGTGGCTGAGGGCCGCCCAGGACGGCGACGGCAACGCCGCGAACGCGCTGGGCGCGCTGCACGCCGAGCGGGGTGAGACGCAGACCGCCGAACGCTGGTACCGGGCCGCGATGGACGCCGGAGACATCAACGGCGCGTACAACCTCGGGCTGCTCTGCGCGGAGCAGGGCCGCACCTCGCAGGCCGAGCAGTGGTACCGGCACGCGGCGTACGCCGGACACCGCGAGGCGGCGAACGCGCTGGCCATCCTGCTGCTGCACGGCGGGGACGAGACCGGCGCCGAGCCGTGGTTCTCCAAGGCCGCCGAGGCCGGCAGCGTGGACGCCGCGTTCAACCTGGGGATCCTGTACGCGGGGCGGGGCGAGGGGAAGGACGCGCTGCGCTGGTACGAGCGTGCCGCGGGCGCCGGGCACACCGAGGCGGCGCTCCAGGTCGGCATCGCCCGGCTGCGGGACGGCGACGAGCACGAGGCGGAGCGGTATCTGCGCTGCGCGGCGGGGGGCGGCAGCGCGGAGGCCGCGTACCGGCTGGCGACGGTCCTGGACGCGCGCCGCGCGCCGGCCCCCGCGCACGAGCTGGGCGAAGCGGTGCACCAGAAGACCGAGTGCGAGGAGTGGTACGAGCGGGCGGCCTCGCAGGGACACCGCCGGGCGCAGGTGCGGGTCGGCATGCTGGCCGCCGCGCGCGGTGACGTCGTCGAGGCGGCCCGCTGGTACCGGGAGGCCGCGGAGGCCGGGTCGCGCAACGGTGCCTTCAACCTGGGGCTGCTGCTCGCCAGGGAGGGCAGCGAGCCCGAGGCGGCGGTGTGGTGGACACGGGCCGCCGACGCGGGGCACGGACGCGCCGCCCTCCGGCTGGCCCTCGTCTACGCCCGCCGGGGAGAGCTGGCGGAAGGGCAGCGCTGGGCGGACCGGGCGGCGTCGCTGGGACCGGGGGCGGTCGCGGAGCGTGCGGAACGGCTTCGTGACGCGCTGCGCGAGGAACTGTCGGCGTGAGCCCGCCCGGACGCCCTCCGGGCGGCTGCCCTCGGTTGAAGCGATTTGCCTCTGACGTCGGCGCTGACGTAACGTTGCGTCCAGCGGCGCGGGGTGGAGCAGCTCGGTAGCTCGCTGGGCTCATAACCCAGAGGTCGCAGGTTCAAATCCTGTCCCCGCTACTGAAGACCGAGGGCCGGAAACCGAAAGGTTTCCGGCCCTCGGTCTTTTGCTTGCCTGGCCTGCCCGCTCACCCGCGTGTTCGTCCGCCCGCAGCCCGGCAGGGTAGAGCGCAGGAAAAGGCCCCGGCACTCACCGGTGCCGGGGCCGTCGGGGTCGCGTGTCGCGTGGGCTACGCCGATGCGCAGGCCGGGCAGAGGCCGCGGTACGTCACCTCGACGCCCGAGACGGTGAATCCGAAGCGCTCCGAGGCGGGGAGGTCCGCGAGGGGGTTGCCTTCCGGGTGGACGTCCCTGATCGCGCCGCACCGGGCGCACACCAGATGGTGGTGCGGCCGGTGGGCGTTCGGGTCGTACCGCTTGGCGCGCTTGTCCGTGGCGACCTCGAGCACCTCGCCGAGCGAGACCAGTTCGCCGAGGGTGTTGTAGACGGTCGCCCGGGAGATCTCGGGGAGCTTGGCGACGGCACGGGCGTGCACCTCGTCGGCCGTCAGATGGACGTGTTCGCCCTCAAGGACCTCGGCCACGACGCGCCGCTGCGCGGTCATCCGCCATCCGCGTCCACGTAGCCGATCCACAAGGTCACTCATGGCATCAGCCTAACAGCAGACCGGACCAGGTCCCGAACAGGTGTGATTTTGGATCTCTACTTGAATTGGATGAAATCCAATGTGGAGGGGCGGAGGTCGGGACTCAGGCGGGCGTCTGCTGCCGCGCCGGTGCCCAGCAGCGGATGATGTCGCGGACCGAGACGACGCCGACGGGTTCGCCGCCGTCCAGGACCACGAGGTGGCGGAAGCCGCCGTGGGTCATGGCGCGGGCCGCCTCCTTCAGTGTCCAGGTCGGGGCGGCGAACACGACGTCGGTGGTGGTGTGCGCGTGCGCGCGTTCGGAGTCCGGGTCCTGGCCGAGGCCCAGGGAGTTGAGGACGTCCCGTTCGGTGAGGATGCCGATGCCGCCGGCGTCGGGGTCGAGGACGACGGCCGCGCCGACCCGGCGGGCGGACATCAGGGTGGCGGCCTGGCGCAGCGTGTGGGCGGGGCCGATGGTGAGGACGACGGTGCTCATGGCGTCACGGACGAGCATGGGTGGAGCCACCTCCTGATGAATCCGGGGGCCTGATCCGCGGATTCACACATTCACAAGTGGGGGGGCTCTCAGAGTGGCAGGCAAAGCAGGGGTCAACAAGAGGGCGGGCGGGGCTCTTCGAGGGCGCTTGAAGTGTTCGGTAAAGCCAACAATGTGACCAATAAGGCTAGTAACGCTGGTTGAGATACCCCAGCAGCTCGTCGTGGAGCGGACCGTTCGATGCCGCCGCGTTGCCGCTGTGCGGACCCGGGCGACCGTCGAGGCCGGTGAAGGTGCCGCCCGCCTCGGTCACGATGATCGCGTTCGCCGCCATGTCCCACAGCGACAGCTCGGGCTCCGCGCACATGTCCACCGAGCCCTCGGCGACCATCATGTACGGCCAGAAGTCGCCGTACGCGCGCGTGCGCCACACCTCGCGGGTGAGGTCCAGGAAGCCGTCCAGGCGGCCCTCCTCCTCCCAGCCGCTCAGCGAGGAGTACGCGAAGGACGCGTCGGCGAGCTTCGAGACCTTGGACACCTGGAGCCGCGAGGCGGCGGACAGGCTGCGGCCGGAGAAGGCGCCGTAGCCCTTCGCGCCCCACCAGCGGCGGCCGAGGGCGGGCGCGGAGACCACGCCGACGACCGGCTGGAAGCCGCTCTCGCCCGCTTCCATGAGGGAGATCAGCGTGGCCCAGACGGGTACGCCGCGTACGTAGTTCTTGGTGCCGTCGATCGGGTCGATCACCCAGCGGCGCGGGCCGGTGCCCTCGACGCCGTACTCCTCGCCGAGGACCGCGTCCCTCGGACGGGCGCGCTGGAGCTGGCCGCGGATGAGTTCCTCCGCCGTCCGGTCCGCCTCGCTCACCGGCGTCATGTCCGGTTTGGTCTCCACCTTGAGGTCGAGGGCCTTGAACCGGTCCATCGTCGCGGCGTCCGCGGCGTCCGCGAGGACGTGGGCGAGACGCAGGTCATCAAGGTAGTCGGGCATGCCATGAACCGTATCCGGCGGGGGGCTTCCGGGGCTATGGGGGGCGTGCGACCGCGACACGGCGGGGGCGTACGGAGCCCCCGCGTGCGCCGGTGCCCCCGGTGGTTCAGTGCGCGGAGCCGGACAGCTGGAGTCCCACGATGCCGACGATGACCAGGCTGATCGACACGAGCTTCAGCGTGGAGACGACGTCTCCGAGGAACAGCATGCCGTAGATCGCCGTGCCGGTCGCCCCGATACCCGTCCACACCGCGTACGCCGGTCCGACGTCGAGCTTCCTCAGGGCCAGCGTCAGCAGGCCGAAGCTGCCGAGGGCGAAGACACAGAAGGCGACCGTCGGCCACAGGCGGGTGAAACCGTGGGACAGCTTGAGGCAGACGGCGAAGCCGGTTTCAAGCACTCCGGCCACGACGACCAGCAGCCACGCCATGTGTCGTCTCCTCGCGTCAGCGTCATCGGGGTTCGGTCCGACCGTGTGCCGACACGGTTACGGCTGGCTGCGATTATGCACGTGCCCTCCGTGCGCTCGGAGGACCAACGCGAGCACCGGTCGCCTTCTCCCGCGGCCGCCCTCCCGTCAGTCGCCGTCCGTGCGCTCCCGGGTCGCCAGCAGCCTGCGCAGCGAGTACAGCCGTGCCGGGTCCGCGTGGCCCTCGGCGACCCACCGGTCCAGCGCGCAGTCCTGTTCGTCGTGGCTGCACGCGCGCGGGCAGCCCTCGGTGCCCGGTTCCAGGTCGGGGAAGGCGTGGATGACGCGGCCCGGGTCGACGTGGGCCAGGCCGAAGGACCGTACGCCCGGGGTGTCGATCACCCAGCCGTCCGCGCCGTCCAGCGGCAGGGCCAGCGCCGAGGTGGTGGTGTGCCGGCCGCGCCCGGTCACCGCGTTGACGTGCCCGGTCAGACGGCGGCGCTCCTGCGGCACCAGCGCGTTGACCAGGGTCGTCTTTCCCACGCCGGAGTGTCCGACGAAGGCCGTGGCCTTGCCGCTGAGATGTTCGCGTACGCGGTCGGCGGCGTCGCCGTTCTCCAGTTCCCCGCGGCTGGTGACGACGTACGGGATGTCCAGGTCGCCGTACAGCTCCAGGAGCTGGTCCGGCGGGGCGAGGTCGGACTTGGTCAGGACGAGCAGCGGGGTGAGGCCGCCGTCGAAGGCCGCGACGAGGCAGCGGTCGATGAGCCGGGGGCGCGGCTCGGGGTCGGCGAGCGCGGTGACGACGGCGAGCTGGTCGGCGTTGGCGACCACGACCCGCTCGAAGGGGTCGTCGTCGTCCGCGGTGCGCCGCAGCACCGACGTGCGCCCGGCGATGCGCACGATGCGGGCCAGGGTGTCCTTCTTGCCGGTCATGTCGCCGACGAGGGCCACCCGGTCGCCGACCACGGCGGCCTTGCGGCCCAGCTCGCGGGCCTTCATCGCCATCACGACCCGGTCCTCGACGAGGCAGGTCAGCCGGCCCCGGTCGACGGTGAGGACCATGCCCTCGGCGGCGTCCTCGTGCTTGGGCCGGATGTTCGTCCGCGGCCGGTTGCCCTTGCGGTTGGGGCGGCTGCGGATGTCGTCCTCGTCGGTGTGCTTGCCGTAGCGGCGCATGGCGAACGTCCTCAGGCCCCGAGCATCCCGGCCCACATGTCCGGGAAGTCCGGCAGTGTCTTCGCGGTCGTCGCGACGTTCTCGATCCGCACGCCCTCCACCGCGAGGCCGATGATCGCACCCGCCGTGGCCATCCGGTGGTCGTCGTACGTGCGGAAGATCCCGCCGTGCAGCCGGCGCGGGCGGATGTGCAGGCCGTCGGCGGTCTCGGTGACGTCGCCGCCGAGCTCGTTGATCTCCTTGGTGAGCGCCGCCAGCCGGTCCGTCTCGTGCAGCCGCAGGTGCGCCACGCCGCGCAGCGTGGACGGGGAGTCGGCGAGCGCGGCGACCGCGGCGATGCCCGGCGTGAGCTCGCCGACCTCGCTCAGGTCCACGTCGATGCCGTGCACGGCACCCGAACCGGTGAACAGCAGACCGTAGTCGGTCAACTCGCAGGAACCACCCATCTCGGTGAAGATCTCACGCAGCCGGTCGCCCGGCTGGGTGGTGTGGGCCGGCCAGTCCGGGACGACGATCTTGCCGCCGGTCACCAGCGCCGCCGCCAGGAACGGCTGCGCGTTCGACAGATCGGGCTCGACGACCAGGTCCCGGCCGAGCAGGGCGCCCGGCGTGACCCGCCAGACGTTCACCTCACCGCCCGACTCGGGGGTGTCGACCTGGGCGCCGACCGCGCGCAGCATGTCGACCGTCATGCGGATGTGCGGCATGGACGGCAGCCTCGCGCCGGTGTGACGGACCTCGACGCCCTGGTTGAAGCGCGGCCCCGACAGCAGCAGGGCGCTGACGAACTGCGACGAGGACGACGCGTCGATCTCGACCGGCCCGCCGTCCAGGGCTCCGCCGCCGTGCACCGTCAGCGGGAGTGCGCCGCGCCCCTGGTCGTCGATCCGGGCGCCGAGCGCACGCAGGGCGTCGATGACACCGTGCAGAGGACGCTCGTACGAACGGGGGTCGCCGTCGAAGCGGACGGGACCGTCGGCGAGCGCGGCGACCGGCGGCAGGAAACGCATCACGGTGCCGGCGTTGCCGACGTCGACCGCGGCCGGGCCGCGCAGACCGGCGGGGATCACGCGCCAGGCCTCGCCGGTGCCGTCCGGGCCCACGCCTTCCTCGATGCCGATGCCCATGGTGCGCAGGGCTTCGGCCATCAACAGGGTGTCGCGGGAGCGCAGCGGGCGGCGCAGCCAGCCCGGCTCGGAGGCGAGGGCGGCCAGCACCAGGGCGCGGTTGGTGACCGATTTGGACCCGGGCACGTGGACGGTCGCGTCGACGGCTCCGCTCGCGTGCGGGGCGGGCCAAAGGGCGGTGTGCGCGGGGTTAGCGGTCATGCGGACACTTTAGTGCGTGCGATTGGCCGGAGATCTTGATCAAATTCGGCGAAAGGCGAGCGAAACGTGGCACGGCCGAGTCGAAGCGCGGCACTCGGTGAGGCGAGTGCCGCGGCGCCGGCCGGGCCGGACGCACCGCCGGTGATGCGAGCAAGGCGGCGCCCGAGCAGCGGAACGCGCGGCGATCAGTGCAGCGAGTGACGCGGTACCGCGCGGCCGGACGCGCCGCCGGTGGGGCGAGCAACGGGGACCGGCGCAGCGGAACGCGGCGCGGCCTGAGCGGGACACGGCACGGCACCGGCAGAGCGGGGCGGCGCGGCGCTGGTGCGGCACTGGTGCGGCGGAACGCGGCGCCGGCCGGGCGGAACGTGGGCGCCCGCCGGGCGGAAACACGGCCCCCGCCGCGCGGAACGTGGCGCGGGCTGAGTGGAGCCCCCCTCCCGGCCGGGCGGAAACGCAGGCCTGCCGGGCCGTCACAGCTCCAGCAGCCAGCGCCCCCCTCCTATCAGTGAGCACAGCGACACCGCGTGGAACAGGAACAGCCACAGTGCCGCCGGGACGTTGGTCAGCCGCGACAACTGGTCCGCGTCCGAGTCGCCGGCCCCGCCCCGTGACCGTTTCGCCTGCAGTTCGAACGCCGGACGCACCCCGCCCAGCAGCAGGAACCACACCACCGCGTACGCGAACGCCGCCTGCACCTGCGGCCCGGCCAGCCAGGACACCAGGACGAACAGAGCGCCGGTGAGGAGCACCGTCAGCGCCCCGTACGCGTTGCGGATCATCACCAGCACCGCCACCAGCAGGGCCGTCGCCAGCCACAGCAGCAGCGTGATGCGCCCCGAGGCGAGCAGCGCCGCGCCGCCGAGGCCCAGCAGCGGGGGAGCGGTGTAGCCGGAGGCGGCGGTGAGGATCATGCCGAGGCCGTGCGGCTTGCCGCGGCTGACGGTCAGGCCGCTGGTGTCCGAGTGCAGCCGGATGCCGGTGAGGGTGCGGCCGGTGAGCAGGGCGACCAGCCCGTGGCCGCCCTCGTGGGCGATGGTGACGGCGTTGCGCGCCATGCGCCACGGCCGGTGCGGCACGACCACGGCGAGCGCCGCGACCAGGGTCGCGATCACCACCCACAGGTCGGGATCGGGCTGGGTGCCGGACACCTCGTCCCAGAGGGACGCGAGCGAGGCGGATGCGAGCTGATGCATGTGCGGAACAGGCTCCTCGTGGTCGCGCGGAGTCTGGCAGTGTGGCACGTATGTGCGGACGGTATGCAGCCAGTCGTGGGCCGGAGGATCTCGCCGGGATCTTCGAGGTCGAGAAATGGGAACCCGAGGAGACCCTCGCCCCCGACTACAACGTGGCTCCCACGAAGGAGGTTCACGTCATCCTCGACCGGCCCCTGAAGGACACCCCCGACCCGCGGCCGGTGCGGCAGCTGCGGAAGCTGAAGTGGGGCCTGGTGCCCTCCTGGTCGAAAACGCCCGAGGGCGCCGCCCGCATGATCAACGCGCGCTCGGAGACCCTGCACGAGAAGCCGTCGTTCCGCCGCGCCTTCGCGACCCGGCGCTGCATCCTGCCCGCCGACGGTTACTACGAGTGGGTCACCGGCTCGCAGGAGCGGGAGCTGGAGGTGGAGGGGAGGAAGAAGCGCCCGCGCAAGCAGCCGTACTTCGTGTCCCCCGCGGACGGTTCGGTCTTCGCGATGGCCGGGCTGTACGAGTTCTGGCGCGACAAGACCCTCCCGGACGACCATCCGTCGGCCTGGTGGGTGACCTGTTCGGTGATCACGACCGAGGCCGAGAGCACCCCGCTCGCGGTCGCGCCCAGCCAGGGGCCGCGCTCGCTCGCCGACATCCACCCGCGCATGCCGCTGATGCTCACCCCGGACCGCTGGGACGCCTGGCTGGACCCTGCCCGCACCGACCCGGACGACCTGCGCGCACTGCTGGCGCCCCCGCCGCCCGGCCTGATGCGCGCCTACCCGGTGTCCACGGCCGTCAGTAACGTCCGCAACAACGGTGCGGAACTGCTTAAGGAGCTGGAGGCACCGGAAGAGGGGACACTCTTCTGACGTGACCTCCTCCTCCCGCGGCAGCACGCCCGCCGAGACGGCCGGGTCCGCCGAGACGGCCGGGTCCGCCGAGACGGCCGGGTCCGCCGAGACCGCCGGGTCCGCCGAGACCGCCGCGTCCGCCGAGACCGCTGTGACCACCGTGACCTCCGAGACCACCGAGACCGCCGTGACCACTGTGACCACCGAGACCGTCGAGACCGCCGCGGGTCTCGCCCGTATCACCTGGCACCCCGCGGCCGGGCCCCGCCTCGTGCTGGCCGTGAGCCACGGCGCCGGCGGTGGCATCGAGGCACGCGACCTCGCCGCGCTCGCCGCCGCGCTGCCCGCACGAGGCGTGAGCGTCGCCCTCGTGGAGCAGCCCTGGCGGGTGGCGGGCAAGAAGCTGGCGCCCGCCCCCAAGACCCTCGACAGCGGCTGGCGCGGCGTCTGGCCCGCACTCGCCGCGCCCGGACTGCCGGTGATCTCCGGCGGTCGCAGCGCCGGCGCCCGTGTGGCCTGCCGCACGGCCGCCGATCTGGGCGCCGCCGGTGTCCTCGCGCTCAGCTTCCCCCTGCACCCGCCGGGCAGACCCGAGAAGACCCGTGCGGAGGAACTGCACGCCGTCGGGCAAGCCGGGGTGCCGCTGCTGATCGTCCAGGGCGGGAACGACCCCTTCGGCCGCCCCGGGGAATTCCCCCCGGGATACGCGCCCCACGTCGTCGTCCCCCACGGCGACCACGGCTTCGCCGTCCCCAGACGGGCGGACATCGCCCAGGACGAGGCCCTCGCGATCATCGTCGACGGCGTCGCGGGGTGGACCCGGTCACTGGGCTGAGAGCCTGGGAATGCGGACGCCGCGGGCACTGTTGTGGGGGGCGTAGGTGCCGGCCGACGGCACAGCAGTCGTAGGAGAGGAAGTCCGCATGGGTTCCACCTTCTGCCCGCGCCGCAGCAGCCGCACCGAGCTCGACTGGACCGTGCTGCACGCGGCGACGACGGCCCCGCTCCGGGCGCCGGGCGGACCGAACCGACAGGCGTCCCCGAGCACAGGTCGTCTATCCTCCGAATCGAGTGGGACCGGACTCGGTCTCATGCCAACGCTGGAGGAGGTGGGTCCGGTCACCGGTACCGACGCAGGGACCGAGAACGGCCAGGCGGAGCAGCCCGAGGGCCGGGGCGGTGCGGAGTCGACCGCGGAGCGCAGCGCGCGCTTCGAGCGGGACGCGCTGGAATTCCTCGACCAGATGTACTCGGCTGCGCTGCGCATGACGCGCAACCCGGCCGACGCCGAGGACCTGGTGCAGGAGACGTACGCCAAGGCGTACGCGTCGTTCCACCAGTTCCGCGAAGGCACCAATCTCAAGGCGTGGCTGTACCGGATCCTCACCAACACCTTCATCAACTCGTACCGCAAGAAGCAGCGTGAACCGCAGCGCAGCGCGGCCGAGGAGATCGAGGACTGGCAGCTCGCCCGCGCCGAGTCGCACATGTCGACCGGCCTGCGTTCCGCCGAGTCGCAGGCGCTGGACCACCTGCCCGACTCCGACGTGAAACAGGCGCTCCAGGCGATTCCCGAGGAATTCCGCATCGCCGTGTATCTGGCGGATGTCGAGGGCTTTGCCTACAAGGAGATCGCGGACATCATGGGGACACCCATCGGTACGGTGATGTCCCGGCTGCACCGCGGACGCCGCCAACTGCGCGGCATGCTGGAGGACTACGCGCGCGAGCGCGGACTGGTCCCGGCCGGCGCCGGAGAGTCGAACGAAGCGAAAGGCTCGGGGTCATGAGCTGCGGAGAGCCGCACGAGACGGATTGCAGCGAAATCCTCGATCATCTCTACGAGTTCCTCGACCGGGAGATGCCGGACTCGGACTGCCAGAAGTTCGAGCACCACTTCGAGGAGTGCTCTCCCTGCCTGGAGAAGTACGGTCTCGAGCAGGCCGTCAAGAAGCTGGTCAAGCGCTGCTGCGGACATGACGACGTGCCGGGCGACCTGCGGTCCAAGGTCATGGGGCGGATCGACCTGATCCGTTCCGGCCAGGCCGTCCCCGAGCACGACGTGACGGCGACGCCGCAGGAGTCCTAGGACCCGCCGCTCGCCGCACATCCCTCCGGGCGTGGGAAAGGTCCGATCTCGCCCAGGTCGTCCCATTCTTCACCCGAACGTGCTAATCCGCAGGTAATCACCCGCGGTCACCCCTGCCGACGTCTAGGCTCCGCCATCCGGAGCCTTAACAGGCATGGCCGGGGGAGGGGTTCATGGAGGCGGTACCGGCACGGGTGCGCGCGTACGTGGCCTGTGTCGTCGTCGCGGCCCTGTTCTGCCTGCGTCCCCTGCCCGAACTGCGTACCCCGTGGTGGGTGATCGCCCTGCTCGCCGCCCTGTACGCGGGCTGCGAGCAGATCGCCGGAACCCGCTTTGCAGGAACCTTTTATCCCGTGCTGCTCGCCGGGGCCTTCCTGCTGCCGCCGCCCGCCGCCGCCCTCGTCGCGGTGCCGGGCGCGCTGGTGTCCGGTGTCGCCGAGCGGCCCGTGGCGCTGCGGCGGCTCTGGCGGGCCGCGCAGCTCGCCGTCACCGTGTGGGCCGCCGCCCGCGTGCACTGGTCGCTCGGCGGACGCGACGCCGTCGTGGCGTCCGACTTCCGCCACGCCCTGCTGCCCGCCGGTACCGCCGTGCTGGTGTTCTGCCTGGTGCTGACCGTGCTGGACGGGGGCATCCTCGCGCTGGCCGAGCGGGTGCCGTCGCGGCGGGCCTGGCGCGGCCTGTTCCCGCGGTCGCTGGCACCGGTCGCCGTGCACGGGCTCGTCGGACTGATGATGGCCGTGCTGTGGCGCAGCGAGTACGGCCCCGCCGCCGCGCTGCTGGTGATACTGCCGATGGGCGTGTCCTGGTGGGCGTTCGCGCAGTACCACCGGGAACGCGCCGCACACCAGGCCACCATCCGCGCCCTCGTGCAGGCCGTCGGCATCAAGGACGGCTACACCCGGGGCCACGGCGAACGCGTCGGGCAGGCCTCCATGATGATCGCGCGCGAGCTCGGCCTGGACGACGACCGCGTCGAGGTCCTGCGGTTCGCCGGGATCCTGCACGACGTCGGCAAGCTCGGCGTCCCCACCCGGCTGCTGCGCAAGGACGGCCCGCTCACCGTCGAGGAGCGGCGCGTCATCGAACTGCACCCGGAGTACGGACACGAGATCGTCCGCGGCATCGGCTTCCTCGGCGAGGCACGCGCCGCGGTGCTGCACCACCACGAGCGGATGGACGGCACGGGCTATCCCTACGGGCTCGCCGGCACGCAGATTCCCGAGTCGGCGCGGGTCGTCGCGGTGGCCGACGCCTTCGACGCCATGACCTCCACCCGCTCCTACAGCCGGGCCCGGCCCGTTCCGGCCGCCCTGAACGAACTCGAGCGCTGCGCCGGCACCCACTTCGACCCGGCGATGGTCACCGCCCTCGTACGCATCGTCTCCCGGTCCGGGTGGCGGCCCGCCGTCACGGCCGACGAGAGCGGACCTCGCCCCGACCGGCCGCCCCGGCCCCGTGCCCCCGGCCGGCGCGGAGCGCACCGGTGACACCCCGGCAGCGGCCCCTGCTCCTCGCCCTGGTGCACACCGGTGCCGGGCTGGCCGCTGCCGGAAGCCTCGCCGTCACCCTCGCGGGGGGCCTGACGGAGCGGCCGGTCGCCGTCGCCTTCGGCGTGCTCGTCGCCGTCGGCGAGCTGACCCGCTGGACGGGGGCCAGGGTCCGGGAGCCGGCCCCGCTCGGTACCGCCGCCGCCCTGGCCTACGCCCTGCTCGGGGAAAGCGCCGGAGAGCACACCAGGCACGGCCTCGCACAGGTCCTCACCGTCGTCCTCGTCGCCTCCGTCATCGGCAGCGTGCCGCACACGGCGCGCGGTCGGGGCCCCACGACCGACCAGTTCGCCCGCCGGGTGCTCGCCGTCGGCTTCGCCGCCGCCTGCTTCCAGCCCCTCTACAACGAGGGCACCTTCGACGACTGGACCGGCCCCGCGTACGCCCTGCTGCTCGTCGCGCTGCTCACCCTCACGTCCCTGTGCGACGCGGTCCTCGCCGCCGCGCTGGCCCACTCCCGCACCCGGTGGCCCTTCGCCCCGCTGCTGCGCGACGAACTGCGGGGCCTGCTCGGCACCGGGTCCGCGGTGTGCGCCACGGGGGCCGTGATGGCGCTCGCGGTGTCCGTCGTCGGGCTGTGGGCGCTGCCGGTGTTCTCGGTGCCGCTGCTGCTCACCCAGTTGTCCTACCGGCGGTACGCCGCCGTCCGTGCCACCTACCGGCAGACCATCACCTCCCTGGCCCGTGCCACCGAGATCGCCGGCTGCACCCCGGCCGGGCACGCCCGGCGCGTCGCCGCGCTCGGTCTGGCCGTCGGCCGGGAACTCGGGATGACCGAACCCGGGCTGACCGTGCTGGAGTACGCGGCGCTGATGCACGACATCGGCCAGCTCAGCCTGGTGGACCCGGTGCCGGCCGGGGCCACGGCCGGGCTCTCCGCCGCGGACCAGCGGCGTATCGCGCTGCTCGGCGGGGCCGTCGTACGGCAGACCGGGGTGGATCCGGCGGTCGCCGTCGTCGTGGAGCGGCAGGCCGACCCGTGCCGGGAACAGCCGCTGGCCGCGAGGATCGTCCGGGTGGTGAACGCCTACGAGGAGAAGGCGCGGGCCGCCGGACCCGGCGGCGGGCTCGCCGCGCTGGAGGACCTGCGGCTGGCCACCGTCGGCGAGTACGCGCCGGAGGTGGTGGCCTGTCTGGCACGGGTGCTGTCCCGCGAGGCGGGCACGGCGCGCGAGCGGGCCGGCTGAGGCGCCGAAGGGGTCTGACCCGGTGCGAGGCTGGGTAACCCATGGGTAATGAGCGCCCCCGAAGCCGTACGTGGTTTGATGCGCGGGAAGGGTGTACGGGGGCGCGAAAGGCACAGCCAGCCCACTCCACGGAACTGGCAGGCGGGAATCGTGAGGATCTTCGGCAAGGGACGGCACCGGCCCTCCGCCTCCTGGCGGCAGGCCACGGACCGCGCGTTCACTCTCATCGGCGACGGCCGCTACGAGGACGCGGGCGCGTTGCTGACGCGGGCCGCCGGCCTGGAACCCTGGCTGTCGGAGTCCTGGTTCAACCTCGCCCTGCTGCACAAGTTCCGGCACGACTGGGAGCAGGCCAGGGCGGCGGGCCTGAGGGCCGTCGCGCTGCTCGACCGGGACACCGGGGCACCCGACTGGTGGAACGTCGGCATCGCCGCGACCGCCCTGCAGGACTGGCCGCTGGCCCGCCGCGCCTGGCAGGCCTACGGCCTGAAGGTGCCCGGCGCCGCCACCGGCTCCGTCGAACCCCTCGGTATGGACCTCGGCAGCGCGGCCGTACGGCTGTCCCCCGAGGGGGAGGCCGAGGTGGTGTGGGGGCGGCGGCTGGACCCCGCCCGGGTCGAGGTGCTGTCCATTCCGCTGCCGTCCTCGGGGCGCCGCTGGGGCGAGGTCGTCCTGCACGACGGCGTGCCGCACGGCGAGCGGACCACCGGCGCCGGACACACGTATCCGGTGTTCGACGAGATCGAGCTGTGGGCGCCGTCCCCCGTGCCCACCTGGGTGGTGCTGCTGGAGGCCGCCACGGAGGCCGACCGGGACGCGCTGGAACAGCTCGCCGCCGACGCCGGGTTCGCCGCCGAGGACTGGTCGTCCTCCGTGCGGCTGCTGTGCCGCATGTGCTCCGAGTCGCGGATGCCGTCCGACGAGGGCGACGGCGAGCACCTCGACCCGCACGACCACAGCGAGCCGGGGCACCCCGGGCCGCTCGGGCATCGCACGGACGGGCAGCTGTGGGTGCCGGAGCGCGAGTGCGGGATCGCCGCCCCGGCCTCGCTGGTCCAGGGGCTGCTCGACGGGTGGGTCGCCGACAGTCCGGATTCCCGGGACTGGCGGGATCTCGAAGAAGTCTGTTGACGGCGGTCGCGTGCGGAGTCGTCGCATGTGCTCGTGCCCACGTGGCCGAGCCGCATACCGGACACGGTTCCGTGCCCCTTCGCGACGCGTTCCCCGTACCCTGTACCCGCAGTGAACCCCCCCCGTTTTCCGAGGAAGGCATACGTCGGTCATGGCGCAGCAGGACACCGATCAGCAGCACGTGGGCGTGCTCCCCGTCGACGACGAGGGCTTCGTCGTGGATTCGGAGGACTGCGAGGCGCGTGAGTCCAACTGGCGGGAGCGCGGCACCTCGCGGCCGATCACCGTCGTCGGGAACCCGGTGCTCCACAGGGAGTGCAAGGACGTCACCGACTTCGGCGGCGAACTCCAGCAGCTGGTCGCGGACATGTTCGCCAGCCAGCGCACCGCCGAGGGCGTGGGCCTGGCCGCCAACCAGATCGGCGTCGACCTCAAGGTGTTCGTCTACGACTGCCCGGACGACGACGGTGTGCGGCACGTCGGCGTGGTCTGCAACCCCGAGCTCGTGGAACTGCCCACCGAGCGGCGCCGTCTGGACGACAGCAACGAGGGCTGCCTGTCCGTGCCGACCGCGTACGCCTCCCTCGCCCGGCCGGACTACGCCGAGGTGACCGGGCAGGACGAGAAGGGCAACCCCATCAGGGTGCGCGGCACCGGCTACTTCGCGCGCTGCCTCCAGCACGAGACCGACCACCTGTACGGCTACCTGTACATCGACCGGCTCTCCAAGCGCGAGCGCAAGGACGCGCTGCGGCAGATGGCCGAGAACGAGCCGCGCTACCCCGTGGTCGCCAACGACTGAGGGCCGCCGCCCCGGCCGTACCTCTGGATCCGCCCTCCGCGGCGCCCGGCCAGATCTCCGCCCGGCCGGGCGCCGTTCGTGTGCCCGGCACCTGTTCGGACCGTTGCACTTCCCTTCGGTGATCAAAAATCAGTCATGCAAGAGGGGATTCTCGGCACAGGGGGGTAGTGCGGGGAGCAAATCCATTCCCAGACCGGTCAGTTGTGGTGCTGAATAGGAAGGCGGGGGCACGCACCGGCGCCCGCCCGGGACGTAACGGGCGGGCGCCAACAGGCGGCTGAAAGGGGTTTGTTCGTGCATGCTTTCTCACACGGCACCACAACGACAGCGACCGCGATCGCAGTTCCACCGTCACTTCGGCTCCCGGTGATCGAGACAGAATTTCCCCGGCAACTGCACACGTATTGGCCCCGGCTCCAGGAGAAGACCCGCACCTGGCTCCTCGAAAAAGGCCTCATGCCGGCGCACAAGGTCGAGGAATATGCCGATGGCCTGTGCTACACGGACCTCATGGCGGGCTACTACGTCGACGCCCCCGACGACGTCCTCCAGGCGATAGCGGACTACAGCGCCTGGTTCTTCGTCTGGGACGACCGTCACGACCGCGACATCGTGCACGGCCGTACGGCGTCCTGGCGCCGGCTCGCCCGCCTGCTGCACACGGCACTCGACGCACCCCAGGACCACCTGCACCACGAGGATCCGCTGGTGGCCGGGTTCGCCGACAGCGTTCTGCGGCTCTACGGGTTCTTACCGGGAACCTGGAACGCCCGGTTCGCCCGGCACTTCCACGCGGTGATCGACGCGTACGACCGGGAGTTCCACAACCGCACGCACGGAATCATTCCGTCCGTCGAGGAGTACCTGCGGCTGCGTCGGCTCACCTTCGCGCACTGGATATGGACCGACCTGCTGGAGCTGAGTGCGGGACGGGAACTCCCGGACCGGGTACGGAAAAATCCCGCATTCCGGCAGGCGGCACTCCTGAGTCAGGAATTCGCCGCCTGGTACAACGACCTGTGCTCACTCCCGAAGGAATTGGCGGGCGACGAGGTCCACAATCTCGGTATCAGTCTCATCACCCACGAGGGCCTGACTCTCGAAAAAGCAATCGTGGATCTGAGGCGACGCATCGAGGAATGCATATCCCAGTTCATCGTCGCGGAACGGGAAGCCTTGCACCTCGCCGACGAACTCGCCGCGGACTCCGTGCGCGGAAAGCAGCTCGGCGCCGCCGTACGGGCCTGCGTCGGCAATATGCGGAACTGGTTCAGCACCGTGTACTGGTTCCACCACGAGTCGGGCCGTTACATGGTCGACAGCTGGGAAGACCGGTCCACGCCCCCGTACGTCAACAACGAAGCGGTAGGTGAGAAATGACCGTCGACTCGGTCACCCCCGAAACCGGGACCGGAACCGAGCTGCGCGAGCCCCCCGTTGCCGGTGGCCGGTTCCCGCTGCTGGGCCACGGCTGGAAAATGGCCCGCGACCCGCTGGCCTTCATGTCCCGGCTGCGCGACGAGGGCGACCTCGTCCGGCTGAAGCTCGGCCCGAAAACCGTGTACGCGGTGACCACGCCGGCCCTCACCGGTGCCCTCGGGCTCAGCCCCGACTACATCATCTCCGGCCCGCTGTGGGAGTCCCTGGAAGGCCTGCTCGGCAAGGAAGGCGTGGCCACCGCCAACGGCCCGCTCCACCGGCGCCAGCGGCGCACCATCCAGCCCGCGTTCCGGCTCGACGCCATCCCGGCGTACGGGCCGATCATGGAGGAGGAGGCGCACGCGCTCGTGGCGCGCTGGAGCTCCGGCGAGGTCGTCGACTGCACCTCCGAGGCGTTCCGGATCGCCGTGCGCGTCGCGGCCCGCTGCCTGCTGCGCGGCCAGTTCATGGACGAGCGGGCCGAGCGGCTGTGCCGGGCGCTCGCCACCGTGTTCCGCGGCATGTACCGGCGGATGGTCATCCCGCTGGGTCCGCTCTACCGGCTGCCGCTCCCGGCCAACCGCGCATTCAACCGGGCGCTCGCCGATCTGCATCTCCTCGTGGACGAGATCGTCGCCGAGCGGAGGGCCTCCGGTCAAAAGCCGAACGATTTGCTGACGGCTTTGCTGGAAGCGAAGGACGACAATGGCGAGCCCATCGGGGAACAGGAGATCCACGACCAGGTCGTCGCGATCCTCACACCCGGAAGCGAAACCATCGCTTCCACCATCATGAGCCTGCTCCAGGTGCTCGCGGAACACCCGGAACAAGGCGACAGGGTGCGCGAGGAGGTGGAATCCGTGACCGGCGGCCGACCGGTGGGATTCGCCGACGTCCGCAGTCTCACGTACACCAACAATGTGCTCGTGGAAGCGATGCGGCTGCGTCCGGCCGTCTGGATTCTGACGCGCCGGGCGATCACTGACACGGAACTCGGTGGCTATCGCATTCCGGCCGGTGCGGACATCATCTACAGTCCGTATGCGATCCAGCGCGATCCGAAGTCGTACGAGCGCAACCTGGAGTTCGACCCGGACAGATGGCTTCCGGAGAGGGCCAAAGCACTGCCGAAATATGCCATGCGGCCATTCAGCGTGGGTAATCGAAAGTGCCCGAGTGACCATTTCTCGATGGCGATGCTCGGTCTGATCACGGCGGCGCTGGCGACGGCGTACCGCTTCGAGCACGTGCCGGACTCCGACGGCAGCGTCCGCGTCGGCATCACGCTGCGCCCCAACCGGCTGCTGCTGAAGGCCGTGCCCAGGTGAGGTGAGGAGGGAGGGGCGGAGGGCGGGCGGCCCGGCCGGCCGGCGCGTGGCCGGGCGGCCCGTCCCTGACCGTCCCGGCTGTCTCCGCCCTCCTCGCCGGAACGGCGCTCGTGGAACCGCGCCACCAGCGCCGGCTCGGCCGCCGTTCCGGCGGCCCCGACGGGACGGCCCTCACCTGTGCGGCCGTCTGTTCGCCCCTCCCTCCGGGGTCTCCGGCCTCAGAAGTCCTCGTCCAGGTCGACGGTCCCCTCCACCGCCACCTGGTACGCCGACGGACGCCGCTCGAAGAAGTTGGTCAGCTCCTGCACCCCCTGAAGCTCCATGAAGGAGAACGGGTTCTCGGAGCCGTACACCGGGGCGAAGCCCAGGCGCGTCAGGCGCTGGTCGGCGACGCACTCCAGGTACTGCCGCATCGAGTCGGTGTTCATGCCCGGCAGGCCGTCGCCGCACAGGTCCCGCGCGAACTGCAGCTCGGCCTCGACGGCCTCCCGCAGCATGTCGGTCACCTCCTGGCGCAGCTCGTCGTCGAACAGCTCCGGCTCCTCCTCGCGCACGGTGTCGACCACGTCGAACGCGAAGCTCATGTGCATGGTCTCGTCGCGGAACACCCAGTTGGTGCCGGTGGCGAGGCCGTGCAGCAGGCCCCGGCCCCGGAACCAGTAGACGTACGCGAAAGCCCCGTAGAAGAACAGTCCCTCGATGCACGCGGCGAAGCAGATCAGGTTCAGCAGGAAGCGGCGCCGGTCCGCCCGGGTCTCCAGCCGGTCGAGCTTGTCGACCGAGTCCATCCACCTGAAGCAGAACTCGGCCTTCTCGCGGATCGACGGGATGTTCTCCACGGCGGCGAAGGCGGCCGTGCGGTCCTCCGGATCGGGCAGGTAGGTGTCCAGCAGCGTCAGATAGAACTGGACGTGGACGGCCTCCTCGAACAGCTGCCGCGACAGGTAGAGCCGCGCCTCGGGCGAGTTGATGTGCTTGTAGAGGGTCAGCACCAGGTTGTTCGCCACGATCGAGTCGCCCGTCGCGAAGAACGCGACCAGCCGGCCGATCAGGTGCTGCTCGCCCGGCGTGAGCTTCGCGAGGTCGGCGACGTCGGAGTGGAGGTCGACCTCCTCCACGGTCCAGGTGTTCTTGACGGCGTCCCGGTAGCGCTCGTAGAAGTCCGGGTAGCGCATGGGGCGCAGGGTGAGCTCGAAGCCCGGGTCCAGGAGGTTTTGGTTGCGGTTCGTCATCACTGGCAGGCCTCGCAGGAGTCGGGGTTTTCCAGGGAGCAGGCGACGGCCTCCGCCTCCTGCGGGGGAGCGGCGGCCCGTGCCGCCCGGGCGATCCGGGTCGCCGGGCGGGAACGCAGGTAGTACGTCGTCTTCAGGCCCTGCTTCCACGCGTACGCGTACATCGAGGAGAGCTTGCCGATGGTGGGCGTCTCCAGGAACAGGTTCAGCGACTGCGACTGGTCGAGGAACGGGGTGCGGGCGGCGGCCATGTCGATCAGGCCGCGCTGCGGGATCTCCCACGCCGTGCGGTAGAGCCGTCGCACGTCCTCGGGGATCCAGCCGAAGTCCTGCACCGAGCCGTTCGCCTCGCGCAGCGCCTCGCGGGACCGGGCGTCCCACACGCCGAGCCGCTTCAGCTCGTCCACGAGGTACGAATTGACCTGCAAGAACTCACCGGACAGCGTCTCGCGCTTGAACAGGTTGGACACCTGCGGCTCGATGCACTCGTACACGCCGGCGATGGAGGCGATCGTCGCCGTCGGCGCGATGGCGAGCAGCAGGGAGTTGCGCAGCCCGGTGCGCGCGACGCGCTCGCGCAGGGCCGCCCAGCGCTCCGGCCAGGTCAGGTCCACGTCGTAGTGGTCGGGGTGCAGTACGCCCCCTGCCGTACGGGTCTCGTCCCAGGCGGGGAGGGTGCCGCCGCGCTCGGCGAGGTCCGCGGACGCCTCGTACGCGGCCAGCATGACGCGCTCGGCGATGCGGGTGGACAGCCGCGTGGCCTCGGGGGAGTCGAAGGGCAGCCGCAGCTTGAAGAAGACGTCCTGGAGGCCCATCGCGCCGAGGCCGACCGGCCGCCAGCGGGAGTTGGAGCGGGCCGCCTGCCCGGTCGGGTAGAAGTTGATGTCCACGACGCGGTCGAGGAAGGTGACGGCGGTGCGGACGGTGGCGTCCAGCCGCTCCCAGTCGATGCCGCCGGCCGCCGGGTCGACGAACGCGCCGAGGTTGACCGAGCCCAGGTTGCAGACCGCCGTCTCCCCGTCGTCGGTGACCTCCAGGATCTCCGTGCACAGGTTGGAGGAGTGCACGACCCGGCCGGGCCGCGCGGTCTGGTTGGCGGTGCGGTTGGCGGCGTCCTTGAAGGTCATCCAGCCGTTGCCGGTCTGCGCGAGGGTGCGCATCATGCGGCCGTACAGGTCGCGGGCGGGCAGCGTCCTGCGCGCGAGGCCCTTGCCCTCCGCGGCCCGGTACGCCGCGTCGAAGTCCTCGCCCCACAGGTCGACCAGCTCGGGCACGTCCGCGGGCGAGAACAGCGACCACGGCTCGTCGGCGTTGACCCGGCGCATGAACTCGTCCGGCACCCAGTGCGCGAGGTTCAGGTTGTGCGTGCGGCGGGCGTCCTCGCCGGTGTTGTCGCGCAGCTCCAGGAACTCTTCGATGTCCGCGTGCCAGGTCTCCAGGTAGACGGCGGCGGCTCCCTTGCGCCGGCCGCCCTGGTTCACGGCGGCGACCGAGGCGTCCAGGGTCTTCAGGAACGGGACGATGCCGTTGGAGTGGCCGTTCGTGCCGCGGATCAGCGAACCGCGGGCGCGTACCCGGGAGTAGGCGATGCCGATGCCGCCCGCGTGCTTGGAGAGCCGGGCGACCTGGTGGTAGCGGTCGTAGATGGAGTCGAGCTCGTCCTTGGGGGAGTCGAGGAGGTAGCAGGACGACATCTGGGGGTGCCGGGTACCGGAGTTGAAGAGGGTGGGGGAGGAGGGCAGGTAGTCGAGGCGGCTCATCAGCCGGTAGAGCGCGCCGACCTCGTCCAGCGCGCGGGTCGTGTCGTCCTCGGCGAGTCCGGCGGCGACGCGCAGCAGGAAGTGCTGGGGCGTCTCCACGACCTTGCGGGTGGTGGGGTGCCGCAGCAGGTAGCGGCTGTGCAGGGTACGCAGGCCGAAGTAGCCGAAGCGGTCGTCGCCGGCCGGGTCGATCAGCGCGTCCAGGCGGGCCGCGTGCAGCCGTACGAACGCGGCGGTGCGGTCGGCGATCAGGCCCTCGCGGTGGCCGGTGGCGACGGACTCGGTGAAGACGGTGACGCCCTGCGAGGCGGCCTCGGCGCGGATGCCGAGGGTGAGCAGCCGGGCGGCCAGCTTCGAGTAGGCGGGGTCCTCCGAGATCAGGCCGGCGGCGGCCTCCGTGGCCAGCTCGCGCAGCTCTGCCTCCGCCTCCGGCCGGTCCGCGTGCGCCGACCGGCCGCGCAGTGCCGCGGCGGCGACGCGGCCGAGGTCGGCGTCGGGCAGGTCGGCGGTCAGCGCGGTCAGGGTCCGCAGCAGCGCGGCGCCGGGAGCGTCGTCGTACGGCTGGGGCGGGGCCGGAGCCGGCCCGGACGGTGCGGCGGAGGCCGGCCCGGCCGGTGTCGCTGAAGCCGGGTCCGCTGGCGCGATGGTCACGTGGGGCTCTCCCTCGCTCGGCACGGGGCCTCGCGGAGGGCAGGGGGCGGCTCACGAGCCGCACGCGGC
The DNA here is from genome assembly GCF_040638805.1 of Streptomyces sp. NPDC005925. Taxonomy (NCBI): domain Bacteria; kingdom Bacillati; phylum Actinomycetota; class Actinomycetes; order Kitasatosporales; family Streptomycetaceae; genus Streptomyces; species Streptomyces sp. NPDC005925. The sequence continues at coordinate 51,273 of NZ_JBEXVL010000020.1, read as the reverse complement.
GTCGCGTCCACCGGCCCATTCCACGAGGCCCGGACGTCTTGACGCCCCGGCCGGGTCGGCCTGGGCGCGCTGTCGACAGGTCCTCGGACTGATCAGGCGTGCGGAAACACGCGAGTACACCGTTGCGGGACAGTTCCGGATTCGCACCGGATTCCCCTGCGGCGACAGCGAGCTTGAGCATACATCTTGTGCCGGGCTGCGAAAGCACCCCCAGATGTTGTGTCAGAGTGGCAGTTCGTACGTGAGGAGGACCATGTCGGGCAGCTGCTGGGGGAGCGGGTTCCAGTCGCGCCCGGGGGTACGGGTGAAGCCGAGGCGCTCGTAGAGGCGGTGGGCGGTGCGCATCGTGGGCTGCGTGGAGAGCACGACGCGGACGCAGCCGGGGACCGCCCGGGCGCGGTGGACGCAGGCGCGGACGAGTGCCTCGCCGACGCCGCGGCCCCGGGCGGCCCGGGAGACCGCGAGCATACGGATCTCGGCCTCGCCGGGAGAGGCGATGTCGGCCATGGGCCCGCCCGCGGGGACGAAGGTGACGCCGCCCAGCACGGCCGCCGCCCCCGCCGCACCCTCCGGCACGGCCCCGTCCCGCTCGCCCCGGCCGGGCGCGGCCCCGTCCCGGGCGGGCCGGCCCCGTACCGCACTGTCCGCCGCGGCGACCAGCACGTCCGCGTGGGCCGCGCGCCCCGCGACGTCTCGGAGCACGCCGAGGTAGGCGTCGTCCTCGCCGAAATCCAGCAGACCGTCGCGCAGATAGGCCTGCGCGGTGATCTCACCGAGGATCTCGTACTCGCCCGGCTCCGCCCGCCTGATCACGATGTCCATGCGGGCGAGTGTGCCCGACGGGTACGACAACGGGCCGCCGGATTCCTCCGGCGGCCCGTGCCCGATGCGGAGCCCGTCAGCGAGCGTGCCCCTCGGCAGACGGAACTCGTCAGTGACCGGTGCCCGCCGTCGCCGGCGGCAGTTCCACCTTGACGCCCGGGTCGCCCGCGTCCGCCGTGTAGTCCTCCGGCCGGGTCTCGTCGATGCCGTCGGGGGCCTTCGCGGCCCGGAGCACGAAGGTGAGGACCACCGCGACGACGACGTTCAGCACGAACGCCGTGAGGCCGATGTAGCCGATCTCGCCGATGCCGGGTATCTCCTTCGAGGAGCCGCCGAAGTGCTTCTGCGAGGGCGAGGCCACGCCGTACGCCGCGACCGTGCCGTAGAGCATGCCGACCGCCCAGCCGGCGATCAGCGCCCAGCGGTGGAACCAGCGCGTGAACAGGCCGCCGACCAGCGCCGGGAAGGTCTGCAGGATCCAGATGCCGCCCAGCAGCTGGAAGTTGATCGCGACCGTCTTGTCCATGGTCAGCACGAAGATCAGCGCGCCCACCTTCACCAGCAGCGAGACGATCTTCGAGACCTGGGTCTCCTGCTTCGGCGTCGCGTCCGGCTTGATGAAGTCCTTGTAGATGTTGCGGGTGAAGAGGTTCGCCGCCGCGATCGACATGATCGCCGCCGGGACGAGGGCGCCGATGCCGATGGCCGCGAACGCCACGCCCGTGAACCAGTCCGGGAACATGTCCTCGAACAGCTGCGGGATCGCCAGCTGGCCGTTCTGCACCTTGACGCCTGCCGCGATCGCCATGAAGCCGAGCAGCGCCAGCAGGCCCAGCATCAGCGAGTACAGCGGCAGGATCGTGGTGTTGCGGCGGATGACCTCACGGCTCCTGGAGGAGAGCGTCGCGGTGATCGAGTGCGGGTACATGAACAGCGCGAGCGCGGAGCCCAGCGCCAGCGTCGCGTACGTCCACTGGCCCGCCTCCGCGGGCACCAGGGCGCCGCGCGGCGCGCCCGTCGCCGGGTTGGTCTGCGCGTAGGCGTCACTGGCCTTGGCGAAGATGTCGTCGAAGCCGCCCAGCTTGATCGGGATGTAGATGATCGCCACCGTGATGACGATGTAGATCAGGGTGTCCTTGACGAAGGCGATGAGCGCCGGGGCCCGCAGGCCCGAGGAGTACGTGTACGCCGCGAGCACACCGAAGGCGATCAGCAGCGGCAGGTCCTTGACGAACCAGTTGGTGTTCTCGCCGCCGCCGACGCCCATCACGTCCAGCACGGCCTGGATGCCGACGAGCTGGAGCGCGATGTACGGCATCGTCGCGAGGATGCCGGTGACCGCCACCGCGAGCGACAGCCCCTTGGAGCCGAACCGCCCGCGCACGAAGTCCGAGGTCGTCACATAGCCGTGCTTGTGCGACACCGACCACAGGCGCGGCAGGAACGTGAAGATCAGCGGGTACACCAGGATCGTGTACGGCACGGCGAAGAAGCCGGCCGCGCCCGCCGCGTAGATCGCCGCCGGGACGGCCACGAAGGTGTACGCCGTGTACAGGTCGCCGCCGAGCAGGAACCAGGTCACCCAGGTGCCGAACGACCGGCCGCCCAGGCCCCACTCGTCCAGGCTGTGCTCGTTCTCGGCCTTGCGCCAGCGCGCGGCCAGGAAGCCCATGACCGTGACGGCCAGGAAGAAGAAGATGAAGACGGCGAGTGCCACGCCGTTCACGCCGTCGTTCATTCCGCGGTACCGCCGTTCTTGCCGGAGCGGGCGCGCTGGTCACGCTGCCACAGCTGGTACGCGGTCATGGTCAGCAGCGTGGAGAGCAGCACCCACAGCATCTGGTACCAGTAGAAGAACGGGATGCCGATGAACTGCGGGTCGGTCTTCGCGTACGAACCGACCCACAGCATGGCCACAAAGGGCACGAACAGGCAGAGACCGATGACGACGCGCATCGGCGTCACCACCGGTTCTCTGGGCACATCTGGGGACTGCGACATCTGACGGCTCCGTTCCTACGGGTCACCTGGGGTAATGCGCAGGAAATCTAGGTCAGGGGACCGTCGAAAGGAACCCCCCGGCCGTATACAGATGGGTCGGCGTTGCAGTGGCCCGGGGGGAGGGACCGTCGTGGCTCAGTCCTGGGGTCGCTTGAGCCGGGCGACAAACTTGTACCGGTCGCCCCGGTAGACCGACCGCACCCACTCCACCGGCTGGTCGTTCCGGTCCAGAGAATGGCGAGAAAGCATCAGCATCGGCAGGCCCACGTCCGTGCCGAGCAGGCCCGCCTCGCGCGGCGTGGCCAACGATGTCTCAATGGTTTCCTCGGCCTGGGCGAGATGGACGTCGTACACCTCGGCGAGCGCGGTGTAGAGGGACGTGTACTTCACGAGGCTGCGGCGCAGCGCGGGGAAGCGCTTCGCGCTCAGGTGCGTGGTCTCGATGGCCATCGGCTCGCTGTTGGCCATGCGCAGCCGCTCGATGCGCAGCACGCGCCCGCCGGCCGTGATGTCGAGCAGCTCGGCGAGCCGGTCGTCGGCCGTGATGTAACCGATGTCGAGGAGCTGCGAGGTGGGTTCGAGCCCCTGGGCGCGCATGTCCTCGGTGTAGGAGGTCAGTTGCAGCGCCTGCGACACCTTGGGCTTGGCGACGAAGGTGCCCTTGCCCTGGATGCGCTCGAGCCGCCCCTCGACGACCAGTTCCTGCAGGGCCTGCCGGACGGTCGTGCGCGAGGTGTCGAACTCCGCGGCCAGCGTGCGCTCGGGCGGGACGGGGGTGCCCGGCGTCTGCGTCTCCGTCATGTCGAGCAAATGCTTCTTCAGACGGTAGTACTTGGGCACGCGCGCGGTACGGACGGTCGCCCCACCCTCGTTCTCCGCACGGCTGACGTCGGTGCTCATGCTCTGCCTTCCCGGCTTCGAGTGCCGAAGCGACCGACATCCGCATCGGTCACGGCTCACATCGTGGCACGGTGGCGCGCGGTCGGTTTCCCGCAGGCTCCGTGATCTCTTCTGTATACCCCTGCGACCCTCGCTGGTCTAGTCCACCATGTCACCGTGGCGCGGCGGCCCGCTCCATCAGTGGTACGTCCGATGTGTCGCTTGCGGAATGAAAGATCCTTGCATATCTCGGTCGCATCACGGACCGCCGCTACCCGCATGAACACCCTTGACAGGCCTATTGGTCTGGGCCAAGCTCCCCCTACTGGTCTACACCATTGGTCCAGGTCCCGGCCCCATGGGCGGTCGTCAGTCACCGCGGGGAGCAGGGGGGTTTGTGGCATCCCTGAGGAGGGTGGCGTGAAGCGCAAGCTGACAGCCGCGATCGCGGTCGCGGGCATGATGGTCTCCATCGCGGCGTGCGGGGGCGACGACGGCGACGACGGCAAGACCGGAGCGGACGGCTACAAGGGCGAGACCCTCACCGTATGGGTGATGGACGGCTCGTCGCCGGACCAGTGGCAGAAGGACCTGGCCGCCGAGTTCGAGAAGAAGACCGAGGCCAAGGTCAGGTTCGAGGTCCAGCAGTGGAACGGCATCCAGCAGAAGCTGACCACAGCCCTGTCGGAGGAGAACCCGCCGGACGTCTTCGAGATCGGCAACACCCAGACCCCGGCCTACGCCAAGACCGGCGGCCTCGCCGACCTCGCCGACCTCAAGTCCGAGATCGGCGGCGAGTGGACCGAGTCCCTCAACGAGTCGTCCGTCTTCGAGGGCAAGCAGTACGCGGCGCCCTGGTACTTCGCCAACCGTGTCGTCCTCTACAACAAGAAGGTCTGGGCCGACGCCGGCCTCAAGGGCACCCCGAAGACCCGGGACGAGTTCTACGACGCCCTGAAGACCATCGGTGAGAAGACCGACGCCGAGCCGATCTACCTGCCCGGCCAGAACTGGTACCACTTCGTCGGCCTGGCCATCGCCGAGGGCGCCGAACTGGTCAAGAAGGACGGCGACACGTACGTCTCCAACCTCGACGACCCGAAGGTCGCCGCCGCCATGGAGACGTACAAGAAGTTCCAGGCCCTCTCCGAGGCTCCCAAGGACAAGGACGAGGCCACCCCGCAGCAGGGGGAGGTCTTCGGCAAGGGCAAGGTCGGCGCGTTCATCGGCATGGGCTGGGAAGCCGGCATCGCCATCAAGGCCAACCCGGAGATCGAGAAGGAGATCGGCTACTTCACCATCCCCGGCGCCACGGCCGGCAAGCCCGAGGGCGTCTTCCTCGGCGGCTCCAACCTCGCCGTCGCCACGGGCAGCAAGAAGCAGGAACTCGCCCGGGAATTCCTGAAGATCGCCCTCTCCGACAAGTACGAGGGGCAGCTCGCCAAGCTCAACGGCGTCATCCCCAACAAGCAGTCCCTGCAGGACAACCTCAAGGGCAACGCCGCCGCCGAGGCCGCCGCGCCGGCCGCCGCGGGCGGTGGCACCACGCCGCTGATCCCGGAATGGGCCGCCGTCGAGAACGCCCCGAACCCGGTCAAGGCGTACATGACCGCCGTGCTGAACGGAAAGTCCCCGGCCGCCGCCGCGAAGCAGGTCGAGGACGAGTTCAACAAGCGACTGGCGCAGCAGCAGTAGGGCCGCTCGGGCCGGGGCGGGGCCGCCGTGTGACGCGGTCCCGCCCCGGCGCCGGTACGCATGTCGCAAGACCGTACTCAGGTCGAGTAGAGAGATCGCGAGCATGACCGTGCAGACCGAACGGCCGCCCTCCGGCCCGGCGGACGTCCGCAAGGCGGACAGCGGGGAAGCCGGCCGCCCCACACCCCGGGCAGCGTCGCGCGCCGGCGCCCTCGCCCCGTACCTCCTGCTGCTGCCCGCCTGCGCGGCCTCCGTGCTGCTGCTCGGCTGGCCGCTGCTGAAGGACGTGCTGCTGTCGTTCCAGAACCTCAACATGGCGCAGCTGATCCAGCACGCCACCGAGTGGAACGGCCTCGACAACTACAGGGAAGCCCTCACCGGCGAGGACTTCTGGCGCGTCACCCTCCGCTCGATCCTGTTCACGGCGGTCAACGTCGTCCTCATCATGGTGCTCGGCACGCTGGTCGGCCTGCTGCTCGCCCGCCTCGGCAAGCGGATGCGGCTGACGCTGCTGCTCGGCCTGGTCCTGGCCTGGGCCATGCCGGTGGTCGCCGCCAGCACCGTCTACCAGTGGCTGTTCGCCCAGCGCTTCGGCGTCGTCAACTGGGTGCTGGACAGGCTCGGCTGGCACGCGATGGCCGACTACAGCTGGACCAGCAGCCAGATGTCGACGTTCTTCGTCGTCACCCTGCTCATCGTGTGGATGTCCATCCCGTTCGTCGCGATCAACCTCTACGCGGCGACCACCACCATCCCCGGCGAGCTGTACGAGGCCGCGGCCCTGGACGGCGCGGGCGCGTGGCAGAGCTTCACCACGGTCACCCTGCCCTTCCTGCGGCCCTTCCTGTACGCCACGACCTTCCTGGAGATCATCTGGGTCTTCAAGGCGTTCGTGCAGGTCTTCACCATCAACGGCGGCGGCCCCGACCGACTCACCGAGATCCTGCCCGTCTACGCCTACATCGAGGGCGTCGGCAACCAGCACTACGGCATGGGCGCGGCGATCGCCGTCCTGACCATCCTGATCCTGCTCGGCCTGACCGCCTACTACCTCAGGATCGTGCTCAAGCAAGAGGAGGACGAGCTGTGAACCGCTCACTCTTCGGCCGCCTGTGGCCCAACGCCACGGCCGTCGTCCTGTTCGCCGTCTTCGTCTTCCCCGTGTACTGGATGTTCTCCACGGCACTCAAACCGACCGGCGACATCCTCTCCGAGGACCCCGTCTGGTTCCCGACCGACATCACCTTCGAGCACTTCGGCACCGCGACCGGCGTCGACCACTTCTGGACGTACGTCTCCAACTCGCTGATCGTCACCGTGTGCGCGGTCGTCTTCTCCCTGGTCATCGCGCTGGCCGGCTCCTTCGCCCTGGCGCGGATGCGTTTCAGGGGGCGGCGCGGCTTCATCGTCGGCTTCATGCTGGCCCAGATGGCGCCCTGGGAAGTGATGGTCATCGCGATCTACATGATCGTGCGGGACGCCTCCATGCTGAACAGCCTGGTACCGCTGACCATCTTCTACATGATGATGATCCTGCCCTTCACCGTCCTGACGCTGCGCAGCTTCGTCGCCGCCGTGCCCAGGGAGCTCGAGGAGGCGGCGATGGTCGACGGCTGCACCCGCGTCACCGCGTTCCGCAAGGTCATCCTGCCGCTGCTCGCACCGGGCCTGATGTCCACCTCGCTGTTCGGCTTCATCACCGCCTGGAACGAGTTCGCCCTCGTCCTGGTCCTCAACAAGGACGCCGGGGCCCAGACCCTGCCACTGTGGGTGTCCAGCTTCCGCACCGCCTTCGGCGACGACTGGGGCGCCACCATGGCGGCCTCCTCCCTCTTCGCCGTCCCGATCCTGGTCCTCTTCGTCTTCCTCCAGCGCAAGGCCGTCAGTGGCCTGACCGCCGGCGCCGTGAAGGGATAACGCACCCGATGACGACATTCGCCAGCGGTACCGGCACCCTCACGCGCGACGCGCTGACGGTCCTCCAGCCCGGCTTCACCGGGACCACCGCCCCCGACTGGCTGCTGCGGCGGCTCGGCGAGGGCCTCGCCTCGGTCGGACTGTTCGGCCGCAACATCGCCTCGCCCGCCCAACTGGCCGCCCTGACCGCCCAGCTGCGCTCCGAGCGGGACGACGTCCTGGTCGCCATCGACGAGGAGGGCGGTGACGTCACCCGCCTGGAGGTACGGACCGGCTCCTCCTTCCCCGGCAACCACGCCCTGGGCGCAGTGGACGACGTGGAGCTGACGCGGGACGTGGCCGCCGAACTCGGCCGCCGCCTGGCCGCCTGCGGCGTCAACTTCAACTGGGCCCCCTCCGCCGACGTCAACTCCAACCCCCGCAACCCGGTCATCGGGGTCCGCTCCTTCGGCGCCGACCCGGCCCTGGTCGCCCGGCACACCGCCGCCTACGTCAGCGGCCTGCAGTCGGTGGGCGTCGCCGCCTGCACGAAGCACTTCCCGGGCCACGGCGACACCGCGGTCGACTCCCACCACGCGCTGCCGCGCATCGACGCGGACGCCTCCGTCCTCACCGGCCGCGAACTCGCCCCGTTCCGGGCCGCCATCGCCGCCGGAACCCGCGCGGTGATGAGCGCCCACATCCTCGTCCCCGCCCTCGACCCGGACCGCCCGGCCACCCTCTCCCGCCGCATCCTCACCGACCTGCTGCGCGGCGAACTCGGCTACGACGGCCTCATCGTCACCGACGGCATGGAAATGCAGGCCATCTCCGCCACCTACGGCATCGAACGCGGCAGCGTCCTCGCCGTCGCGGCCGGCGCCGACGCCATCTGTGTGGGCGGCGGCCTCGCCGACGACGAGACGGTACGCCGCCTCCGCGACGCCCTCGTGGACGCCGTCCGCACCGGCGAACTCCCGGAGGAACGCCTCGCGGACGCGGCGGCACGCGTACGCCGCCTGGCCCGCTGGACAGCCGAGGCGGGAGCCGCCGACGGCGGGGCACGGGACGGAAGGAGAACGGCGACCGGCGGCCCCACTGACGCCCTCGTCGGCCTGCGCGCGGCCCGCCGGGCGCTCACCGTCACGGGCGCCGACGACTTCACCCCCCTCACCGAGGCGCCGTACGTGGCCGCCCTCACCCCCGTCGCCAACATCGCCGTCGGCGACGAGACGCCCTGGGGCGTGGCGGCGGAGCTGTCCCGCCTGCTCCCCGGCACCGAAACGGGCAGCTTCGCCGGGCCGGACGCCGGGCACGACGCGCTGGCGGCGGCCGGAGCCCGCCGCATCGTGGCCGTCGTCCGCGACGAGCACCGCCACCCCTGGATGGCGACGGCCCTCGACACCCTGCTGGCGGCCCGCCCCGACACGGTGGTGGTCGAGATGGGCGTGCCCCAGGCCACCCCGCGCGGCGCCCTCCATATCGCCACCCACGGCGCAGCCCGAGTCTGCGGCAGAGCAGCGGCGGAGACCCTCACGGGCACCTGACACCACCGCCGATCCCGCTCGGCTCACACCGACAGAGGCGCCGTTCCCGCGGAGGGGGCGGCGCCTGCTGCACAGAGACCGGCGGACGGCCCGGGAACTCCCGTAACCCGTCCGGCCCGAGCCGGGCGAGCCGGTGTGGACCGATCCGCCCCGCTCGAGCCTGGCCGCCCCGGAACCCCACCGCGGGCCCCTCGCGGGCCCTCGAGGGCCTCTCGCAGGCCGAAGGCGCCGATCCGGGACCCGACACCCTCCGTCACCCGGCCGGAGCCGTCAGATCCCCTGCCAGTCCGGCTTGTTGACGTACGTGTGCCGGAAGTAGCCCGCCAGCTTCAGCTTGCTCGCGGCGGCCTCGTCGACGACGACCGTCGCGTGCGGATGGAGCTGCAGCGCCGACGCCGGGCAGACCGCGGCGACCGGCCCCTCGACGGTCGCCGCGACCGCGTCGGCCTTGCCCTCCCCGGTGGCCAGCAGCACCAGGTGCCGGGCCTCCAGGATCGTCCCGATGCCCTGCGTGATGACGTGGTGCGGCACCTGTGCGATGTCGCCGTCGAAGAAGCGCGCGTTGTCCACCCGGGTCTGCTCGGTCAGTGTCTTGATCCGGGTGCGTGAGGCCAGTGACGAGCACGGTTCGTTGAACCCGATGTGCCCGTCGGTACCTATCCCGAGCAGCTGGAGGTCGACCCCTCCGGCCTCGGCGAGCACCCGGTCGTACGCCTCGCACGCCCCCGGCACGTCCTCGGCCGTACCGTCCGGACCGAGGAACTGGTCCATGCCGATGCCGAGGGGCTCCAGCACCTCGCGCCGCAACACCGAGCGGTACGACTCCGGGTGGTCCGCAGGCAGCCCCACGTACTCGTCGAGCTGGGCGATCCGGGCCCGGGAGGTGTCCACGGCCCCGGACCGCGTCTTCGCGGCCAGCGCCTCGTACACGGGCAGCGGAGTCGACCCCGTGGCCACGCCGAGCAGGGCGCCGGGCCTGCGACGGAGGAGCTGCGCCATGGCTTCGGCGACCAGCTCGCCGCCGGCCTTCGCGTCCGGAACGATGACAACTTCCACGCTGGCCTGCCGATCTGAAGATGGGGACTCAACTGGACCCGTAGGGGCTGTGTGGTTTAGACCAATCTAACAGAGCCGGCTCCCTCCTCCCAGGGTTCCCGGCCTCCCGCGGCCCCGCGACCGGACACGGGTGCGGCGCCCGCGGCGCCCACCTGACGGCGGGCGCCGGACCGCCACACCCCTGCCCGCAGGACGGGGCCGTACTGCCTGCGGATCGCCCCGGGTGCCACGAGCCGAAGCCGAAGCTCCACGATCCGCATTTGCCTAACGGTCGCTACAGAAAAGCCCGTACAACAACCCACCGACATTTCTCTAGCGCTCGCTATAAAATCCATTCCATGGCGAGCAGCAGCGAGAAGACCGGCACGGCGACGGCGACCGGGCGCCGGGCCCGGGGGCGCCCCCGTTCCTTCGACCGGGCCACCGCCCTGGAGAAGGCCCTCATGGCCTTCTGGGAGCACGGCTATGAGGCGACCTCCGTCTCCGACCTCACCCGAGTCATGGACATCGGCGCGCCGAGCCTCTACGCGGCCTTCGGCGACAAGCGGTCTCTCTTCGAAGAGGTCGTGCACGAGTACGGCGCGACGTACGGCTCCTTCGCCGATCGCGCCCTCGCGGAGGAGTCCACCGCTCGAGCCTCGGTCGAGCGCACACTGCGCGAGGCCGCCGTCGCCTACACCGAACCCGGCCGTCCGCACGGCTGCCTCGTCATCCACGCCGCCGTCAACTGCTCGACCCCCGAGGTCGAGGCGGCCCTGAGGCGGCGGCGCAACGCGAACATCGCCGCGTTCGAGAGCCGCATAAAAGCCGACGTGACAGCCGGTCTCCTCCCTCGGAGCACGGCCTCGGCGGCGCTCGCCCGCCACACCGCCGCCGTGATGCAGGGCATGTCCCAGCAGGCGCGCGACGGCGCGAGCCGTGCGGAGCTGGAGGAGCTCGCCGAAATTGCCCTGTCCATCTGGCCCCGTGTGTGAGCCGACAGGGTTAGGCTTTGCCGGGTGCTGGGGCGTCCGGCAGGCCGGCGGACCGAGGCGGCAACAAACGCTCTCCGACACGTGGACACGGGCAGTGGTCTAGTCCACAATGTTCGCAGAGGCACTCACACGAGGTGAACGCAAGGCTTCCGCTCTCCCCGCACAGGAGGGCGGACCGAGGACCGGAGCTCTCTGCCCTGACTGCCCCGGCTCCTCATCCTTCGGCCGACCGGGACCGCACACCCCACGGCCGATATTGCTCCGGGCTGCGGTGCCGGGAGGGTTGAGGGTCCCTCCCAGCGCCGCGGCCCGCGGGTGTCTCCGGTCCCGCGCACGGCCGCGGGACCTCTCCGAGCGGCTGCTCTCGAGCCGTGTCCGAACCGCCAGGTACGCTCGCACTCGTGCCCTCCATGAACGAACTCGTACGCCAGCACACCGGCCTCGACGACTCCGATCTCGAGTGGCTGCACCTGCTGGTCTCGGAGTGGCAGCTGCTCTCCGACCTCTCCTTCGCCGACCTGGTCCTGTGGGTCCCCACCCGCGACGGCACCCGCTACGTCTCGGTCGCCCAGATGCGCCCCAACACCGGCCCGACGTCCTACCAGGACGACATGGTGGGTCACCTCGTCCCGCGCGGGCGTCGCCCCATGCTGGACGCCGCCCTCGACGAGGGCCGCATCGTGCGCGAGGGCGACCCCGAGTGGCGCGAGGAGGTCCCCGTCCGCGTCGAGTCGATCCCGGTACGGCGCGAGGGCCGCGTCCTCGGCGTCATCGCGCGCAACACCAACCTCCTCACCGTCCGCACCCCCAGCCGCCTGGAGCTCACGTACCTCCAGAGCGCCTCCGACCTCGCCCAGATGATCGCCGCCGGCGCCTTCCCGTTCGCCAACCAGCAGGTCGACATGGACGCCTCGCCCCGCGTCGGCGACGGCCTGATCAGACTGGACGCGGACGGCCTCGTCCAGTACGCCTCCCCGAACGCGCTGTCCGCCTACCACCGCCTCGGCCTCGCCGCCGACCTCGTCGGCCAGCACCTCGGGGAGACGACGGCCGAACTCGCCCCGTCACGGGGCCCGGTGGACGAGGCGCTCGCCAAGGTCGCCAGCGGCTGGGCGCCCCGGGAATTCGAGATCGAGTCAGCCGAGGGCGTGATCCAGTTCCGCGCGATCCCCCTCAAGCCCAAGGGCCCGCGCATCGGTTCGCTGGTCCTGCTCCGCGACGTGACCGAACTGCGCCGCCGCGAGCGAGAGTTGATCACCAAGGACGCCACCATCCGGGAGATTCACCACCGGGTGAAGAACAACCTTCAGACGGTCGCCGCCCTGCTCCGCCTCCAAGCCCGCCGCATCGAGTCCGAGCGCGGTCGCGAAGCCCTCGAGGAGGCGGTCCGCAGAGTCGGCTCGATCGCGATCGTCCACGAGACGCTGTCTCAGAATCTGGACGAGCGCGTGGAGTTCGACGAGATCGCCGACCGCGTCCTCGCGATGGTCGCCGAGATCTCGCCCGGCAAGGTCACCGGCCGGCGCACCGGACGCTTCGGCATACTCGACGCCGAGATCGCCACGCCCCTGTCGATGGTGCTGACCGAGATCCTCCAGAACGCGCTGGAGCACGGCTTCCGACAGGGCGACACCGGCACGGTCGAGGTCTCCGCGATCCGCGGCGGCACCACGAAGGAAGCCCGTCTGCTCGTCACCGTCCAGGACGACGGCGTCGGTCTGCCCGAGGGCTTCGACCCGCACCGCGCGGGCAACCTCGGTCTGCAAATCGTACGGACGCTGGTGGAGGGGGAGTTGGGCGGAACGTTCGACATGGTCCCCGCGCCGGCGCGCGGAACGCAGGTCATTCTCGACATCCCCGTGCCCACGGACAAATAACCGGACCGGCCAGAACAGCAGTGAGCCCCGGACCACGTGGTGGTCCGGGGCTCAAAACTCTTTGCTTGCTGTGCAAGCGCGATGTGGGTCCCCCCTGCTCGAGCGAATTCGAGAGCTTGGGGAGCATCGGGGGTTCTGCGCGCTGCGGCTCGGGGGCGGGAGATGCGTACTCGCTGTACGCGCCGCCAAGCTCAGGCTGTTAGCGGGGTGGGTAGGTCAGGCGGAAGCCTGACGAGCCCGGTTGCGGGCGGCGCGGCGCTTCATCGCACGGCGCTCGTCCTCGCTGAGACCACCCCAGACGCCGGAGTCCTGGCCGGACTCGAGCGCCCACTGCAGACACTGCTCCACAACCGGGCAGCGACGGCAGACGGCCTTGGCTTCCTCGATCTGCAGCAGCGCAGGACCGGTGTTGCCGATGGGGAAGAAGAGCTCGGGGTCTTCCTCGCGGCAAACGGCGTTGTGACGCCAGTCCATGGCTGCTACCTCTCCTTGGTCTTACATGCAGGGATGCTTGTGAATGTGAACGCTTTCACGAATCCCTCAACAATGGAAGGGCCGACCGCCAGGTTGCCTGGTGGGGTCCTTGGGTTTGAAGAGGGATTCTGGTGATCTGTGGATGCCGGTGTTGCGGGCTGTCCCGATCGCCATGTAGAGACTCGCAAACCTCAGCGGCGGGCACAACCCCTTCAGGAAAGTTTTTTTTGATTCTTCGGTGTCGACTGAGTCACAGCCGTACTTCCATGGGGTGGACCCTGGCCTAAACGTTCGAGTGAAAGGACTTTGGCCTTTTCTGCTCACACAATCACACGCAGTGCACGGCGTACACCTGTGAACGTCACGCTCGTACGCAGCCCCAGGTGGTCACCGTCCATCTGGAGGGGGAGCGGGGCCTTCGAATGCAAGGTAAACCGGGTCTGATCGTGCAGCGAGACCGCGTGCTTCCCGTGCGGTCCTCGCTCCGGGGACGAAGTGAGCAACTGGGTGCCATACCGGGCAACCGCACCAGCGGAAAGCCGCGTCAGGCCGAAGACGTCGAGGCCCGTGTCGAACGAGGCCTTAGGTGACGCGTAGATCGGGCGATTCCCCAGAAACGTCCACGGAGAGGTGTTCGAGGCTATGGACACCACCAGATCGGACACCGGCTCCTCGCCGTCCCGCTCCAGCGTGATCAGACCGTGTCGTCGGTTCGGCTCGCCGAACAGCTGGCGTACCACCTGGCGCACATAGAGGGGGTGCGTCGACTTCTTGCCGCGCTCCCGCTGCTGCTCCACGCGCCCCACCACGCCGGCGTCGAAGCCGAGCCCGGCGTTGAAGGTGAACCAGCGGCCGGGCACCCCCTCGTCCGGCGTGCCCGGCGTACCCGAGGTCAGGCCCAGGCCGACCGTCCGCTCGCGGCCCTCGCGCAGCGCGTCCAGCAGAGCGCCGGTCGCCTCCACGGCGTCGTTCGGCAGGCCGAGGGCGCGGGCGAAGACATTGGTGGAGCCGCCGGGGACCACCGCGAGGCCGGGCAGGCGCTCCGGGGCCGGGCCGGCGTGCAGCAGGCCGTTGACGACCTCGTTGACCGTTCCGTCGCCGCCGAGGGCCACGACCAGGTCGACGTCCGCGCTGTCCGCGGCCTGCCGGCCCAGGTCACGCGCGTGGCCCCGGTACTCGGTGGTGACCGCGTCCAGCTTCATCTCGCTGGCGAGCGCGTGGATCAGTACGTCGCGGGTGCGCGCACTTGTGGTGGTTGCCGCCGGATTGACCACGAGAAGAGCACGCATGGGGTGCAGCGTACCTACTGGGGGGTACCCGGCCCATACCGAGGGGCGGATCCGGTCATGGACCCTCGGCGGGGTCCCGGACGGCGGGGTCTACCCTGCAGGGGTGACCAGCGAGCAGATCTCCACGACCCCCGAAGACGGCGCCCCCCGCCCGCCCCGCCTGACGTACGCCGCCGCACTCGTCGGCCTGGAAGGGCTGGCGTTGCTGGTCGGCGGGGTCTGGATGGTTGTCCTCGGCGCGACGGGCCACCCCTCCGACCGGCAGCAGGCCGTCACCGGGGGAGTCACGGTGTTGCTGATCTCGCTGCTGCCGCTGCTCGCCTCCCGCGGCCTCATGAACCGGCGCAGCTGGAGCCGGGGGCCGGCCGTGGTGACGCAGCTGATGGCCCTGCCCGTGGCCTACAACCTGCTGCGCGCCGACAGCGTCGCGATCCCCGCGGGCATCGCCCTGGCGGTCGTCGCGGTCGCCGCGCTGGTGCTGCTGGTCAATCCGGAGACGACCCGGGCTCTCGGCATCAAGGGCCCGGCCGGCGCCCAGGACGGCGAGCGGTAGCTCCGCCCGGGGCGCTTTCGGGTGTCCTACTCCTCCACCAGCAGCTTCTCGCGCAGCTGGGCCAGCGTGCGGGCCAGCAGCCGGGACACGTGCATCTGGGAGATCCCCACCTCCTGCGCGATCTGCGACTGCGTCATGTTGCCGAAGAAACGCAGCAGCAGGATGCGCTTCTCGCGCGGCGGCAGGTCCTCCAGCAGAGGCTTGAGGGACTCGCGGTACTCGACGCCCTCCAGCGCCTCGTCCTCCGCGCCGAGGGTGTCGGCCACGGCCGGGGACTCGTCGTCGGTGTCGGGGACGTCCAGGGACAGCGTGGAGTACGCGTTGGCCGACTCCAGGCCCTCCAGGACCTCTTCCTCCGAGATCGCCAGCCTCTCGGCCAGCTCGTGCACCGTCGGGGAGCGACCGTGCTGCTGGGACAGCTCCGCCGTCGCCGTCGTCAGCGCGAGCCGCAGCTCCTGGAGCCGACGCGGCACGCGCACCGCCCAGCCCTTGTCGCGGAAGTGCCGCTTGATCTCGCCGACGACCGTCGGGGTCGCGTACGTCGAGAACTCCACGCCGCGGTCCGGGTCGAAACGGTCGACCGACTTGATGAGGCCGATCGTGGCGACCTGTGTGAGATCGTCCAGGGGCTCGCCGCGGTTGCGGAAGCGGCGTGCCAGGTGCTCGACGAGCGGCAGGTGCATGCGGACCAGCCGGTTGCGCAGTTCCGCGTACTCCGGGCTGCCGTCCGGCAGCGTGCGCAGCTCCAGGAACAGGGCCCGCGCCCCGCTGCGGTCCTGCGGGTCGTGCCGCGTGCCCTGCGTCCTGGGCACGCTCAGCCCGTCTCCCTCGGAGTTTCGCTCGTGCTCGCTCATCGTCCCGCCCGTCGCCCTTCCCGGCGCCCCCGCCTCCTTCCCCGCCCGCGACCTCGCGCGCGTGGGGGGCCCGTCCTGGGCGGGCGAGACCCCGGTCCGCCCGTCCGGAGGCGCACTCTGCGCGGCGCCGTCCCGGCCTTCCCGCCCGTCGCCCGGCAGGACGGCCCAGCCGGCCTCGTCCTCCGGATGCGGCCTGGCCTGCTCGGGAATGCCGTCGATGCCGTCCATG
Organism: Streptomyces sp. NPDC005925; assembly: GCF_040638805.1. Classification (NCBI taxonomy): domain Bacteria; kingdom Bacillati; phylum Actinomycetota; class Actinomycetes; order Kitasatosporales; family Streptomycetaceae; genus Streptomyces; species Streptomyces sp. NPDC005925. Next base: position 35,127 of record NZ_JBEXVL010000020.1, on the reverse strand, counting down.
CGCCGGGATGCGCTCGCGCTGCCCTCGGCCGAACCCCCGGCCGACAGCTCCCGTGTGCCGCGCTCTTCGTCCCGCACCGGCCCGTCCCCGTTCCTCACGCCGGCCCGGGTCCCGCGCCGCGCTGTTTGTAGAGGCTGATCGAAACGGTTCTGTCCTCGTCCACGGCGGAGGAGACCTTGCCCGCGAGCGCGGACAGCACCGTCCACGCGAAGGTGTCGCGGGCGGGCGCGTGGCCGTCCGTGGTCGGGGCCGAGACGGTGACCTCGAGAGAGTCGTCGACCAGCCGGAAGACACAACTGAGCACCGAGCCGGGCACGGCCTGCTGCAGCAGGATCGCGCAGGCCTCGTCGACGGCGATGCGCAAGTCCTCGATCTCGTCGAGGGTGAAGTCCAAACGGGCCGCGAGACCGGCCGTGGCCGTACGCAGCACCGACAGGTAGGCACCCGCGGCCGGCAGCCGGACTTCGACGAAGTCCTGGGTCGCGGGCTCGCCTGCGATCTGGGACACCCTCACCTCCATGGTGGTACAAGCATTACAGGGCCGAGGGTCGCCCCCCGGGACAACGCGATACGCGGTTCAGCGGTGACGCTATCGCGCTCCGAACTCCGCTGTCCCCGGGACCCCAACCCCTTGCCGTCACTCATAGTAAAACTATGAATACGCTCCGTGGCTAGGGGTGTGCGGGCCCAATTGGGAAGAGCGCGCGCCGCTTTGACGTACCCAGACGTCCAAGGGTCGAACCGTCCCGGCGTGTAATGATCCACTTCACACCAGTACGTGATCGACGAAGCACCAGCGCCAGTCCTCGCCCGGCTCGAATGTCCGCGCCACCGGATGGCCGGACTCGCGGTGGTGCCTGGCGGCGTGCCGTCCCGGCGAGGAGTCGCAGCATCCGACGTGACCGCAGGTCAGGCACAACCGCAGCTGAACCGGATGGGTGTCTTCCGCGAGGCACTCCGGACATGTCTCGGTCAACGCCTCGGGTTCCGGGTCGGGCAGCGCGTCGGTGTGCGTGCACTGTTTCATGATGGCCAGGTTACGACGGTTGTGCGCCGGGCTGCGCGGAAAAAGAGGGTGGGCGAGACGATGGACGTGATGCCGCTGCTGTTGCTGGTGGCGGGCAGTGCGGCGGTCGCCGCGGCCGGCCGGCGCACCCCGGTCCCCGCCCCGCTGCTGCTGGTCGCGGTCGGCCTCGCGGTCAGCTATCTGCCGGGCGTGCCGGACTACGCCCTCGACCCGCACGTCGTACTGCCGCTGCTGCTGCCCCCGCTGCTGCACCTGGCGGCCACCGACAGTTCGTATCTCGACCTGCGGGCGCAGATCCGCCCGGTGGCGCTGCTGTCCGTGGGCTACGTGCTGTTCGCGACCTTCGCCGTCGGCTGGGCCCTGTACCTGATCGTGCCCGACCTGCCACTGCCGGCGGCGCTGGTGTTCGGCGCGGTGGTGGCACCGCCGGACGCGGTCGCGGCGACGGCGGTGGCACGCCGCGTGGGGCTGCCCTCGCGGATCACGACCGTGCTGCAGGGCGAGTCGCTGCTGAACGACGCCACCGCCATCACCGCGTACAAGGTCGCGCTGGCGGCGGCCGTCGGCGAGGGCGCCACCTGGGGCGGCGGCATCACCGAGTTCCTGGTCGCGGCGTTCGGCGGGGTCGGCGTCGGGCTGGTGCTCATGCTGCCGATCCACTGGCTGCGCACGCACGTGCGTGAAGCCCTGCTGAAGAACACGCTGTCCCTGCTGATCCCGTTCGTCGCCTACGCGGCGGCCGAGCAGGTGCACGCCTCGGGCGTCCTCGCCGTGGTGGTCGTCGCGCTCCGGCTCGGGCACCGCGCGTGGGAGGTCGATTTCGCCACCCGGCTCCAGGAGGACGCCGTGTGGAAGATGGTCGCGTTCGTCCTGGAGTCGAGCGTGTTCGCGCTCATCGGGCTGCAACTCCCGGTCGTGGCCGGCGAACTCGACGAGTACGCGGGAGCCGACGCCGCCCGGTACGCGCTCGTCGTCTTCCTGGTGGTCGTGGCGGTGCGGTTCGTATGGGTCTACCCGGCCGTGTTCCTGCCGCGGATGCTGTCGGCGCGGATCCGCGAGCGGGAGGAGGACCCCACCTGGAGGGGGCCGGCCGTCACCTCGTGGGCCGGCATGCGGGGGGTGGTGTCCCTCGCCATCGCCTTCTCCATCCCGCTCACCGTGCACGGCGGCGAGCCCTTCCCGCAACGCAACCTCATCCTGTTCCTGACCTTCACGACGGTCATCGGCACCCTCGTCGTGCAAGGGCTGACGCTGCCCCCGCTGATCCGGCTGCTGAAGTTCCCCGCACGCGACCGGCGGGCCGAGACCCTCGCCGAGGGGAACGCCCAGGCGCAGGCCTCCCGGGCGGCCGAGCGGCGCCTGGACGAGCTCCTCGCCGAAGAGCGCAACTTCCTGCCGGGGCCGCTCGCCGACCGGCTGCGTGCGGCCCTGGAGCGGCGCCGTGACGCCGTCTGGGAGCGTCTCGGCCAGGTCAACCCCGTCACCGGCGAAAGCGTCGACGACACCTACCGGCGGCTCGCGGGCGAGATGATCGGCGCCGAACGCGAGGTGTTCGTCACGCTTCGGGACGGCCGCTACATCGACGACGAGATGCTGCGGACGCTGCTGCGCAGGCTGGACCTGGAGGAGGCGGCGGCGTACCGGGAGGCGCGGTGAGCGCCCCGCGTACGGAGGACGAACGCTCCGGGGAAGGGGCGGTCAGGGGAAGGGACGGCCGGTGATCACGGCCGCCAGAGCGGTCCCGCGCGGGAAGGCGCCCTCGTCTGCCAGAGCGACAAGGCCATACAGCAACTTGGCGACATAGAAACGTTCCACGGGCAGGCCGTGGCGCTGTTCGAAGTCGGCCGCGAAGGAGTCGAGTGCGGGGGTGGTACGGGCGTAACCGCCGAAGTGGAAGCGCTCGTCCAGGGACCACGAGCCGCTGATGCCGCCGAAGGCGCGCTCCTGGAGGGCCTCGATGTCCGGGCCGAGGCAGCCGCCCCTGAGGACCGGTATCCCGAGCGCGCGGCTGCCGTGCGGCAGTCCGGCGGCGAGCCCGGCCAGTGTGCCGCCGGTGCCGCAGGCGACCGCGGCGACGTCGGCGCGGCCGGCCAGTTCCGCGCCCAGAGCGCGGCAGCCGCGCGCGGCGAGATGATTGCTGCCGCCCTCGGGGACCACGTACGCGCCGCCGGCGTCCGCCGCGCGCAGGACGGCTGCCAGCACCTCCGGCTCGGTCTTGCGGCGGTACGTCGATCTGTCGACGAAAAGCAGCCGCATACCGTCGGCGGCGCAGCGCGCCAGCGAGGGGTTGAGGGGGCGGTCGGCCAGTTCGTGGCCGCGCACCACACCGACCGTGGACAGGCCGAGCAGCCGCCCGGCGGCTGCCGTGGCCCTGAGGTGGTTGGAGTAGGCGCCGCCGAAGGTGACGACGGTACGGCCGGCCGCCGCCGCGAGGTTGGGCGCCAGCTTGCGCCACTTGTTGCCGATCAGCTCCGGGTGGATCAGGTCGTCCCGCTTCAGCAGCAGCCGTACGCCGTGCCGCTCGAAGCGGGCGTCCAGCACCTCCTGCAGGGGCGAGGGCAGCCGGGGGCGCAGGGTGGTGAGGGCGGGCGTAGGGGCCGTCTCGGGGCCGTCGGGGCCACCGCGGCGGACGTCGGAGCTGCGCATGGGCGTCATTGTCCCCCGGTGCGGGCGCCGACCGCGGTGCGGGCGGCCGAGGACGCGGCGGCCGACGACGTGCGCGCCGCACTGCGAGACCGCTTCTGACAGGTTTCGACGGAAAGTCGCCAGGTCGGACCGTCGACGCGGCGACCGGTGACCGTGAGTCGGTCCGGACAGCGGGGAAACGTCAGCACTTCCCCGGCGGTGACTAATCCAATCCCGCTCATTCGTGTAATAGCACGATCACTCCGAGTGATGAAAGGCTGTCACGCACAGTGATGCATGGCGCATGCCGCGCCGGAGCACGACCGAGAAGGGCAATTCTTTATGTCGGTAGGCGAAGAGGTTCACGCCGAGGAGTCCAGGGCGCAGCAGAGCCTTGGTACGGCGGCGGCGCGAAACCTGGCCACCACGACCAAGTCCGTGCCTCAGATGCAGGAGATCAGCTCCCGCTGGCTGCTGCGCACGCTGCCTTGGGTCGACGTGCAGGGCGGCACGTACCGAGTGAACCGGCGACTGACCCATGCCGTGGGGGACGGTCGGATCACCTTCGTGAAAACGGGTGACCACGTCGAGGTCATCCCCGCCGAACTGGGTGAACTGCCCGCACTGCGGTCGTACGAGGATCTCGAGGTGCTGTCGGAACTGGCCCGGCGCTGCCGGCAGCAGCAGTTCGCCCCGGGCGAGGTGATCGCCTCGTTCGGCAGCCGGACCGACGAGGTGTTCCTCCTCGCGCACGGCAGGGTGGAGAAGACCGGCACCGGTCCGTACGGCGACGAAGCGGTCCTGGGAGTCCTCGCCGACGGCGCCTACTTCGGTGACCGCGCGCTGCTCGACGCGGACGCCATCTGGGACTACACGGCCCGCGCGGTCACGGCCTGCACGGTCCTCGTACTGCCCCGGGAAGACGTCGAACAGGTCGCGGAACGCTCGGAGTCCCTACGGGTTCACATCGACGGGCAGCGCCCGATCCCAGGGCAGCGCACCAACAGGTACGGCGAGCAGGAGATCGCCCTGGCCGCCGGCCACTCCGGCGAGCCGGACATCCCGCACACGTTCGTCGACTACGAGGCCAGCCCGCGGGAGTACGAACTGAGCGTCGCCCAAACCGTACTGCGGGTGCACACGCGCGTGGCCGACCTCTACAACCAGCCCATGAACCAGACCGAGCAGCAGTTACGGCTCACCGTGGAGGCGCTGAAGGAGCGCCAGGAGCACGAGCTCGTCAACAACCGGGACTTCGGGCTCATGCACAACTGCGAGTACGACCAGCGCATCCAGCCGCATGACGGGGTGCCGAGCCCGGACGACATGGACGAGCTGCTCAGCAGGCGCCGCGGCACCAAGCTGCTCCTGGCCCACCCGCGCGCGATCGCCGCGTTCGGCCGTGAGCTCAACAAACGCGGACTCGTCCCGGAGACGATCGACGTCGCCGGCAACCGCATCCCGACCTGGCGCGGTGTCCCGATCTACCCGTGCAACAAGATCCCGGTCAGCGAGGCGCGTACGTCGTCGATCATCGCGATGCGTACCGGGGAGGCGGACCAGGGCGTCGTCGGGCTGCGCGCCAAGGGCGTGCCCGACGAGATCGAGCCCAGCCTGTCGGTGCGGTTCATGGGCATCAATGAGCAGGCCGTCATCAAGTACCTGGTGACGGCCTACTACTCGGCGGCGGTGCTGGTGCCGGACGCGCTCGGCGTCCTGGAAAACGTCGAGATCGGCCGCTGGCAGTGACCTTGCCCGAGGCGGCCCCCCGTCCTCCGGGGCGGGGGCACGCCCGGGGCATCCACGCGGTGGCGGCAGGCGCCGCCGTCCGTGTGCCCGGTCGGCGGGCCCAGGGGGTGTGTTCATGACGGAGACGACGGAGTGTCCCCTCGGGGCGTGCGAGAGGCGGAGTCCCGTCGTGGCACACGAAGCGGCGGGGTGCGCGGAGCCGTCCGACGCGCAGGAAGCGGTGGTGATCCTGGAGCGGGCCAGGGCGATGGTCGATCCCGCGCTGCGGGCGGCCCTCATGACCCTGCCCGCCACCGTGCGGCGCGTCGCCCTCTACCACTTCGGCTGGGAGGACGCCGAAGGCAGACCGGCGCAGGGCAACACGGGCAAGGCGGTACGGCCCGCGCTCGTCCTGACCGCCGCGTCGGCGCTCGGCGGGTCCGGGGCGCGGGCGGCGGCCGTGCGGGCGGCCGTGGCCGTGGAGCTCATCCACAACTTCACACTGCTGCACGACGACGTGATGGACCGGGACGCCACCCGACGGCACCGGCCCACCGCGTGGACCGTGTTCGGCGACGCGGGTGCCATCGTCACCGGGGACGCCCTGCAGGCCCTGGCACTGCGGCTGCTCGCCGAGGACTCCCATCCCGCGTCGTCGGCGGCCGCCGTCCGGCTCGCCGACTGCGTGCTGGAGCTGTGCGAGGGCCAGCAGGCGGACACGGCGCTGGAGCGCCGCGCCCCGAGGGACGTCACCCTCCACGAGGTGCTGGCCATGGCCGAGTCCAAGACGGGCGCGCTGCTCGGGTGCGCGTGTGCGCTGGGCGCGCTGTACGCGGGCGTCGACGGCGAGGACGTGGCGGCGCTGGACGCGTTCGGCCGGCAGGCCGGTCTCGCGTTCCAGCTGATCGACGACGTGATCGGCATCTGGGGTGACCCGCGGTGCACCGGCAAGCCGGCGGGGGCGGACCTGGCGGTTCGCAAGAAGTCGCTGCCGGTGGTCGCCGCGCTCACCTCGGGCACCCCGGCGGGTGGCGAGCTCGCCGCGCTCTATGCGGCGCCGTGCGAGAAGGAGGGCATCGACGCCATCGCGCGGGCCGTGGAACGCGCGGGTGGCCGGGACTGGGCCCAGGCCGAGGCGGCCGAACGGATGAGCCGGGCCGTGGAGGCGCTGACGCGTGCGGTACCGGACCCGGAATCGGCGGGCGGGCTCCTCACGCTGGCCGAGTTCGTGACCCGCCGCACCAGGTGACCGTCGGGTGAAAGACAGTCGGGTGAGAGACAGGAGACAGGGGGGATCGAGACAAGACCGGACGGAGACGGGGGAAGCGGGCCCGAAGAGGGCAGGAAGCGGCGGAAGGAAAGAAGGACACCGGACGGCACTTCAGCCAGGCTCCGGAGCCACCGGCGCCGTGCGGCTCCTGACCCCGCACGACGGCCGGTGGCTCCCGCCCTGCGGGTCCCGCACTTCCCCACGGTGTGCGGGGCCCGCCCACCCCACCGACTAGGCTGCAACGGCCGCAGGACCGACAGCGGTTGAGTCGAAAGGGCAGGACATGGGCGTGGGCGTACGCAGGGCGGGGGAGAACGACCGGGAGCAGGTCGTCCGGTTGCTGGACGAGGCCTTCCAGAGCGACCCGGTGAGCAGTTGGGTCTTCCCCGGTGCCGAGTACCGCCGTGCGACGCACCACCGGCTCATGGCCGCGTTCACCGACGCGGCGCTGGCCGAGGGGTACGTCGACATCACGGAGGACGGTTCCGCCTGCGCGCTGTGGCTGTCCGTACCGGCGCGGGAGGAGCACGAGGCCGCAGGTGAGCAGATTCACCCGGTCGAGCAGGTGCCCGCGGTCGAGCAGGGGACTGCGGGTGCGCAGGACAAGGACGATTTCGCGCGGATACGGGAGGCCGTCGACCCGGACAACGAGCGCGTCGAGCTGATCGGGCGGCTCACGGCGGGCATCCACCCCTCGGGCCGCGCCCACGAGTACCTGTGGATGATCGGGGTGGCCCCGGACCGGCAGGGCGAGGGACTCGGCAGCGTGCTCATCGGTGCGGTACTGGACCGCTGCGACCGCGAAGGGCTGGCCGCCTACCTGGAGGCGAGCAGTGCCCGCAGCAAGGAGCTGTACGAGCGGCTCGGCTTCGAGTTCACCGGCACGGCGCTGCAACTGCCGGACGGGCCGCTGATGTGGCCGATGTGGCGCGAGCCCCAGCCGCCCCAGCCGCACCAGCCGCACTAGCGGCACCGGGCGCGCGCCGAGGTCCCGGAGGCATGGGGGCCGGGGGCGCCGGCGTGGAGGCCTCGGGCGGGGCCGGGGCCCGGGGGGATCGCCCAGGTGCCCGCGACGGGCGGACGGCGGTCCTCCGGCACGACCGTCGCCACGATCCGCTCCAGCACATCGATCGGCATGGCCACACCCTGGAGCGGGTCCCTCCAGACGCCCGCAGGCTCAGCAGGGCCAAGGCCAGGGGCCAGGACCAGGGCCAGGGCCAGGCCGAACGCCGACGTACAGCGGTAGGGCGGACGTACAGCGGGCGCACGGGCGTCCCGGTCGGCCTACGCTGGGAGCATGGACAGCGAGAAGAACGCGTGTCCCGTCTGCGGGAAGGCCGTCGAACAGGTCGTCCGGCGCCACAAGACGCTGGGCGCATGGGTCCCGGTGTGGGTTTCCGGGCCCTGCCGGAACCCCGAGTGCGAGGCGTATCCCGGCGACGAGACCGAAAGCGGTGAGCGCCGCGAGCAGCGGTTCGTGAGTCACGTCGCGAAAAGGCCCTGAGGTCATCGAGGCCCCCGATGCCCTGCGGCCCCGAAGTTCCCCGGGCCCAGGAATTGTCCGAAGCTCTGTCGAGAACGCCGAGCCGGCTCCGACGTCCCTTGTGCAAGCCGCCCGCGCGGGGCGGGTCGAAGCGAAGGAGCGGACGATGAAGTACCTGGTCATGGTGCAGGGCGCGCAGGCGGATTACGACGCGATGCGCGGCAAGGTGTCGGACACGTCGCCGGCCTGGGGCGAACAAGAGCTTCAGACGATGTACGCCTACATGAACGCCCTCAACGACGACCTGGCCGAGTCGGGCGAGCTCGTCACCGGACACGGCCTGGCCGAGCCCGCCCGGACCCGGCACGTCGGGCTCGGCACGGACGGCAAGAGCGTGGTCACGGACGGGCCGTACGGGGAGACCAAGGAACTCCTGGCGGGCTTCTGGATCCTGGAGTGCGAGAGCCTGGAGCGCGTCACGGAGATCGCCGAGCGGGTGACCCGCTGCCCCCAGCCCGCCAGCGCGCCGGACTACCCGGTGGTGATCCGGCCGATCATGGACGGCGCCGGAGACCTCTGCTGAGCGCCCGGTGCGACGTACGACCCATGTCGAGGACCTGCTGCGCAGACACGCGCCGCAGGTTCTCGGTGCGCTGGTCAGGCGTTACGGGCACTTCGACGCCGCCGAGGACGCCGTACAGGAGGCGCTGCTCGCGGCCGCCGGGCAGTGGCCCTCGGCCGGTGTCCCGGACAACCCACGCGGCTGGCTCATCAAGGTGGCCTCGCGGCGGCTGACGGACGCGCTGCGCAACGAGCAGGCACGCAGGCGGCGCGAGGAGAGGGCGGCGGCGCTCGGCCCGCGCGACGCTTTCACGGCCCCGCCACCCGGCGCCGGGCGCGTCCCGTGCGAGGACGACACGCTCTCCCTGCTCTTCCTGTGCTGCCATCCGGACCTGACCCCACCGGCACAGATCGCGCTCACCCTGCGTGCCGTCGGCGGCCTGACGACCGCGGAGATCGCGCGCGCCCACCTCGTCCCCGAGGCGACGATGGCGCAGCGCATCAGCCGGGCCAAGCAGAAGGTGCGCGGCGTCCGCTTCGGGCGCCCCGACCACTGGGAGCAGCGGCTGCCCGCCGTCCTGCACACCCTGTACCTGATCTTCAACGAGGGCCATACGGCGACGTCCGGGGCGCATCTCCAGCGCCGTGACCTGGCCCGCGAGGCGATCCGGCTCACCGGCCAGGTGCACCGGCTGCTCCCGGACGACGCCGAAGTGGCGGGTCTGCTCGCCCTGATGCTGCTCACCGACGCCCGCCGCGACGCGCGCACCGGACCGCACGGCGAACTGGTGCCCCTCGACGAACAGGACCGCGACCGGTGGGACAGGGAGGCGATCGAGGAGGGCGCCGCGCTCGTGACGAGGGCTCTGTCGAAGGCCCGCCCCGGCCCCTACCAGCTGCGCGCGGCCATCGCCGCCGTGCACGCCGAGGCGCCGACCGCCGCAGCGACCGACTGGCCCGAGATCCTCGGCCTCTACGACGTCCTGGTACGCATGGTGCCCGGGCCGGTGGAGCGCCTCAACCGGGCCGTGGCCGTGGCGATGGTGCACGGCCCGCGCGCGGGGCTGGCCGAACTGGCCGCCTTGGCCGACGTGTACACGGGCCACCGGCCGACCGCGGTCCGCGCGCACCTCCTGGAACGCGCCGGGGAGCTCGAAGCGGCCCGCACCGCCTACGAGTCGGCCGCGTCCCAGACCCTCAGCCGGCCCGAACAGCGCTACCTCCACGCCCGAGCGGCCCGCCTCGGACGGGCCGGGAGCGGACGGAGACGCGGGCCGTGAATCAGGCCGCGGCGCGAGGTCCGCGCGGCTGCCGGCCAGGGAGGGACGGGGGTGACGGAAGCGAACCAAAACGTCGCACGGTGTGGCGTCGGACGTGGTGGTGGGCCGTTTCCGTGGGTGTCGGGGGTGTCGGGGGTGTCGGGGGTGGCGGACGAGGCGGAGCCGTTTGTATGCCGATGCGTCGGCCGTCGCACCCTGCGGCTGGGGGACACGACCGCGCCGGAGGACCAGCACGGCCGGCAGCGCGGTGAGCCGGACCACCCCTGCAGCGAGTACGGGAGCCCTGCCCGCCCGAGGACCACGACAGCGGCCACTACGGCGTCGGCGACCACGGCAGCGACGTGGCGACACGGGCCGCCGTCGCGTGCGCGTCCGCGCCGGAACAGGCCCCCGGCGCCCCTCCCCGGGCCGGGATTGTCAGGTGCCCGTCCGCTCCACGAACCGCAGCATGTTCCCGGCCGGGTCGCGGAAGGCGCAGTCCCGCACGCCGTACGGCTGGTCGGTCGGCTCCTGGATCACGTCGGCGCCCGCCTCGCGGACCCGGGCGTACAGCGCGTCGCAGTTCTCGGTGGTGAAGATGACGCCGCGCAGCATGCCCTTGGCCAGCAGCTCCGCCATGGCCTGACGGTCGGCGGGGGAGGCGTCCGGATTCGCGGCCGGCGGTTCCAGCACGATCTCCACATCCGGTTGCAGGGGTGAGCCGACGGTCACCCAGCGCATCCCCTCGAAGCCGACGTCGTTACGGACCTCCAGGCCCAGCACGTCCCGGTAGAAGGCCAGGGCCTTGTCGTGGTCGTCGACGGCGACGAAGCACGTCGAGAGTTTCACGTCGGTTCTCGCATCCATGGCGGCACGCTACGCCCGTCTCGGCCGCGTGAACGTACGGGCCACGCACGCCGGGACCACCGCGCCCGCCTCGTGCCGGCGGGCCCGGTAGGCGCTCGGCGTCTCACCGACCAGCCGCGTGAAACGCGAGCTGAACGACCCCAGTGACGTACACCCCACCGCCATGCACACCTCCGTCACCGTCATGTCCCCGCGCCGCAGCAGAGCCTTGGCCCGCTCCACTCGGCGGGTCATCAGATAACCGTACGGCGTCTCGCCGAACGCCGCGCGGAAGCTGCGCTGGAAGTGGCCCGGCGACATCAGCGCCGTACGCGCCAGTGCGGCGACGTCGAGCTGCTCGGCGTACTCACGGTCCATCCGGTCACGGGCCCGCCGCAGCCGGACCAGGTCCTCGACACTCACCCCGCCAGGGTCGCACGAGGGCCGGACGGCGGGCGGGGCCTGTGGACAAACGGCTGTGGACAAACGGCTGTGGACGAACGACGGAGGGGCCCGGCCGGGGAAAACCGGCCGGGCCCCTCCGGGAAACCCGAGGTCCGCGATGGTGCACCGATCGCCGACCGGACGGGGCCGACGCGCGGGTCAGGCCTTCTTCGTCTCCCAGAAGATCTTGTCGATCTGGGCGATGTAGTCCAGCGCCTTCTGGCCCGTCGCCGGGTCCGTGGAACCCTTGGCGGCGGAGAGGGCCTTCAGCGTGTCGTTGACCAGCTGGTGCAGCTCGGGGTACTTCTCGAAGTGCGGCGGCTTGAAGTAGTCGCTCCACAGCACGGAGACGTGGTGCTTCGCGAGCTCGGCACGCTGCTCCTTGATGACTGTGGCGCGCGCCTGGAAGTGCGGGTCGTCGTTGCCGGCCATCTTTTCCTGGACGGCCTTCACCGACTCCGCCTCGATGCGGGCCTGGGCCGGGTCGTACACGCCGCAGGGCAGGTCGCAGTGGGCGCTGACCTTGACCTTGGGGGCAAACAGGCGGGAAAGCATGCAGCGTTCCTTCCTCGTGATCGTCTTCTCACGGGGGACATTACTCCGTGAGCGAGGGGATTTCGCGAGTGCCCCCGAGGGCTCGGGACAAAAGTCCGGGGTGAGGCTCCGGGGCGAGACTGGGACTGGTGGAGAAGAAGCGGAGGTGTCCGGTGATGCCGGAGTCGTTGCAGGGGTCGTCGCGGGAGACCGAGCGAGTGAAAGGGCTGCTGCCGTTCGGGCCCGCCGAGGTGACCGGGCCGTCCATGGTGCCAACGCTGCACCACGGTGACCGGCTCCTGGTGCACTGGGGGGCCGGGGTCCGGCCCGGGGACGTCGTCGTGCTGCGCCACCCGTTCCAGCAGGACCTGCTCGTGGTCAAGCGTGCGGCGGAGCGGCGCGAGGGCGGCTGGTGGGTGCTCGGCGACAACGCCTACGCGGGCGGCGACAGCACCGACTTCGGCGTCGTACCGGAGGAACTGGTGCTCGGCCGGGTGCGGTTCCGGTACCGGCCGCGCCGGGCCGGTCAGCGCTCGCCGCTCGCGCTGGTGCGCTGGGTGCTCTCGGCGGCCAGGCCGGTCTTCCCCGACCGGTCCGCCTCCAGGCGTTTGCGGGCGCGGTAGGCGGCCACGTTGGCGCGGGTGGCGCAGCGGTCCGAGCAGTAGCGCCGGGAGCGGTTGGTGGAGGTGTCCAGATAGGCGTTGCGGCACGGCGCCGCCTCGCACAGGCCGAGACGGTCCACGCCGTACTCGGTGAGGTGGAAGGCCAGGCCCATCGCCGCGATGGCCGCGTAACCGGCGGTCGCGTTGGACGGGTGGTCCGCCAGGTGCATGTGCCACAGGGGGCGCCCGTCGTCGTCGCGGAAGTCGTGCCCGGAGATCTGCGGGCTGACGGGGAACTCCAGCAGCAGGGAGTTCAGGAGGTCCACGGCGAGGGTCTCGTCGCCCTGGTCCGCCGCCTCGAAGACCGACCGCAGCCGGGCGCGGACCGAGCGGAACCGGGTCACGTCCGCCTCGGCGGCGCGGCGGGCCGCCGAATGGTTGCCGCGGAACAGGTCACGCACGGACTGGATCGAGGTCAGCACGTCCTTGCCCCGCGCCGGTTCCTCGGTGTTGACGAGACGTACGGCGTAATCCGAGTAATAGGCCAGTTCCACTTGTAGTCCTTACGGCGGGGCTTTATGGTCGTGCCTGCGGTCGAGTAACAGACGATCGTGCTTCCAGGGTATTACCTGGAGGGTCTTGCGTGGCGGACGCGAAGAGGGGATCGATGACGGACGCGGACATCACCACCACCGGTGCCGACTGGCGGGCCTGGCAGGAGAGCTGGGACCGGCAGCAGGAGTGGTACATGCCGGACCGCGAGGAACGGTTCCGGATCATGCTCGACATGCTGGAGGCCCTCGTCGGCCCCGCACCGCGGGTGCTCGACCTCGCGTGCGGAACAGGCAGTATCACCGCCCGGGTGCTCGCGCGGTTCCCGCAGGCCACCAGCACCGGCGTCGACCTCGACCCGGCGCTGCTCGCCATCGCCGAGGGCACCTTCGCCGGAGACGACCGCGTCACCCTCGTCACCGCCGACCTGAAGGACCCGGCCTGGCCGGCCGGGCTGCCGTACGACACGTACGACGCCGTCCTGACCGCCACGGCCCTGCACTGGCTGCAGAGCGAACCCCTCGCGGCCCTCTACGGTCAGGTCGCGGAGCTCGTCCGCGACGGCGGTGTCTTCATGAACGCGGACGAAATGATCGACGAGTCGACGCCCCGGATCAACGCGGCGGAGAGCGCGCAGCGGCACGCGCGCATGGAACAGGCCAAGCAGGACGGTGCCCTCGACTGGGCCGAATGGTGGCAGCTCGCCGCCAAGGACCCGGTCCTCGCCGCGCCGACCGCCCGCCGTCACGAGATCTACGGTGCGCATTCCGACGGCGACATGCCGTCCCCGGCGTGGCACGCGCGCGTGCTGCGGGAGAAGGGATTCGGGGAGGTCAGGTCCGTGTGGGCGTCCCCCTCGGACACGCTGCTGCTGGCCGTGAAGTAGTCGCCGGCCGGTATGGCGGGAGGGGCGGTACGGGATTCCGTACCGCCCCTCCTCGTCACTGGCCTGAAAAGACCTTCGCCAAAGGACCTCAGAGCACCTTCGACAGGAACGACTGGGTCCGCTCGTGCCGCGGGTTGGTCAGTACGTCGCGCGGGTTGCCCGACTCGACCACCACGCCGTCGTCCATGAAGACCAGGCTGTCGCCCACCTCGCGGGCGAAGCCCATCTCGTGGGTGACGACCACCATCGTCATGCCGGACTCGGCCAGGTCGCGCATGACGTCCAGGACGTCGCCGACCAGCTCCGGGTCGAGCGCGGAGGTCGGCTCGTCGAAGAGCATCAGCTTCGGGTCCATCGCCAGCGCGCGGGCGATCGCGACGCGCTGCTGCTGGCCGCCGGAGAGCTGCGAGGGGTAGTTCCCGGCCTTGTCGGCCAGGCCCACGCGCTCCAGGAGCTGCGTCGCGCGCTCCCTCGCCTGCGCCCTGCTCACGCCCTTGACCTGGACGGGAGCCTCCATGACGTTCTCCACGGCCGTCATGTGCGGGAACAGGTTGAACCGCTGGAAGACCATGCCGATGTCCCGGCGCTTCAGCGCGACCTCGCTGTCCTTCAGCTCGTGCAGCTTGTCGCCCCTCTGGCGGTAGCCGACCAGCTCGCCGTCGACGTACAGCCGGCCCGCGTTGATCTTCTCGAGGTGGTTGATGCACCGGAGGAAGGTCGACTTGCCGGAGCCGGAGGGGCCGATGAGGCAGAACACCTCGCCGGTCTTCACCTCCAGGTCGATGCCCTTGAGGACCTCGACGGGGCCGAAGGACTTGTGGACGCCCTCGGCCTTGACCATGGCGCTCATGCGGCACCTCCCGCCTTGCGTCGGTTCGACAGGGACAGCATGTTCGCCCTGACCTTCTGCCACGGCGTCGCCGGCAGGCTGCGGCTGGAGCCGCGGGCGTAGTAGCGCTCCAGGTAGTACTGGCCGATGCTGAAGACCGAGGTCAGCAGCAGGTACCAGGCAGCCGCCAGGAACAGCATCTCGGCCGGGGCGCCCGAGGTCTGGCCGATGTCCTGGGCGGCGCGCAACAGCTCGGGGTACTGGACGACCGAGACCAGCGAGGTCGTCTTCAGCATGTTGATGACCTCGTTGCCCGTCGGCGGCACGATCACGCGCATCGCCTGCGGGATGACGATGCGGCGCAGCGTCTTGGCGTGGCTCATGCCGAGCGCGTGCGCCGCCTCCGTCTGGCCCTCGTCGACCGCGAGCAGACCGGCACGGCAGATCTCCGCCATGTACGCGGCCTCGTTGAGGCCGAGGCCCAGCAGCGCCGTCAGGAACGGGGTCATGAAGTCCGACCACTCGTCCTTGTAGAACGGCCCGAGGTTGATGTACTCGAAGACCAGGCCCAGGTTGAACCAGACGATCAGCTGCACCAGGACCGGGGTACCGCGGAAGAACCAGATGTAGAACCACGCGATGGACGAGGTCACCGGGTTCTTCGACAGGCGCATGACGGCGAGCAGGATGCCGCCGACGATGCCGATCGTCATGGCCAGGACGGTGATCAGGAGCGTCTTGCCGACGCCGTCGAGGACCCGGTCGTCGAAGAAGTAGTCCGGGATGGTGCCCCAGCTGATCTTGCCCTGGGAGAACGCGTAGATGACTCCGGCCAGCAGGGCCAGAGTGACGAGGGCGGAGACGTAGCGCCCGTAGTGCCGGACCGGGACGGCCTTGATGGCCTCCGGTCCGGCCGGGGGCGTGTCCGCCGGTCCCGTCGTCTTGTCGATGTCAGCAGTCACGGGTGTTGCCTTTCGGTGCCCGCTCGCGCGGTCACTTGCCGCCGTTGATGGTGGCCGCCTCGACGGCGCCCTCGGCGACGCCCCACTTGTCCATGATCTTCTTGTACTCGCCGTTCGCGATCACGGCGTCCAGCGCGGCCTTGAGGGCGTCCCGCAGCTCGGTGTTGTCCTTGGCGACCGCGATGCCGTACGGAGCGGCCTCGACCTGCTCGCCGACCAGCTGGAAGTCCTTGCCGCCGCCGGAGTTCTTCACGGCGTACGCGGCGACCGGGAAGTCGGACGAACCGGCGTCGGCGCCGCCGCCGCGCAGCCGGGTCTGGGCCTGCTGGTCGTTGTCGAAGGACTCGATCTTGATCTTCTTGCCGGCCGGGCACTTCTTCGACTCGGCCTTGGCGAGGTCCTCGGAGACGGTGCCGCGCTGCAGCACGATCTTCTTGCCGCACACGTCGGACCAGGTCTTGATGCCCTGGTCGTCACCCTTCTGGGTGTAGAGCGAGACACCGGCGGTGAAGTAGTCGAGGAAGTCGACGCCCTCGCCGACCTTCTTGCCGGTCTCGGAGTCGACACCCTCCTGGCGGTCCTTGGTGTCGGTCATCGCGGACATGGCGATGTCGTACCGCTTGGAGCGCAGACCCGTGATCAGCGTGTCGAAGGTGCCGTTCTCGAACTCGAACGTCACGCCGAGCTGCTTGCCCATGGCCGCGGCCAGGTCGGGGTCGATGCCGACCGTCTTGCCGGAGCCGTCCTTGAACTCGACGGGGGCGTAGGAGATGTCGGAACCGACCTTGATGACGCCCTTGTCGCGGACCGACTGCGGAAGCCTGTCGGCCAGCGGAGCCGAGGAGGTCTTCGGCGTGTCGGAGTCCGAGCTGTTGTCCTTGGTCTGGTCACCGCATCCGGTGAGCAGCAGGGTGCCTGCGACCGCGATCGCACCGACCGCTGCTAGCCGGGAGTGCGCGGCGGTCGTACGACGGGTGGAGCTTGCGGCCATGGTGGGTTCCTCCGGCGGATGGGTGGAGTTGCCGATGGGGCGGGCGACCGTCGATGGGTTCGGCGGCCACCGTGATCGACGCGTGTCGACAGGGGTACAACGAGGGTCGACGTGCCATTGATGTGCTGCCGAGCCGTGCTGTCGACACGCATACACACCTTCGAGTGTCGCGACCTCGTGTGATTACGGCATCTTGCCATTCGGACTGCGCTGTTCAGGGGGGCGGCCATGTCAAAATCGGATAACGGGTGACCCCCGAAACACACCAGGTCGGCACATCACGACCGAACCTTTACGGGCATCTGCCCCCCAGGCCGGAAGATCTGCGGCATATCTCAGGATGTGGATGACGGCCCGTGTGCGTTAGACGGCCGCTCCAGCCCCTGTCAAGTCCGGGTGGCTAGCTTGCCCGATGTGCGCCTATGAGGCATGTCACGAACATCCGTGTCGAGGGCGTTACCCGTTTCGACGGGTACGGCTCCGGCACGAGTTCGCCATGTGACCTTGAACCGAATGGACTCGTCCGGGGCCAGGTCCGTCCGGTAAGAAGGTTGTTCACACCCCTCATCCGGGGCTCAGGGCGCGTGTGCGGCGCGCCCGTCGCGTTCGGCCCATTCGCACCACCGGCCAGGCCTTGCGCGGTGCCCGCCCACTCCTCACCAGGAGCGGCAACGAAAACCCTCGAACCGTGAATACCTAAGGGGTAAAACGAAGTGGCAGCGGAGATCGTCAATCCTCGCAGCGACAGCGAAGCCAGTACCGGGCTGGACGGCGGGGCGGAGCCCCTCCATTCCTTCGACCCGGCGTTCGCGCTGCACCGTGGCGGCAAGATGGCTGTGCAGGCCACCGTGCCGATCCGTGACAAGGACGACCTGTCCCTGGCGTACACGCCCGGCGTCGCGAAGGTGTGCAGCGCGATCGCCGACGAGCCCGACCTCGTCCACGACTACACGTGGAAGTCGTCGGTCGTGGCGGTCGTGACGGACGGTACGGCCGTCCTGGGGCTCGGGGACATCGGGCCCGAGGCCTCCCTTCCGGTGATGGAAGGGAAGGCGATCCTTTTCAAGCAGTTCGGCGGTGTCGACGCGGTGCCGATCGCGCTGAACTGCACGGACGTCGACGAGATCGTCGAGACGGTGGTGCGGCTCGCGCCCTCGTTCGGCGGCGTGAACCTCGAGGACATCTCCGCGCCGCGGTGCTTCGAGGTCGAGCGCCGGCTCCAGGAGGAGCTGGACATCCCGGTCTTCCACGACGACCAGCACGGCACGGCCGTCGTCACGCTGGCCGCCCTGCGCAACGCGGCGCGGCTGAGCGGGCGCTCGCTCGGTGAGCTGCGCGCGGTGATCTCCGGGGCGGGTGCGGCCGGTGTCGCCATCGCCAGGATGCTGGTCGAAGCGGGCATCGGGGACGTCGCGGTGGCCGACCGCAAGGGTGTCGTCTCCCGGGACCGCGCGGATCTGACGCCGGTCAAGCGGGAACTGGCCGAGTTCACGAACAAGGGCGCCCTGTCCGGGTCGCTGGAGTCGGCCCTCAAGGGCGCGGACGTCTTCATCGGCGTGTCCGGCGGTACGGTGCCGGAGCCGGCCGTGGCGTCCATGGCCGAGGGTGCCTTCGTGTTCGCCATGGCCAACCCGAATCCCGAGGTGCACCCCGACGTCGCGCACAAGTACGCGGCGGTCGTGGCCACCGGGCGTTCCGACTTCCCGAACCAGATCAACAACGTGCTGGCGTTCCCGGGCATCTTCGCGGGCGCGCTGCAGGTGCGGGCCTCCCGGATCACCGAGGGCATGAAGCTGGCCGCCGCCGAGGCGCTGGCCGCCGTCGTCGGTGACGACCTCGCGGCGGACTACGTGATCCCGTCGCCGTTCGACGACCGGGTCGCCCCGGCCGTGACGGCGGCGGTCGCCGCGGCGGCGCGGGCGGAAGGCGTCGCGCGGCGCTGAGCTGGGGCGCCGAGTGGCCGCGGCCGGCTTCGGCCGGCCGGCCGAGTGGCCCCGCCCGTCAGGGGCGGGGCCGCTTCTCCTGCCCGCTGCTTCGAGGCGCACGTGCGGTCGCCCGGCAAGAGGGCGTGTGTCACAGGGCCCGGTGGTTCCTTCGGCCCGGCGCAAAACCGTAGGGTCGGGGCATGTTCGCTGCCTATGCCGCCCGAATCGACCGTGACCAGCCGCTCTCCGGTCTGGAGTTGGGGGAGCGCCCCGCTCCCGAGGCCAGGTCCGGATGGAGTGTCGTCAACGTCAGGGCCGCCTCCCTCAACCACCACGACCTGTGGTCCCTGCGCGGTGTCGGCCTTCCCGAGGACCGGCTGCCGATGATCCTCGGCTGCGACGCCGCGGGCGTCGACGAGGACGGCAACGAGGTGGTGCTGCACTCGGTGATCGGCCAGACCGGACACGGTGTCGGCCCCCGGGAGCCCCGTTCCATCCTCACCGAGCGTTACCCGGGCACCTTCGCCGAGCAGGTCGCCGTGCCGACCTGGAACGTGCTGCCCAAGCCGAGGGAACTCTCCTTCGAAGAGGCCGCCTGTCTGCCCACGGCCTGGCTGACCGCGTATCGGATGCTCTTCACGAACGCCGGTGTACGTCCCGGCGACTCCGTTCTCGTGCAGGGCGCGGGCGGTGGCGTCGCCACGGCCGCGATCGTGCTCGGCAAGGCGGCCGGGCTGCGGATGTTCGCCACCAGCCGGGACGAGGCCAAGCGGAAGCGGGCCGAGGAGCTCGGTGCCGTGGCGGCGGTGGAACCGGGCGCCCGGCTGCCGCAGCGGGTCGACGCGGTCATCGAGACGGTGGGCGCCGCCACCTGGTCCCACTCCGTGAAGTCGCTGCGCCCCGGCGGGACCCTCGTCATCTCCGGTGCCACCAGCGGTGACCGGCCCTCGCACGCCGAGCTGACCCGGGTCTTCTTCCTGGAGCTCAAAATCGTGGGCTCCACGATGGGCACCAAGGACGAGCTGGAGGACCTGCTGTCCTTCTGCGCCGCCACCGGCGTACGGCCCGTCATCGACGAGGTGCTGCCCCTGGACCGCGCCCGGGAGGGTTTCGCACGCATGGAGGCGGGCGGGCAGTTCGGGAAGATCGTGCTCACCACGTCCTGAGCCCCCTTTCTGAGCCTGCCTGCTCAGCTCACTTTTCTGAGCCCGCGAGGCGTTGCGGCGGCCGGTCCGGCTTCGGACCGGCCGTTCTCATGTCAACTGTGGTTGACAGGCTGGGCGTGTCAACGTAAGTTGACGGCATGAGTGAAGCCACGGATCTCGCCGAGCGGGCGGGCGATCGTGATCCCCGGGTCGGGCTGCGGGCCGTCGCCGCGTTGCGGCGGCTGCTGGAGCAGTTGGAGGCCGTCCAGGTGCGCAGCGCGCGCAACCAGGGCTGGTCCTGGCAGGAGATCGCCGCCGAACTCGGCGTCAGCAGGCAGGCCGTGCACAAGAAGTACGGGAGGCATTGATGTTCGAACGATTCACGAAGGACGCCCGCGCCGTCGTCAGGGGGGCGGTCGAGCATGCCGAGGCGGCGGACGCGAGCAGCGTCGACGTCGAGCACATGCTGCTCGCCCTGCTGGACCGCGAGGGCAGTCGCGCCTCCTTCGCGCTGGCCGCGCTCGGGCTCGCCGAGCGCCGGGACTCCGTACGCCGGGCACTCGCCGAGGCGCGGCGCCGCGCCGGCCTGTCCCAGGCCGAGGCCGAGGCCCTCGCGGGGCTGGGGATCGACGTCGCTGAGATCGTCGCCCGCGTGGAGGAGGTGCACGGTGTGGGCGCGATGGCCGGCGACCGGAAGGACAAAGGGTGGTGGTCGGGGCGGCGCACCTTCGGGCGCGACGCCAAGGACACCCTCGAGAGGGCCCTGCGTATCGCGCTCGCGCGCCGGGACCGGCACATCGGTGACGAACACATCCTGCTGGCGCTGACCACACGCCCGGGGGTGCTCGCCGAGGTCCTTGCCGACCACGGGGTGACCCACGAGTCGGTGTCCAGAGTTCTTTACGGGGAGGGGCACGCGAAGGCGGGTTGAAGTTCGGCGGGCCGGGTTTCGAACTCGGTTCGGTGGGCTGAAGTTCGGCGGGCCCGGCTTGTGGGCGGGCTTGGTGGGCCGGGTTCGGTGGGCTGAGGGGGTTGCGCGTCAGAATCCGAGGGGCGGGGGAATCAGGGCTGGGGTCCGGTGAGCCGTGGGACCAGGGCGGGGGTTCGGCGGGGCGGCGTCGTCCGGCTCGGGCGGGCCGGACGACAAGACCCGCCCGAGCCGGTGGGTCGGCGTCGTCGGCTCAGGACTTCGGGGTACGCAGCAGCGCCGCTATGCGGGCCGCCGCCGCCGACAGGTGGTGCCGGGCGTCGCGGAGTTGCCCGTCCGTCACGCCGTGGTCGCGGGCCGCGTCGCGGATGTCGTCCCGGAAGCGGTCGAGCAGGCGGTCCAGGTCGCGGGCCGGGTCGCCGGTGGAGGCGTCGTGCGCCCAGGCCGGTTCGTACTCGGCGGGGAAGTCGCCCGGGGTGTCGGAGTACTCCGGCTCCCGGGGCGGCCCGCCGGCGCCGTTGGCGGGGCGGCCGTCGGCGTGGTCCCGGCCGGCATCCTTGCCGAGGTCCTTGCCGAACTCGCCGAACTCCTTCACCAGGTCCGCCAGGCCCTCGCGCATGCCGGTCGGCCAGTCGCCCCCGGTGAAGTGGTCCTGCACCTGTTCCTGGACGCGGCGGGCGATGCGCTGCATCTCCTCCTGCGTGTCCTTGACCTGGCGTCGCGCCCGCCGGGCCTCCTCACGCGCCCGGCGGCTTTCGTCCTTGGCGCGCCGCGCCTGCTCCTTCCACTCCTGCTTGACGCGTCGCAACTCCTCCTTGGCGGCGCGCCAGGACTCCTGATCGCCGAGCCCGGGAAAGTCCGCGGCGGACGTGCCCTTGTCGCCGTGAGCGGTCGAGGCGCGCCGGGCCTCGGTGGCCGCCGCCCGCATCTCGCGGCGCAGGTCGCCCGCGGCGCCGCGCACGTCCGCTCTTATCTCGGCGGCGAGCTCGGCCACCGACTCGCGGATCTCCAGCTCCAGGTCGGCCAGCTCGCCGCTGCGGTCGGACAGCTCGGCCCGGCCGGCGTCCGTGATCGAGTAGACCTTGCGGCCGCCCTCGCTGGTGTGAGTGACCAGACCCTCCACCTCCAGCTTGGCCAGGCGCGGGTAGACGGTGCCCGCCGACGGCGCGTACAGCCCCTGGAAGCGCTCCTCGAGGAGGCGGATCACCTCGTAGCCGTGGCGGGGGGCCTCGTCGAGCAGCTTCAGCAGGTAGAGACGGAGGCGTCCGTGGGCGAAGACGGGAGGCATGTCAGAGCACCTTCTTGTCGGTCGTGCCGTCGGCCGGGGCGTCGGTGGGGTCGGTGGCGGCGGCGCCGGAGCCGGAACTGTCCCCCCGGCCAGGGCCCGCGTCCCGCGCGTCGTCCTCCCCGGCGGGCCTGCTCAGCAGGGCGATGGAACCCGAGACGGTGGTCGCGCGCAGTCGGGCGTTGCCCGCGCCGAGGCGGCCGGTGACCTTGTGCGTGCCCCACTGGCCGCGCACCCGGAGGCCTTCGAAAGCGTGGGAGATCGTCCCGCTCGCGGTGTTCGCCTCGACCTCGGCGTCCGCGGGGTGGGGCAGACGGATGGCGATCTCACCGGAGACGCTGGTCAGACCGACGTCGGTGGGGCCCTGCGGGCCGAGGTCGACGATCATGGAGCCGCTGACCGACTCGGCCCGCACGGAGGGGCCGGAGCCCTCGACCACCGTGAGGTCGCCGGAGACGGAGTGGAAGGTCAGGTCTCCCGTCACCGCCTGAGCCTCCAGGTTCCCCGAGACCGTGTCCGCGCGCACCGGGCCGGACAGGCCGACGAGAGTCGTGTCGCCGGTGACGCCCTTCACCACCGACCGGCCACGGATCCCGGAGACGACGGCGGCGGCGCCGACCACACCGACCTCCACACGCGTGTCGGCCGGAACGGCCAGGGAGATCACCGCGCTGCGCCGCCAGCCCTTGGGGTCCAGCCACTTCAGGA
The DNA here is from genome assembly GCF_040638805.1 of Streptomyces sp. NPDC005925. Lineage (NCBI taxonomy): Bacteria > Bacillati > Actinomycetota > Actinomycetes > Kitasatosporales > Streptomycetaceae > Streptomyces > Streptomyces sp. NPDC005925. The sequence goes on along the minus strand of NZ_JBEXVL010000020.1, from coordinate 12,537 downwards.
AGCCCTTCCAGGGCAGGTCCTCGTACGCCACGGTGAGCGTGCCGCCCTGTTGGGTCACTCTCAGGGGCGGGCCCTCGATCGCGGACACTTCCAGGCGGGCGGAACCTTCGTCCGTCCCCACGACGTTCACCGTCCCGTTGACGATGCGTACCTGGAGCTCACTCACGGAGCCGTCGAAGGTGAGCTTGTCGGGCTCCGTGACGGACCACTCGGACATGGTGCAGACCTCCTGGGTCGAACCGGACCGCACGGGCAGCCGGGAACACGCGACACGCCATATCGCGTCCTGTGTATTCACGATATATCGCGGACGGGGAAAGTCAAGACACCCGTTCCGGTGGTGGAGGTGGCGAGGCGGAGCCGGGTGCACGGCTGCAGATGACGTCCGTCGCCCGGGTCGTGTGGCCGGAGACGCACGAGAGGGCGATGAGGTCTTCGCCGACTTCCTCGCCCTCTCGTGTTCCGAAACCCGTGTGTCACGCGTTCCCGCCGACCGCCGACCGCCGACCGCCGACCGCCGACCGCCGACCGCCGACCGCCGACCGCCGACCGCCGACCGCCGACCGCCGACCGCCGACCGCCGACCGC
>NZ_JBEXVL010000020.1:0-11851 GCF_040638805.1 Streptomyces sp. NPDC005925 | reverse complement strand
CCCGGCCGTGCGCCCGGGTCCCGCAGCCGAGGCCCGCTACTCGTCGTCCTCGTCGTCCAGCCGTGCCAGCCATGTGGCCAGTCGCTCCACGGGGACCTCGAAGTCCGGGTTCAGGTCGACGAACGTCCGCAGCTGCTCGGCGAGCCACTCGAAGGTGACCTCCTCCTCGCCGCGCCGTTTCTCCAGTTCCTCGATGCCGCGGTCGGTGAAGTACATGGATCGTGCTCCGTGGGGTCGGTGCAGGAGGGGTAGGGAGCGTCCCGGGCGGGAAGGACCCTGTTTCCTGCGGGGATGAAGAGATAAGGTCTTTCGTCGCGTTTCCGGCAGGTATGAAGGAAGGCAAGAAAAGGATAGGCGCAGGCAGCGGCGTGCCCGGTGGGGCCGTCGGGCCTCGCGCCGTGGACGCTCCGCGACCGGTCCGCGACGCGGCGGCCGTTGCCGAGGACCGTGAGGTCCGCGCCGGCTGACCCGGCGGCAGAGACGCAGAGGCGCAGAGGCGTAGAGGCGCGCAGACGCAGAGGCGCGGAGGCGCGGAGACGCACAGGCCGAAGAGGAAACGGGGGAGTGCCATGGGGCAGGAAGTGACACAGGTGGCGCGCATCGTGCTGCCGGACGGAACACCGGTGTGGGCGCGGATCTCGGGGGCGTCGGAGTTACCGGCGCCGGGTGTGCTGTCGTACTCCGACACCGGGTTCACCGAACGCGTCGAGGCGGGTGTCGAGAGCCTGACCTCGCTGGTGACCGGCGTGGCCCAGTCCCTGGCGGAGCCGCTGCGCGCCGTGCGGCCCGACGAGGTGAGCGTCCAGTTCGGTATCGAGTTCACCGCCAAGGCGGGCAAGATCGTCGGCCTTCTCGCCGACGGCCAGGCCAAGGCAGGGCTCACCGTGACCCTTACCTGGAACGGCGGACCGCCCGACGCGAACGCGCCGGCCGACCCTGGGGCACCGGCCGTACCCGCCACCGCGGACGCATCGGCCGTACCCGCCACCGCCGAGGCACCGGCCGTAGCGCCCGTACACGTCGCACCAGCCGTACCCGCGGCAGCCGCCGTACCCGCGGCCCCCCTAGACGTGTCCGCCGCCCCCGGCTCACCCGCCGTGCCGGCTGCCCCACCCGCCACGTCCGTACCGCCCGCACCCCTCGTACCTGCCGTGCCCCCCATGCCGGCCGGAGGGCCCGCGCCCGCCGTGCCGTCCCCCCGCGCGGGCGGCGGTGAACCTGGGGGCGCACCACCCGGCGCTCCCCACGCGGGCGCGTCTCCCGGCGCTCCGGTGCACGGCGTCGCCGAGGACGTGTCCGGCGGGGGCGGGGCATGAGTCACGGGCACGCCCCAGGCGCATCGAGCGCCAGGGGTGCCGCCCGTCGTGCGCTGCGTGAACTCGTGATGGCGGCGACCGTGCGCATTCATCGGGCAAGCGTCGGGTATGCCCACGACGAGCCCGCGACGTTCCTCGGAACCGGCTTCTTCGTTGCTCCGAGCTGGGTTCTGACCTGCGCACACGTAGCGTGTGGCGGGGAGGGGGACGAAGTGGCGGTGGTCTACGGTTCCGCGTCGGGTCACGCCACGCGCGTCGTGCCGGGCCGGGTGGTCGAGACGCTGCCCGACGGCGCCGCTCCGGTGTCCGGCAACTGGCCGACCCCGGACCTCGCGCTCGTCCAGCTGAGTGAGCCGGTGGACCACGAGTGCGTGTACGTCTCCGAGCGGCCCGCCGCGTACGACAGCGAGGGCGAGGTCCTGTACGCGGGCTGGACCCCCGTGGACGGCGTGCTCAAGATCGTCTACGGCCCGCTCTCCGTGGAGGGCACCATCGGCGGCCTGTCGACGGACGTCGAGATGCGCCTCGGTGACAACGACCTGCCGTACGGCGTCTCCGGCGGCCCGGTGATCGACCCGTTGCGCGGCGAGGTCATCGGCGTCCTCAAGTCGCGTGCGCAGCACCGCCCGCGCGCGGGCACCTCCATCGGAGTGGAACAGCTGCGGACGATGCGGGTGCCCGACGGGGCCGTCGACGCGGAGCACACCGACCTCTACCAGGCGGTCTTCCACGCCCACGACCGCTACCACCGGGACCGGCAGCGCACCCCGGACACGCGGCGGAACACATGGGTGGACGTGCAGAGTCAGCTCGGTGCCTGGCCCGGCCGCGCGCTGACGGCCGACGAGCGGATCCAGTTGCTCGGCCGGCTCGCAAACCTGCCGCCCCCGGTCAGCACCCGGGCCCTGCTCGAGACCCTGGAGGATTTGCAGGACTTCCAGGGGATGCCCCCGCAACCCGCGCCGCGCGGCTGGCGCGACGGCCTCGGCGCCCTGTACGAGAGCGTCCGCGACGACGGCGCGCTCCGCCTCGTGCTCCAGTACGCGATGGGCGTGCTGTTCGCCGAGCGCCCGTTCGTCGTCCCCACCACGGCGGAGGCTGAGAATGCCCTGTGGGACTGGGTGTGGCTGGCCGCGCAGCGCCTCGATGCGCGTCACCGCCACAAGTTCGCCGGACAGTGGGACGATTTCGTCCGAATCCGTCGTTCCCAAGGCCAGACCAAACCGGCAACCCAGTACGACGGGCCGGCCTTCACGGCGTACGAGCCAACCGCGTCCGTGCCCGCCAAGGCGCAGCCGTCCGTCCTGGTCGAATTGGTGCAGCTGGGCTGGGAACCGGGCCGCTGCGACTGGTCGGTGTCCGTCACCACGGCCGAGAGCGAGGTGATCCGTCTGCAACAGGCCGAGCGCGCCCACCTGGACGATCTGCCCGTCCTCATGGCGGCGCCCCTCGCGGAGGCGTTCCGGCGCTGCGACGAACCCGGCCGGCCCGCGGTCCTCCAAGTGGCCCTGCCCCACACCCTGCTCGGCTGCGCCGTGGACGGCTGGCAGCTGCGCCCGGACGAGGCGCCGCTGGGAGCGCAGCGTCCGGTGGTGCTGCGCTGCTCCGACCGCGACCAGTTGCCCGACGACGAGTTCGGCGGCCTCGACGGGGATCCGTACGACGTCGACGAGGAACGCCGGGCCCGCTGGCGCTGGCTGCACGCGCACCGGGCGACGGCCGAGATCCTGGACTGCGCCGACGGGCTGCGCAAACCCGTGCCGACCGTGGAGCAGCTGCGCGGCCTGTCCCACGGCACCATCCCGGTCCTGTGCCGCTACGGCGACCACCGGTACGAGGACGACGCCGCGGCACTCGCCCGGATCGTGCGCGGCGGCTACGGCGTGGCCCTGTGGCGCCGTCGGCGCGGACCGTCCCACGCGCTGTGCGGGGAGTTCCACCGGGGCACGCTGGACGAGATCGCGGGCCCGCAGAACGTGTACCGCCTCCCGGAGGCGGTACACCACCTGAGGATGCGGCTGCGCTCGGGCCGGTCCGAGACGTACTGGGCCGACGGCATCGCGCTGCTGTACGACGACCCGCACCAGCCCCTGCCCGGTGGTGACCTGCTGGAGGCCCCGTGACCCCAACCTGCCACGTGGCCTCTCGGCCTCTTATCAGGGCCCCCGAGGATCGATACCGTTGAGCACGTTCGGACGGCCGCCCCAAGCTCAGCGGACGAGTGACGACGAGGACCGGATCATGACCGAATCCAGTGAGTGGCTCATCTACCGCGGCGCCGGCGAACCGCACGAGGGCATCGAACGGCTTCCGGCCCCGCCTCCCTGGCGCGACTTCTCCAGCCGGAACGCGGCAGACTCGGGCGACGGCTCCGAGGACCGCAGACTCGGCGCGCACCGGCACCTGGCCGAACTGCACCGGCCGGGCGCCGAGGAACTGGAGATGATCAACGCGGCGTTGTATCTGCGCCGTCCGCTGCTCGTCACCGGCAGTCCCGGCGCGGGCAAGAGCACCCTGGCCCACTCGGTGGCGTACGAACTGGGCCTGGGCAACGTGCTGCGCTGGTCCGTCGTCAGCCGGTCGACGCTCCTGGACGGCCTGTACCACTACGACGCCATCGCCCGGCTCCAGGACGTGCAGATCGCCGCCCAGGGTGCCGCCGGCGCGGCGGCCGGCACGCCGGGCGCGGTCGAGGGCATCGGCAGCTACATCCGGCTCGGGCCTCTCGGCACCGCGTTGCTGCCCTCGGACACCCCCCGCGTGCTGCTCATCGACGAGCTCGACAAGAGCGACATCGACCTGCCCAACGACCTCCTCAACGTGCTGGAGGAGGGCGAGTTCGCCATTCCGGAACTGCAGCGCATCGCCGACCGGCTGCCGAACGGCGAGGCCGAGGTGCTCACCGCCGACGGCGTCAAGGTGAAGGTGCGCGACGGCCGGGTGCGCTGCAACGCCTTCCCGTTCGTCGTGCTCACCAGCAACGGCGAGAGGAACTTCCCCGCGCCCCTGATGCGCCGGTGCATCCATCTGGAGCTCGGTCGGCCCGACCACAGCCGGCTCGCCACGTTCGTACGCGCCCACCTCGGCCACGAGGCGGCACGCGCGGGTGACGACCTGATCGGCCGGTTCCTGGAGCGCTCCCGCAGCGAACTCCTCGCCACCGACCAGCTGTTGAACGCGATCTACCTCACGGACGCCGCCGCGCCGCCCAGCCGCGACCGGCTCGCCGACATGCTCATTCAGCGGCTCGACCCCCCGAGGTGAGGCACTGATGCCCGACGCAACGGCGCGTCACGGTCCAGGGGACCCCTCGGTTCCCGGGGGTCCCGGAACTCCGGGGGGTTCCGGCCGTTCCCATGCGTCCGGGGCTCCCGGCGCCGCTGCTGCCTCCGGCGGTTCCGCCGCTCCCGCGGGCACCGGCCGTTCCGGTGGTGCCGGCTCGTCCGGGGGAGGGGCGGGTGCCGGGCGCACCGGCATGTCCGGCGGCGACGATCCCATCGCCGAACTCGTCGCGCGGCTGCGGGCGATCGGTCTCGACCCCGACCACGAGCAGCTGTGCGACGCGCTGTGGCTGGCCCGGTGGGCCCGCCCGGCCGGTGACCCGGCGGACGCGGCCACGGAACCGGGCAGACGGATGCCGTCGCCCGTCATCCCGCCGCGCTCACGGCGCCTCGACCCGCCGTCGGACGGCGACCGTGTGTCCCGGCCGGAACCCGGGCCCGAGCAGCAGCCGTACGACACGTCCGACGGGCGCGTGTACCTGTACGCACGGCCGCCCGGCGACGCGGGCCGCGGCTCGGGCCGGGCCGCCACGCTGCCGGTGCGCGTGCCCCACGCGCCCGTGCTGCCCGCGCCGCTCGAACTCCAGCGCGCATTACGCCCGTTGCAGGGCTACAAGACCGGTGCTCCGCCCCGTCGTACCGAGCTCGACGAGACCGCGACGGCGGACGCCAGCGCCAAGGCCGGCGGGCTGATCCTGCCCGTCCACCGCTTCGTCACCCGCCGCGACGCCCGCCTCCAGCTGGTGATGGACGTCTCGTCCTCGATGCGCGTCTGGGACCTGCTGTTCGACGAACTGGGAAAGATCTTCGAGCAGTTGGGCGCCTTCTCCGACATCCAGACCAGCCATCTCCACCAGGGCCCCGACGGCACCGCGACCGTCAGCCGCAGCCCGGACGCGTCGGCCGCGCCGCTGCACTCGGCCGACCGGCTCAGCGACCCGACCGGACGCCGCATCGTCGTCCTGGTCAGCGACTGCGCGGGCCCGCTCTGGCACAGCGGCCACGCCCACCGGCTGCTCCACCACCTGTCCCGGCAGGGCCCGGTCGCCGTGATCCAGCCCCTGCCGCAGCGCATGTGGCACCGCACCCGGCTGCCCGTCACGTTCGGCGAACTGTCACGCAACGACACCCCGGTCGGCGCCGCGCTGCGCGTGCGCACGCAGGCCGGCACCCCGCCCGAGGCCCGCCGCGGCGCGCTGCCCGTGCCCGTCCTGCCGCCCGAGCCCGTCGCCCTCGGCTCCTGGGCGCGGCTGCTGTCCGGGGCCGGCACCGGAGCCGTACCCGGCGCCGTGGGCTGGGTGCGCGCCGACCAGCCGCCCGCCGCCGCGGCCCGCCCCGACCGGCCGCGGACGCCGTACGAGCGGGTCAGCCGGTTCAGCTCCGCCGCCTCCCCGGCCGCCGGCCGTCTCGCCGTCCACCTGGCGGCGGCCCCGCTCTGCCTGCCCGTGATGCAGCTCGTACAGCGCACGATGCTGCCCGGTTCCGGCCCCGCCGAACTCGCCGAGGTCCTGGTCAGCGGCCTGGTCGTACGGGCGGACGCCGACCACGGCGGGGACGGCGCCCAGTGGTACGAGATCGAACCCGAGGTGCGCGACGCGCTGCTGTCCCGCCTCGGCCGGGACGAGGCCATGCTGGTGCTCAAGCACTGCTCCGAGTACATCGAGCAGCGCTTCGGCAAGGGCGGCCCCAACTTCCCGGCTCTCGCCCTCGCCCAGCTCGGCCACGGCGGACCCGGCCGTCCCCCCGGCCCCGGCGCCGGACACGCCGGTGAGAACGGCGGATTCGGCAGGTTCGGCGAGGGCGGCGAGCACGGCAGCGACGCCGGGGCCACGCCGGTGCCGCAGCCTTTCGCCGAGGTCGCCGCACGCGTCCTGAAGCGGTTCATGCCGCTGCCCGAACAGACACCGGAGTTCGCCCTGCTGACCGATTCCCGGCACGCCGAGGACCGGCCCACCCACCAGGCGGTCACCCGCGCCCGCGCCCTGCTCGCCCGGTTCGAAGCAGAACGCATGGTGCAGGACATCATCGACGCCGTACAGCTGCTGCGGGGCGCCACCGCACACGAACGGCCCGCCGGGGCCGACCCCGAGCTGTGGGCCGAGTACGCGCGCTGCACGCTGCGGCTGTGGACGGTGCAGGGCGGCGCGGCCCTCCTGCGGGAGGCAGAACAGGCCGCCGAACGCGCCGCCGCGCACCCGCGCGCCCTGCGGGAACGCGCCGTCCTCGCGAGCGTGCTGCACGCCGCGGCCGTCGACCGCGAGCGCCGCGGCGACCGGCGCGGCGCCCTCGGGCTGCTGCAGCGCGCCGACCGCGAGTACGCCGTGGCCTGCGCCGCACCCGGCCTCGACGAGAAGGAGGCGCTGCGGCTCACCCTGGAGCGTGTCCAGGCCCTGGAGGCCCAGTGGAGCCTGGGCGACGACAGCGCGCTGCTGCAGAGCGCCGTCGGCATGCTGGAGGCGTTCGCCGACGTCTGGCCCGACCGCCGCAGCCGCCCGCCCGAACTCCCCCTCAAACACGGCCGCGTCCTGCTGCGCCTGGCCAAGGTCACCACCGACCCGGTCCAGGCCCGCCTGTACGCCGAACAGGGCGAGCGGTCCCTGCACAACGCCCTGGAGACCGGCGACCGGCAGCACACCGCGGATTCCGTACGCGCGCGTGTCGACGTCCTGACCGACCTGCTCGACGCGCTGCTGCTGTCCCGCGGTTCGCTGGACGACGCCCAGGCACGGGCCGAGGAGGCCCTCGCGCTCGTAAGGGAACAGAGGCAGCGCGCCGCCCTGCTGGTGCGCGCCGGGCGGATCGCCGTGGCGCGCTACGCCGAGTCGGGCGAGCCGATGGAACTGCACCGGGCCGCCGAGGACTTCGACCAGGCCGCCCAGCGGATGCCCCGGGACCTGCCGGCGCACGCCGACGTACTCGCCGAGTGGGGCGAGGTGCTGCTGCGGCTGGCCGCGCTGGAGAGCTCCCCGGGGCCCCACAGACAGCTGTCCCGGGCGATCAGGGTGCTGCGCGACTGCCGCATGGAGACCCCGGCCGGCAACCGCAGGCTCGCCCACCGGCTGCTGCTGCTCGGCCGCGCCCTGATGCTGCGCTACCGGGTGCGCGGCGACCGGGTCGACCTGCGGGAGGCCGAGTACCTCTTCGGCCTCGCGGCGGCGGACGCGGACGACCCGCTGCTGGCCGCGCGGTGCCGGCTGGAGCTCGGACAGGCCCAGTTCGAGGCGTACCAGACCCTGGGCCGCGCACCCCGTCTCGACCTGGCGGTGGACGCGTTCCGGGCCGCGGCGGAGTCCGCCAGGGAGGCGGAGGAGCAGGCCGAAACGGAACGCCGGCGCCACGAGGCCGTGGAACTGGCCGCGCAGGCGCACCACTGGCGGGGTATGTCCTTCGAGACGGTGAGCCGTCCCCGCGCCGCCCGGGATGCCTACCGGGCGGCACACACGGAATGGGCACGGCTGCCGGACGACAGCCTGGGCACCGGCGAACCGACGGCCCAGCAGACGGCGCAACGGCTGGCCGAACTGGAATGAGCGGACCGGCCGGTGCCGGGCGGGCCGTGGCGGGCAGTGCCCTCACGGGCCGGGACAGCGGGAGAGAGGGACGGGACATGGGCGTACGGGACGAGTCCGCGCACGAGCAGGCCCTGACGGGCGAACCGGCCCTGGCCGGTGAACCGGTCCTGGCGGGGGCGGCGGGGCCACCGGCCCGGCCACTCCCGGATCTGCTGACGCTGGACCTGGCGGAGCTGGGCAGCATCGACCATCCGGTGCTCCGCGAGGTACTGGGCGAGCTGCGGACCCGGGCGACGGAACCGAGCGAGATGCTGTGGGGGTTCGACAACTCCTTCTGAAGAGCACGGGGACCGAACCGAAGGCCATGAGGGGCGAAGGCCTTGGATTCGGCAACAACCAGGGTCTGCCGACCGGTTGTCGACACATCCCGGCGCCGGGACAGGTGAATCGGACAACTTCGTCAGCGCCGGGTTTCGGGCACGTGCCGCGCCGGGAATGCGGTGTCGTACGGCGTGGTCCGCGCCCTCGTGCCGGTGCACGCGTGTCGCGGCCGCACGGCATGGGGGTGCTGGAGTGTCTGGAGAGGCAGTAACCGATCCTGCTCCCGCAGACCTCGACCGGCCGGCGCACCATCGGACCCCGGTTCCGTTCCGCCAGTTCATCGTCAAGGCGCACGGCCGCTGCAACCTCGCCTGTACGTACTGCTACCTCTACGCCGGCCCCGACAGCACCTGGCGCGGCCGCCCGCCCGCCGCGCCCGCCGACGTCCTGGACCGCACCGCAACCCGCATCGCCGAGCACGCCCACGCGCACGCGCTGCCGGACGTCGCCGTCGTCCTGCACGGCGGCGAACCCCTCCTCGCGGGCGCGGACACCCTCGCCCGCTTCACATCCCGGGTACGGGAGCGCGTCCCCGCCGCCTGCACGGTGCACGCCACCGTCCAGACGAACGCCACCCTCCTGACGGAGAAACGTCTCGCCGCGCTGTCCGCGGCCGGCATCCGCGTCGGCGTCAGCCTCGACGGCGGCACGGCCGCGCACAACGGACGGCGCGTCGACCACGCGGGCCACCCGTCCTGGCCCGCCGCGGCACGCGGCGTCCGCCTGCTCGCCGAGCGCTTCCCGGAGTCGTACGCGGGCGTCCTCACCGTCGTCGACCCCACCCTGGACCCGGTCGAGACGTACGACTCGCTGCTCGCCCTGGCCCCGCCCGCGCTGGACCTCCTCCTGCCGCACGGCAACTGGTCCGCGCCCCCGCCGCACCACGGGGAGCTCCGCCACGGGGACTGGCTGTGCGCCGTGTTCGACCGCTGGTGGGCGGCCGGACGGCGGGAGACCCGGGTGCGGCTCTTCGAGGCGTGCGTGGCGCTGCTGCTGGGGCTTCCGGCGTCCACGGAGGCGCTGGGGCTGGCGCCGTTCGACGCGGTCGTCGTGGAGACCGACGGGTCGGTCGAGCAGGTCGACTCCCTCAAGTCGGCGTATCCGGGGGCGGCGCGGACCGGCCTCGACGTGTTCCGGCACAGCTTCGACGAGGCGCTCCGGCACCCGGGCGTCGCCGCACGCCAGGCGGGCCCGGCGGCACTCGCCGCGCAGTGCCGGGCGTGCCCGCTGCTGCGGGTGTGCGGCGGAGGGCACTACGCGCACCGCTACCGGGCGGGCCACGGCTTCGAGAACCCCTCCGTCTACTGCGCCGACCTCGAGCGCTTCATCCGCCACGTGGCAGCCCGGCTCGCCGGCACCCGGGTGACCCTCCCGGCCTCGCGAGAAGGGGGCACTCCGTGATGTTTCCGGCGGTCCCGGACCGGGCCCTCCTCGAACTCGGCCGCACCGAGGGCGGCCCCGACACCCTCGACCTCCTCGTCCGCGACCAGGACACCCGGCGACTGCTCGTTCTCCGCGCGGTGCTCGACGCGGCGCAGTCGGCGGACCACTCCGTCTGCACGCCGGAGGAGAAGGACCGGGTGCGGGAGGACTGGGCGATGCTGGGGGAGGCCGACAGGGAGGCGGGGGGTGCGGCGGCGGACGAACAGGGCACTGGGACGGGGCCCAGTACAGGCCCGGCGGAGCGCGGCTGGAGCGGCGGTAGGGCACCTTCGCCGGTCAGCCCCTCGCGGGCCCTGCTGTTCCAGCCCCTGACCGGACCCTGGGCGCGTTCCGTGCTGCGAGGTCTGGACGCGGAAGGCTCCGGCCCGCCGGACGAGCCACGCGCCCGCCGGCTGCGCCGCGATCTGGCCCACCTCAGCGCGATGGCCGCCGTCGCCGCCGCGCGGGCCGGCCTCACCTTCACGACCCGGCTCACCGCCCGCGCCGGGGTGCTGACCCTGCCGTCCCTGGGGGCCCTGCACACCGCGACGCCGGGCGACGTGCCCGTGGACGTGGTGGCCGCCGGGGCCAACCGTATGACGCTACGACAGGCCGACGCCCCCGACGTGACCATCCACCTGGAGTCCGGCACGGGTGCCTGGTCCGGCGCGCTCGCCTGGACGCCCGCGCACGCCCTGCCGGGGCTTATGCCGTCGGCGCCCGCCATGCCGCTCGACGACCTGGACCCCTATCGGGCGGTGACGGACGGACCCCGCTACGGCAACCTGAGCGGCCCGGTCGCACTGGACGACGCCGCCCGCAAACGGTGGCTCCAGGCCTGGTCCGGAACGGCGGCGGCACTGCGGTCCGGCGGCGCCCAGCGGCTGGCGGAGGCGGTGGCGCTGTTGCGTTGTCTGGTGCCGCTGGCGATGCCGCCCGACAGGGGCTCCGGTCAGGGCAGTTGCAGCGCCACCCGGCGTGACGCCTTCGGTGCTCTGCTCAGCAGCACGCCGTCCGACCCCGTGACCTTCGCGGCGACTGTCGTCCACGAACTCCAGCATGCCAAATTGGCCGCCCTGGGGCGGCTTCTGCCGCTGCACCGAGCCGGCTCCGAGGCGCGCTACTTCGCTCCTTGGCGATCCGACCCGAGGCCGTACGACGGTCTGCTGCAGGGCACCTACTCGCACCTCGCGATGGCGTCCTTCTTCCAGCGCCGGGCGCTGATCACCAGGCGTCAGGAGCGGGAACGGGCGTGGGCACAGCACGCGCGGTACCACGCTCAGGTGGGAGCCGCCCTGCCGGCCCTGGTGGGCTCACCCGACCTGACAACGCCGGGACGCCGCTTCGTCGACGAGATGGCTGCCGCCTACGAACACCTGGGCGAGTACCCGGCACCCCGGGGCCACACGGCCCGGGCCGAGGCCTACGTCAAGGCGGCGCGCACCTTGTGGACACAACGTCATGACGCCCTGCTGCGGGCTGATTGAGTGAATCCGTGCGCGTCGGCGTGCAGTGAGGAAAGATCGTCGAACCTTGGTGTGTTCCCGTCAGTCGACGGACTTACGGGCGACGCGCCGAGGTTCTAGGATTTCGTGGTACTACGTGCTGGAGGCCGCTGCATGTCTGGAGCTCGTAAGCCGGTCGGGTCGACCGAGAGGAGGACCGCGAGGGAGACCGTCACCATCCACTATGCCGGATTCAACCGAGCATGGGCCGCCTGGATCGCGGACCGGCTCGAGCGGCGCGGACTGCAGGTGGTGTTCCTGCGGTGGGACTCCCCGGCCGAGGTTCCACTGGTCGACCTGCTGCGCGACCTGAAGCTCGCCGACGGCCGCATCCTCATTGTGGTGAGTGAGTGGTACTTCCAGCTCGGTCCGCGTACGCACGAGGAGTGGAACGCGGCCCTGCGTGAGGTCGTGGCTCCCGACCCGTCCCGGTT